>JAEOSY010000504.1 GCA_016840125.1 Candidatus Helarchaeota archaeon | reverse complement strand
TGTTACACCTGAAATGCCACGTAAATGAGAATAATTTGATCTAAACGGTTTGACAACAATTTCCAATTGTTGCAATACATCATCTACAATAAGAATAGCAGAATTATCTTCGTCTTTTTTACACCAAATTGCTACCTTTTTCTTGTCGTCATTTAGATTTTCATCTGTGTTTGAATGATATAATTCAAAATAATCATTCATCCGAATGACTGGGACAAGTTTCGATTCAATTCTGTAAAACTGATCTCCTTTAATGTATTCAAATAGATTTCGGTTAAAGGCATAAATCTGATTAATATTCTCCAGAGGAATAGCGAATAAATCGCCGGCAATAGAGACCATTTGCGCATTTAAAATTGCTCTAGTGAAGGGTACATTCAAAATAACCTTACAACCACGATTTGTTTTTGATATAATTTTCATAGTTCCCGCTAATTCCTTTATTTTTTCCGCAACGATTGCAAGCCCCATTCCCCGTCCAGAAGTCATATCTGCATCGCCAAGGGTGGAAAATCCAGGCATTAAAATATATTGAATTAACGTATCTTCAGGGAGTTCATTTACCTCTTCGAGATTATAGAGTTTGTTTTCAACAAGTTTTTGTCTTATGGCTATATAATTAATGCCTCTGCCATCATCTTCTATTTCAATATGTATAGAGCCTGCCTGTCTATAAGCACGAAGTTGTAAATGGCCTTGTTGATGCTTATTTTTCGATTTTCGTACTGATGGATCTTCAATCCCATGATAAACTGCATTTCGGAGCAAGTGGATAATAGGTGAAGATAATTCTTCTAATACCTTACGATCAATTTCGACCGACATTCCTATTAAATCAAACTTAATATCTTTTCCATGCTCTTTTGAAAGATCTCGCACCATCCGTCTATATCTTCGAAAAATTGAGCCAACTTTGACAAGTTTTAATTGAAAGATTATCTCTTGGATCTCAAGGAACAGTTTGTCCATATTATCCAGAAGTCTATTGACTTCCCAAACTTGTTTTACCTCTAAAATCTGATTTACTTGATTCTTTGCAATTACAAGTTCTCCAAACAAGTTCATGAGTCGTTCCAGAATTTCAATGTCAACTTTGACACCTGTGATTTTCGTTTCTGACTCTTCGATTGTATGCTCGATTGTTGAAGTAATATCTAGTTCTTCTTCAATTTCATATTCAGCAACTGAATCCTCTTGAAAAACTTCTTCCTCGAATTCAAATTGAGGCTGAGGGTGGGGGAGAGGTGCTACTGAATCCAACTCCTCAATTACAGATTTAAACTGATTTACTGATAATTTTGTTATAACTTTATTTTCAATTTCTAAAATTTGATTTAATTCATGAAGTATTTTGGTATCTTCATACTTAGTCATAAAGTAAAACACAAAATCGGATTCAAATTGACCCTTTTCGAGTAACTCTGGCGCAGGTTGACTTGAAACTATACGACCTATTTTATTTAGCGCTCTAAATATGATAAATGATCGAACTTTTTTGAAGACACACGTCGCATCAATTCGAATATAGATTTTATAGAATTTAGATCCTTTTTTCGTTGAGAGGACCTTAAATTCTTTCGAATTTAATGGTGTAATGAAGGAAACTTCGTAGTCTTGGTCGAATTCCTCGAAGTTGGCACCAATTTCAGTGAGAAACTGGGTATCTAAATCAGATAGATCTTTATTTTTTATACGCTTCGTCATCGTCTTCAGTACATCTAGGCCTTCGAATAAAAAGGTAATGAATTCATCAGTTCTTTTTATTGTTTTTTTACTTTCCTTATTTTTTTCTAAAAATGATTCAAACTGATGGCAAAATCGAGATAGGTTTTCAAGTCCAACCATTCCAGTTAGACCTTTTAAAGTATGGAAAGCAAAAAACATCTCTTGGATGGGCTTTTTGCTTTTTGGTTTTTCTTCCAAGGCTAGGATTGCATCTTCGATTTGCTGAATAAGCTCTTCAGCCTCACTGAGAAACAGTTTAATATCTTCCTTTTTTTGCATTTTTCAACCTCAATTTAAGTTATATTCAATTTCTACTTTCATTACGCATTTCCTTTGTGATTAAAAATTCGTTCCATGACCTCGAAAATTTGGGTTTTTTTGAAAGGTTTTGTAATGAAATCCTTTGCACCCTTCTGAGCTGCTTCCAAGACCAAGGCTTCCTGACCCAGTGCGGATACTACAATAATTGTGGCCATATTATCGACTTTTTTGATGTCTTCAATAGCTTCGATCCCACCTTTTTCAGGCATAACTAAATCCATTGTAACGAGATCTGGCTTCAATTTTTTATATTGCACCAGCGCTTCATTACCATTCTTAGCTTCACCGCAGATTTCTACATAGTCTAACGTCTGAATTATTTTTCGTAACATGGTCCTGGTGAATTGTGCATCATCTACAATTAATACTTGTTTCTTTTCAGTCATATTTCAAGCCTCCATTCTATTTATTTAATTATTTCACTTTTTATAAGAGATTTTTCAGATTCTGAAAGTACTTTCTTCAAATTCAGCCAAATTCTAGGGCGGTCTTCAAATTTGACGATTCCTTTAATAAAATCTACATTCACTTTTGTCTGAACAATAGGGTTCAGCCCGATTATAGCTTCTGATGCTACATGGGCAACATTTATTATGCGATCGACCAAAAACCCTAAATATTTATTAGCGATTGAAACAATAATGATAAAACTCAGCTCGGATCCATTATTCTCTTCGGCAGCAGCTTCAGTTTTATAAAACTTATATTGTTCAATCTTCAACTTCTTTTTGGGGTTAATTATATGAATAATATCACCCCGATAGTTGTAGATTCCTTCAACGTAGTCGAAACTTTTAGGTAATCGCCTTATTTGACCCACTTGAATTATTTCTTTGGCTTCAAGAAGGTCGATCACAAATTCTTCTCCACCAATTTCTATTATAATAAAAGAGAGTTGGTCACTCTTTTCAAAAACGGATTCTTGCATCATTTTTATTTCCTCACATTTTTACCTCTATATTATAAAATATTGATCAATAATTTCTCCAAAGCATCTAAATGGCGATATATTACCATGGAAATTTTTCACATCTTGTTGATGAGTATCTAAAAATTCATCAGCTAAAATGTACATGTATCTTCGAACCAAAGGAGTCATATTTTCAACTAAAAACACAAAAATAACGTCTCCTTTAGTTATTGTATAAAAAACTTGGTTCCCAAAATTAATTTCTTTAAGTTGTCCGCCCGAATTTTCCCCTATAAGATGTTGGGAAAAAGAAAATAAGGCAGAAATCAGGCCGGCAACTAGTTGAGAATCATCCATATCATTTTCTTTTTTGTGGGTTTTAGAGAAATAGGGTATTCCTGAAAGACCCAGAATATAAAGTCCTTTAACTCCATTCGTTTTTGGAATATTAATTGTATTGGTTACACTCTTTTTTAATTCAGAAATGGATGAATTTGAGAATATTGATTTCTTAATTTTCAGAGAATGAAGATATAACTGTGAATAAATATCTGAATTATCTTTATCGTACATATAAATCATTACTAATTTTTCCTCATTAGGATTCTCAAAATAATTCAAGAAAATTGAAAAATCATCCAAAGGGACGATTGAAGTTCCTTGACTGTTTTCACAAATTTCACTTTTAAATAATTCAAATAAATTTTGAATCAGAGGGAAACTGAGCCCTTTCTGAAGAAGAACTTGAAATTGTTCGTTCATTTTCAAAACCTTAATTAAGCCAATTCCTAGAATTTTTAGATAATTCGGCTCAGTCAAAGCACACATTATTCCCATATTCTCCGACCTTGTATATGTAATTAGGATTCATGATTAAAAAACAAGTTTTCCTCCGTATTAAAATAAAAAAATAGAGTGATGGGTTAATTTTTGTAAACCCATTATTTTTTTCCTGAATATTTTCTTCCATCAATGTTTCACAACTGTTTGTTCCTAGTATTTGTTGCATCTACATTATACCCCAGTAGCTTTTGCAAACTTTGGATTTTCTTGCACTACGGCGTCGGTTTCAACCGAACCTAACGTTTCTTTTAATTTTTCGGCCAGTTCACCTAATCGGTTAGCAGTCGCGGTGATTTCTTCCATGGAAGCGGTTTGTTCTTCTGCCGAGGAACTTATTTCTTCCATGGCAGAGGAGTTCTCCTCACCAGCCGCAACGGTCCCTTCAATATCAGTTGTGATTTTCCCAATTAATTCCACTGTGTTCCCAATTCGGGATATGATGTCCAATATTTTTTCACTTGTATTTCCAACGGCTCCTTTTGATTCTTCAGCTAATTTACGGACTTCGTCAGCTACAACAGCAAAACCCCGGCCATGTTCGCCTGCACGTCCCGCCTCGATACTCGCATTCAATGCGAGTAAATTGGTTTGTTCAGATATCTTTGTGATGATATCCATGATTTTTCGGATATCATCAGTAGATACTTTTACATCATGGGCAAGTACGTTAATTTCGTTGGCTGCGCTACTGATTTCAGATAGGGATTTAACTTGAGTTTGTGTGTTAGCTGAAACTTCTTGTGTGGTTGACGCGATCTCTTCCGCAGAGGCATTAACTTCGCTTGAACTTGCCGCTAACTCGGTTGCCATGTTTGCAACATTAATACTTGCATCTTTACTCGCTGTTAGTATATTTTCCATATCCCGGTACATCCGTGTCGTGTTTCTCACTGTTATCCAAGCAACAACCACGCCAATACCGACAGCTACCCCAATTATTGTGGTTATGAGTAGCCATGCTGAATTTACGGCATTTGCGGCTGCATCTTTGGCGGCTTCTACATCAACATTGATTTGAATTTCTAAAGAAGTCGTCATCCCGTGCATTTGTGTTAATTCTGTAGAGATAGAAGCTTCTACGGTCGCAATTTGTTGCATCACAGTAAAGGTGTCATTAGCGGCAGTTTTGAAATCGGCGTGGTTCGAAGTTATGGTAGCGACTAGGATTTGGTTAGAGGCACCAGCAGCTAGAAAAGCGAGATGGGTTTCAAAAGTTGCAGCTGCAGTATCGTAATCAGTTATTATTGCTGCTTCAGCTTCCCCATAATAGGCATGGTATAGATACATCATTTCCATGTAATAACATTGTAATTTCGAGGCATTTGCTTTCATGGTGCTATTAGTTTCTCCTGCTTCTAACGCGATTATATCATCTTCCCAAGGGCCTATGTAAGGATCAATATCGTTCTCCATAATATCCCATAGGTTGTCATATAGGTCAAGAAGGCCGGTGTTTACATCGATAATGCGATGGACAAATGTTTCATGGATTACATCTATTTGATTCAACTCGGTCGTAAATTTGGGTACCAAATCAAAAAGCGCAAGCATCATTACATCAAGTTCCGCGTGTGCAGCCAATAGTGTCGTTTCATAAGAAGTGTTTCCCCCGAGATAGTGATTCATCGAGTTAATTATTTCATCGGCACAGATTTGTATTTCCATTATGTTATCTATTGCTTCCATTTGGGTTCCAGTTATATTGGTCAGTTCTGCATTCACGGAATTAATTTGCACAATTCCCAGGATTCCAATTACTGATGCTAATCCGATGAGACAGGCAAATCCGATTATCATTCTTACATGTATTTTCATGGGTTCACTGCCTCCATGTGGATTGTGGGAAATAGTGACATGTTGAACCTCTGGTTTTGTCGGTAATTACTTTTTTGCTTCTTTTTTTTCGTATATAGTTCAATTTTTTTCATCCCAACGTTTTTTTTATCCCTGGTTTGTTTGGATCGATAAAAGACAATTAATGGGAGTTAATTCTCTTTAGCAAGATTGAATGAGGAGGGAACTTTAATGGTTGGGAAAAAAATTGAGATCTAACATTAACATTTTGAGAGGTTTGAAAAAGTAAAATAATGACATTATGTAATTTTTTGAAGTGATTTCAAACCAATAAGATATTACATTTTTTTTCGAATTTTCTATTTAAAAAGAAGTCTACTTTAATAGTGGGCATCTAAAAATCGGAGAAAATACAAGATATACTACTCATATTTGAGTAATTACTTATTTAGCAATTTTCTAAATGCCTGAGTAACATCGTTTAATTTAGAAGTTTTGTTAATTTAAAAAAGAAGTTATTTGGAAATAGCTTGATTTACAATCTTTTCTAAATCTGCTTTATTAATAGGTTTTTTGATATAATCGTACGTATCTAACCGAATGGAATCCACCAAGGTCGGAATATTCGGGTAACCTGTGATAATGATTACCACCCCTTTTTTCTTTAAATCCCGGATTAATTTAACTAAGTTTATACCATTTCCTCCAGGAAGGATTAAATCGATAAAAAAGATATCAAACTCAATCTCTTTGATAATTTGTGCAGCCTCCTCAAAGTCCATTACACTAGTAACATCATGGCCATCTTTTTCTAACATCCAAGTCAGCGTTTCACAGATGGATTCCTCATCATCAACTATCAGGATCTTTACTATAAGCATCACCTTTTCATTTCAAGCTTTTCAATTCGATACCATTTTTTGTAATTAAATATTCAATGGGCTCCAGTTCGTGATAAGTGCCTCGCATTTTAACAATCGTTAAATTTCTTTGAATTTTTCGCCCCCTCTGATCATTCTGTAAGAGAATAGTACCATCAGAAATAAAGGCTTCATGACAGTGAAAATCATTAGGCGCGTACAATTCGGCAGTAATTAGCGCATGAATTTTTTTATCCTTAATGTATTTTGATAGTTCAAAGATGAAAAATCGATATTTTTTAATATCCGGAATTGCCAGCTGGATGAGGTTGATGGGATCGATGACAATTCTTTTGATATTAAATTTCTTGATTTTTTCATCAATGGCATCAAGGAATTCGTCTCCAGTTTTGTAGGTATTTATTTGCTGGTTTAAATCAACAATGAAAATTTTCTTTCCAATTATTTTAGAATCAATAAACCAGAAGTTGGATGCAAATTGAATCAACGACGAAGAAGCCTCACTTACGGTGGAGAAGAGAATGCCTTTCTCACGATGTTTTGCTCCTTCAGTAAGATATTGCCAAGAAAACGTGGTTTTTCCAGAGCCGGGTGGTCCAACCACTAGAATTGTAGAAGGATGAATAAATCCACCACCAATACATTTATCCAATGCAGGAAGTCCAGATTTAATTCGTGTTGTTTCCATGATGCCCCCCTTTGTTATAATTTCTTAAATATATCCCCATGATAAACTGTAGATGCGGGACAACCTTCACATTTACCTTTGATATATTTGTCACAGAGTGCGCAATCCACCTCACATGGTGAAATTGAACTTTTTTGAGGAAGATTTTTAGATGAAAACCTCACAAAATGTGGATAAATATCAGGATAAAGGTAGGTTATTGAACATTCTTTAACCTTCTCATTTAAATGTATTCGTTCAATAAAATTCACACATTGATTGGCTACATTTTCACTAGATTTCTCAATTCCAACGATAATTTGAACACAACTCTTTGAAATATCTTTTACAATCGAAAAGACTCTCGGACAATCCTGTAGATTATGAAATAAATCATTTAAATATTTTAAATTGGTTACATTAATTGTAAGGACAACTAAATCAAGATTGAGTTTATGATAATTTATTCCCAAGAAGAACCGTAACTTATCATGTTTCAACATTTCTTCAATCTTTTTCTTTACCGTATGCCGGGATAATGATAAATTGCTCGAAATGTTGACGTAAGATTTTCTAGGGTTCGAGGCCAGTTCCTCTATTACAGATATTTCTGTTGAAGAAAAGGTATTTGTTTTTTTTATCCCTTTTGAGCCAAGTTTTCTCTCACGTTCTTCTACTAATTCTTGTTTAACTTGTTCATTTTCTATTTTTTGGGGGATATCTTGATTAAGGAGTTGCCACATATCAAATATAGATAGTAAAAAATTTTTATACTGAACCGGTTTTGCTCCTTTTGTCCGTGGCATTTCAATCACAAGAAAAATTGGCTGTTAACATTTTTCTAATTCCTACACTTCCGTTTATAATATTAAGCCCCAGTTATTAAAAGCTGACTATCTACTCACTTCTGATTAGCCTTTCATCCTCAAAATGTATTTTCATTTTTTTAATTCTTAGTACCGCATTTCATAAAACTAAATATACAAATAGTTGAGATTTTTTGAAAAAATGATCCAAAATGGATCTTTCGCTAATTCATTTTAACCCTTTCGAGATTTTGAATTGAAATTTTTATCCCTTATACATTTATCGAAATCCTTATTGAGTAACAGGAGAGAGTGAATTTTAAATTATTGTCGAACAAAATCCTGCCTGAGTAAAAATGGTAAGTATATTAATTGTGGATGATGAGAAATCCATCTGTGAGACACTGACTTGGATTCTGGAGAAGGATGGTTATAGTGTTACGTGTGAGATGGATTTTGATAAAGCAGAAGAATTGATTAAAAAAACCCATTTTGATATTTATTTTATCGATTTGATTTTCCCAGGAAAAAATGGATTAGATCTTATTAGATTAATTAGAGATCTGAAAAAGGAGGGAATTGTGATTATTATCACGGGATATCCAAATATTCCGACCTTGGTGGAATCCATCCGCCTAGATACGTACGATTATATCATGAAACCAATTAAAGAAGAGGATTTGAAAAGAACTATTGAGCAATCGCTTAAATTATTAGGTAAATGATTTTTGAAATTAGAGTCGTGATAAAAATATAAGATATTATAATAAATTGATTAGAATTTGAAAGCATATAAATAACTAAAAAGGCTTCAAGAAAGATATTGATGGTTGGGGTTTAGATGATAGAAATGGAGAAATTAGGACTTGAGGATATTAAAGAAATAGTCAGCGTAATTTTTAACAGCATTCTTGATGTTTCTGGACTCGATTCAGGAGGAGTATATATCAGTAATATTTTTGATGGAGATATGGATTTATATTATCATATGGGACTTTCTGAACAATTTGTTCAAGCAGTTTCTCATATCCATCATGATGACCCGCGCATTAAGCTAATTAATGATGGGAAATCATTGTTATTAAGCAAAGATATGCTGAAAACTGCGCCCCCAGAAGATATTTTAAACCGTGAGGGTATAAAAAGCCTTGCAATATTGCCTATTACTCATAAGGGACGCCCAATTGGTTGCATTAATATTGCATCCCATAAAAAAGAAATGATTTCTGAAGACCTAAGAGACGTAGTTCAGGGACTTATAGGGCAACTAAGTCTTGTTTGTAACCGCGTTCATGTAGAGCAAAGGTTGAGAGAGTCGGAAGGGAAGTTTAGGACTATTTCGGAGCAATCATTGATGGGTCTAGTTATAATTCAGGAGGGTTTTATTAAATATGCCAACCAACGATCTGCAGATCTTTTGGGATATTCTGTAGAGGAATTTCTAGCTTTACCAATGGAGGGGTTTGCTAAACTCCTGCACCCTGATGACAGAGAAAGAGCCGTAGAACAAGGTAGAAAAAAACAACTTGGAGATAGAAATACTATAACGAACTATCAACTTAGGGTCATTACAAAACTTGGAAAAACCGTCTGGTTAGAGGTCTATTCAAAAACTATAAAATTTAGGGGAAAAAATGCGGATTTTATTACCTTAATTGACATAACTGATAAAAAGGAAGCAGAAGAAAAGCTGTCAGAATCTGAGGAAAAATTTAGAACTATTGCAGAACAATCAGTAATGGGAATAGGTATCATTCAGGATGGAGTCGTAAAATACGTAAATCATACAATGTCTAATATAGTTGAATTTTCTATTCAGGAAATGACTACTTGGGATGCACATGAGCTTTTCAACATAGTCCATCCAGAAGACCGGGAATTTATAATGAACCAAATGATACGACATATGAGCGGAAAAAAATTTGGGAGGCCATCTACAACATATCGATTTATTGCAAAATCAGGTAAGGTGAAGTGGCTCGACGTTTATACTTCGAATATTCATTATCAGGGACGAGATGCCTTACTATCTACTTTGATAGATAGCACAAAACGTAAAGAAGCAGAGTTCAAGGTTTTAAAGTATCAGGAACATCTTGAAGAATTAGTGACAGATCGCACAAAACAACTAACATCACTTGTTAAGGAATTAGAAAGTTTCTCCTATTCCGTTTCACATGATCTCCGGGCGCCCCTTCGTGCGATTGATGGCTTCAGTAAAATGATTTTAGAAGATTATTCTAATTCTTTAGATGATCAGGGTAAAAAATATTTCTATCGAATACGTGCAGCAAGCCAACGTATGTCGCAACTCATTGATGATCTATTACATCTATCACATATTTCTCGGAGAAAGCTGCGGATAGATGATGTTGATCTCAGTAAATTAACTTTAAAGCTTCTGAACGAATTGCAAACGAATGAGCCGGAAAGAGAGGTTGAGATTAAGGTTTTACCTGAACAAGTTGTAAAGGGGGATTCAAAGCTATTAAGATTAGTTCTCGAAAATTTACTGAGCAATGCGTGGAAATTTACATCAAAACATGCTCATGCCGTTATTGAATTTGGTGTTCAACAAGTAAATGGCAAATCAGCTTTTTTCTTGCGTGATGATGGGGCAGGCTTCGACATGACGTTCGCTGGTAAGCTTTTTGGACCATTTCAACGCCTTCATTCGGAGTCTGAATTTGATGGTTTGGGCATAGGACTTGCTACAGTTCAGCGCATAATTCACCGACATGGGGGTGAAATTTGGGCTGAAGGCGCCGTTGAGCAAGGTGCCACGTTTTATTTCACGATCAATCCTATAATTGAAAATAATGAAACTTGAAAATGTGATAAAGAAAAATGAAAGAAAAAATTATATTATTGGTGGAGGACAATCCAGATGATGAGGTTTTAACGCTTAGAGCACTTGAAAAAAATAAAATTTTAAATGATGTTCTGGTAGTTCGAGATGGAGCCGAAGCGATAGATTACCTTTTTAAAACTGGAAAATATTCAGACCAAGATAAAACTGAATTACCTGAAATTATTTTATTGGATTTAAAGCTACCAAAGGTGAATGGTTTAGAGGTTTTGCGACGAGTTCGTGGAGATAAACGAACAAAATTGCTTCCTGTGGTTATTCTCACCTCCTCGAAAGAGGAACAAGACATAGTTGATAGCTATAATCTTGGAGCTAATAGTTATATCCGCAAACCAGTCGATTTCTCACAATTCTCTGATGCTGTGAAACAATTGGGTCTATATTGGCTAGTTTTGAACGTACCACCGCCTCATGAGTGATTCCGAAAATGAAGAAACCCCTCCGAGTATTAATTATTGAAGATTCAGAAGATGATGCAGTTCTATTGTTGAATGAGCTAAGACATGGAGGCTATAACCCGATTTATGAACGTGTCCAAACACCAGAAGCTATGATGACCGAGCTTAAAGGAAAAGAGTGGGATGTTGTCCTTTCGGATTATTCAATGCCCCCTTTTAATGGAATGGATGCCTTAAATTTGTTACAAGAAAGTGAAATCGATGTTCCATTTATTATTGTCTCCGGAGCCATTAGCGAAGAAACTGCAGTAGAACTCATGCGAGCCGGTGCCCACGATTACGTTAGGAAAGGAAAATTTATACGCTTGATTCCTGCTATTGAACGGGAACTACGCGAGGCGGAAGTTCGCCGTATCTACAGGCAAGCAGAAAATACCATCACTATACAAAATGAATTTTTAAGAAATATTCTTGAATCGATAACTAATCCTTTTTATGTTATTAATGCTGAAAATTATAAAATTGTAATGGCAAATTCAACAGCGAAATTGGGTAATCTTCAGGGGAATGGCACCTGTTATTCCCTGACGCATCAATCTGACACCCCCTGTCAAAAGGATACCCATCAATGTCCTCTTGATATAATTAAAAAAACAAGGAAACCTGTAGTTGTGACTCATCTGCATACTGACTCAAAAGGAAATACTTCATGGTTGGAGTTACATGGATTTCCAATTTTTGATAAAGATGGAAAAATTATACAATTAATTGAATATACGCTTGACATTACACCTCGAAAAAAAGTCGAACATGAGCTTCAAGCATCTCAAGAAAAATATAAGCTCATTACGGAAAATGCAAATGATTTAATTGCGGTTACGGATAAAGAGTTTAATTTATTGTATTTAAATCAAGAACCACATCGAAGATTACTAGGATACTCAACAAACGACTTTAATAATTTATCTCTTTTGAAATATATTAATCGTTCAGACGTGATCTCACTCAAAGCAGCCCATAATAAATGCCTTAACAAAGGTGAGGCTAAAACAGAATTGCGATTAACCCATAAAAATGGTACATCAAAATGGTTTGAAGCCACTCTCACAAAATATACTGATAGCAATGGGAAAGAGTTAATTCTAACGATTTCTAGGGATATATCTGAAAGGAAAGCGCTTGAGGAATCTCGAAAGAATTATATGAAAGATTTAGAAAAAGAGGTTACGCAAAAAACTAGAAGGCTTCAAAAGGAGACAAAACAACTACAAAATACATTAAATGAGTTAAAGACCATTCAGAAACGTTTAATTGAATCTGAAAAACTTGCTTCCATTGGATTACTTTCAGCGGGAATAGCCCATGAAATCAAT
This sequence comes from Candidatus Helarchaeota archaeon, assembly GCA_016840125.1. Next base: position 11,054 of record JAEOSY010000504.1, on the reverse strand, counting down.
AATCCCATAATGGGCATCATCAATTATGCGCAAATTATCCAAGATGAACTCAACACTAATAAAACTGTTGATACATCGACTAAACCCTACTCTTTTATTGAGAAGATGATAAAAGAAGGGGAACGGATTTCAGAAATTGTTGCAGATTTATTAGCATTCTCCCGTGAAGATACGGGAAATTTTACCACAGTAGATTTATCAGATGTGATAAATTCATCCATTTCGTTATTATATCCTAAATTAAAACAGGCACAAGTAAAGATTGATTTAGAGTATCAAAAGGATATCCCAAAGATACCTATGCGAGTGCGAAACGTTCAACAGGTCATTTTAAACCTGCTTCAAAACTCCATTGATGCGTTAAACGAAAAATACGGTCTAACCACAAAAAATGGAGTGAAAAATATCTCTATCAAAACATCCCTGATAAATAGACAGAAGAGGAAATACGGGATGGTTAGAATCACGGATAACGGGATTGGAATTCAGGCAAAACACCTGAGGGATGTATTCAAACCGTTTTTTACCACGAAATCCGATTCAAAAGAACATGGAACCGGGTTAGGACTGAGCATATCTCAGAGTATCATTAAATCCCATGGTGGAGACATTAAGATGCGAAGTAAGTGGAAAAAAAATACATCAATTGAATTTACTTTGCCATTAGAGAGAAAAAAGGTACTTATTCATTAAAGAGAAATGAAGAAGCGCATATTATAGTTCATGGACTTATTCTTTCTTAAGGGGGAATAATATTTCAACCGTGGTCCCTTGATTCCATTTGCTCTGGATATCAATTGTCCCATTATGATCCTTGATGATCCCGTAGGAGATACTTAAGCCTAACCCAATACCCCCATCCTTGGATTTTTCCTTTGTACTGAAGAAAGGGTCAAAAATTTGCGGTAAATGTTCAGGTTTGATGCCTTGTCCATTATCTGTTATTTCTATCATCGTATAATCTTTATTTTCTCTACTTAGGACTGAAGTTTTTACGACTATTTTCTTTTGATGGGTTTTTTCAGATGCCTCGAATTTTTCGTTTAGGGCAGCAATTGAATTTTGAAGTACATTCAGAAAAACCTGGCGAATATTTCGGGGTTGTACTGGGATTTTGGGTGTTTTCTCATCATATTTAAGTTCCAAATCTATTTGAGAGTTCTTGATTTTTGGAATTAAAAGTGAAACCGCAGAATTTATGATCTCAGAAACATCCACGAACACAAATTCGCCTCTATCTTCGCGAGCAAATGAGAGTAAACCACGGACAATTTCAGCAATGCGTTCCCCTTCTTTTGTTATCTTCTCAATAAAGGAATAGGGTTTAACAGATAAATCAATGGATTCATTTTTTACTAGTTCATCGTTAATTATTTGAGCATAATTGATGATGCCCATTAGTGGATTATTGATCTCGTGGGCGATCCCTGCGGCTAATAATCCAATAGAAGCTAATTTTTCAGATTGGATTAATTGTTCTTGGGCAGCTTTTAGATCTGTTAAAGTTTTTTGCAATTGGGTAGTTTCATTTTGAAGTTCCTTTGTTTTAGTGTTGACCTCATTCTCTAATTTTTGAGTATAGTTTTGTTGTGCTTCTTCCAGGGCTTTCCGTTCCGTGATATCCCTTCCTACTAAGAGCGCCTTTCGCGTTCCTTCGGTGTCTAAGAATGTCTTACCATAAATTTCAGTCCAAATATATTGTCCATTTTTCTTCCGAAGGCGAACTTCTAATAATACTTCATATTTATCAAATAGAATTTTCATTGCCTTACGTACTGCATCAAGGTCATCTGGGTGTAAAATATCAATTCTATTTTTTCCAATGAACTCCTCACTGAAATAGCCTAATATTTTCGTGAAAGGTTCATTGATATATTCATATTCGAAGCTTTCATTTATTACAGCAAGCATGTCATTCGCATTTTCTGTGATGAGGCGATACTTTTCTTCGGATTCTTTCAGCTTTAACTCTGCTTCTTTGCGCTCCGTAATGTCTCGAACAATTGCTTGAGTGAAGTACTTGTTTTCGAGCAAAATCCGATTCAAAGAAACTTCAGTGTCGAACAGACTTCCATCTTTTCTACGATGTGTCCAATAAAATCGCTGTGGTTTACCCTCCAAACATTTATCGATCAATCCTCTTACTTTCTCCTTTGAATTTCTACCGTCGGGCTGGTTTAGAGGGGAAACCTCCCAGGGTTCTAAACCAATTACTTCCTGTTTTTCATCATATCCAAACATATTTAGTATATACTCGTTCGTATCAATGACCGCATAAGGATCTAAGAGACAGATACCATCATTCGCGCCCTCAAACAACATTCGATATTTTTCCTCTGATTCTTTGAGTTTCAACGCTGCCTGCTTACGATCGGTGATATCATGTATCGTTCCCAATACCGCAGGTCGTCCTTTGAAGATGATTCTTCTTGCAGAGACTTCAATATCTATAATTCTATCGTCTTTAGACTTTATTGTTGTTTCAAATGGAGTATATATTTTGTTATTGAGAATTAAGTTCATTCGTTCTCTCCCAATTTCGTGAAGTTCTGGAGGGCTGATCTTCCAAAATGACATATCCATTAATTCTTCAATGGAATAACTCGTCATTTCGGAAAATGCTTTATTTGAAAATTGAAAAATGAAATCTTGGATAATAACCACGCCAACTTGGGCCTGTTCCACGAGGGTAGAATATTTTTCCTCAGATACCTTGAGTTGTTGTTCAGCAAGTTTTCGTTTGGTGATATCACGGGCTACGACGATTGTGCTGGTCACATTACCAAGCTCTCCGATGGGACCCAGGTGGGAGGAGTACCAGCGCATCTTCATCTGTGCATCCCACGCTGCGTGTTCTACGACTCGCGCCTGTGCTGTTTCGAACACTTGTGATAGTGCCCGCTTGAACGTCGGAATGTAGTCCTCTGGAATCCATGAAAATACCAGAGATCCCACTACACTCTCCGGGTTGAGTCCCTCATGCGTCCTGTTTATGAACTGAATGGTCCCATCATGACCGAGCTGCATCACGAAGTCGGGGGCATTTTCGGTGAAAGATCTGAAACGCGCCTCGCTCTCCCGCAATGCATCTTCTGCCAACTTCGCCTCCGTAATGTCATTCGCAATGGTAATTAAATATGGTTTTTCGCCCATTTTAATAACTTCCCCTGAAAAAAGCACCCAACGGATGTCACCTGATTTAGTCCTTACTTTTAGTTCAACATCACGAACGTAATTGTTTTCCTGAAGAGTATTCAGGAACTTCTGTCGTTGTTTTGGGTCCACCCAAAGATCTAGCTCCAGTGTAGTCCTACCAAGAAGTTCTTCCCGTTTATATCCCAATATTTCAATAAATTTGTTATTCACATCGATAATGAACCCGTCTGGTTGCCTAGTAATTGCCATAAGAATAGGAGCAGCATGGAATGATTTTGCAAATTTTTCTTCAGAATCTTTCAGTTGTTGTAATGCCCGCTTCCGTTCGGTGATATCCTCGCCAGAGCTCAACGTTCCAATAAGTTCGCCCGTCTCATCTTTCAAAACAGTATTATGCCACGCAATGATCTTTTCTTTCCCACTATTAGTAATAGCAGAGTTTTCGTAATACTCAACGGGAGCAATATTTCCAGCCATCAACTCATTAAAAACAGCTTTGACCTCACTTATTTCTTCTTTTCTGAGGAAATTGTCGAACCAATTCTTACCGATGAGATCGGCTTCTTCTGCATCTAGGATTTCACACCCTTTTTTATTAATAAGCTGGATGGTTTGATCTCGCCCTATAACAAGCAGCATGACACCTGCAATATCTAAATACGTTTGGACTTTATCTCTCTCTTTTTTAATAAGATCTGCCTCTAATTTTCGCTCTGTAATATCGTGAATGGTGCCCAAGACCGCAGGTTCGCCTTCAAATTGAATGACTTTAGTAATTACGTCCATATTTTTTATTGTTCCATCTTTACACAACATTTTCGTCTCATAAACTTGAGGAACATCTCCACCAGCCATTCGTAATTGATATCGTTTGGTAAGAAGATCTCGATCTTCAGGGGCAACTAGGTTCAAAAAGGGCATGTTAATAAGTTCTTCAGCTGAATAGCCCGACATTTCCGCCATCCCCTTATTTGCAAATTTATACAGCCCATTATGCAGAATAAGTATTCCGTCCTTCGTATTTTCTACGACGGTTGAATATTTCAGTTCCGATTCCCGGAGTGCTTGCTCTGCTTGTTTTCGCTGTGTAATATCCACTACAACTGAGCGACTTTCTATAACTTCACCTATTTCATTTTTAATTGGATTAACAGAGAGAAGTCCATAAATATCTGTTCCATCGTTTCTCTGGTAGACCATTTCCTCAGATTCCCAAGGGATTCCAACCCTAAATTGTTCGAGTAATTGTTTAGCTTTTGCTTTTGATTTCTCTGCATAGAGATCAAAGAGTTTCATTCCCCGTAGTTTCTCTAATTTGTAACCGAGAAGATTTTCAGCAGCCTTGTTGGCATTCACTATCACACCATCAATTCTGACTGAAAAATACGCAACTGGTGCGCGACTATACAAATCATGGTATTTTGCTTCAGATTGTCGTAAATCCATTTCCATCTGCATTCGTTCCGTGATATTCCTTAAGACAGTAATAAAACCAGTTACCTTTCCTTCTGAATCAAAATGATTTTTTGTAGAAGTTCTAAACCAAAGATAATGACTATCTTTATGGCGCATTCGGAATTCAGATTCTTCACCCTCGCGGATACTTTTATCTTGAAATGCTCGTTGAAGATCATCCCATAGAACCGTTACATCATCAGGGTGGATCAATTTCATTACTGAAGTAACATCATTACCAACTTCGATGCCTCCTAAAATTTGAGACAATTGGGGCGCAACATAATGTAAGTTTCCATCTAGACCTATAATGATGACCGGATCATTCACATTCTCAATAATATTGCGGTACTTTTCTTCAGAGAGACGTAACGCCTGTGTTACTTCCTTAAATGGAGTAACATCAATTACCACATGTGCCACCTTGTCTATTGTACTGTCAGGATGAGGAAGGGGAGCGCAGAATAATTCATAATTTTTTCCATCTAATGCAGTTAACTCTTGACGTTCGAGACTCCCACGTTCTATTACTCGCGTCATTGGACAAAAATCACAAGGTTCTTCACGTCCCATGTAATTTTTGTAGCATATTTTTCCAGTCAGATCACTAAATCTATCTTTTAGGAGTTGATTCTGAAAGAGAACCTTGAAATCAATGCCAATGATATCAATGCCAATTTGGGCGTGGGTTAATCCATCCATGAGAATCTTAAATAAATCTCCTTCTGCTTGTAGTTTCTGTTCAATGAGTTTTTTTTCGGTTATATCCCTTATAAGCTTGAGAACACCGATCATCTCGCCATTCTGATTGGTTACCGGAAACGCCCGATGCATCCAATACCTTCCATTAGGCATTAATATTTCAAGATCTTCGGGCTTTTTTGATTCAAATGCTTTAATTACAGGACAATTTTCGCAATTTTGGTCATCTTGACATAAGATTTTATAACAAAAACTTCCAATAATTTGGTTTTTTGGTAAGTTAAGATAGTCAGCGACGGCTTGATTTACCCATGTTATTTTTTTGTCTGAAGATTCAAAGTGAATCATGAGATCAGTTATATTATCCAAGAATAAGGGATAAATTGTTTCCATTTCAACCATTAATACCCCATCCTAAATTAAAATAACCAAAAGATCCTGCTGGGAGCTTTCAATTTTGGAGTCCTTATTATAACACTCTATCTTAATTTATTTATTTTTGTTGTTAGATTGGAATAGGTTTTCAATATAGAAAAAGGGGAATTTACCATTTTGATGGAAATTTATTTTTTAAAACGATCAAAATGGACTCCTTGTATTCTATTTTGTTCAAGATTTTACTAGGAGTAGAGGCTTTTTTTCCCATAAATCTTATTAAATAAGCTCAGCTTCTCAAGTTGATTTTGGTGTGTTTGTCCCATAATGAACCGGAAGTAGTTGAAATGACGTTGCATATTTACTTGCTCTCACCAGGCGGTAGGAATTTATATACTTACAAATGTGGAACTGAACCGGATGGCGAGAATCCTAAAGATCATCTGGTTTCATGTGTTATTTCCGGGATTGTAACATCAATTGGGAGTATAACGAAGAAGGGCAAAACAGTGGAGGAAATCTCGTTAGGTGACCTTAAATTCCACTTCAAGTATGGAGGAAAAGTCTGGGGTTTTCTAATTTCGAATAAAAAACCCTTACATCTTAAAGAGAGATTAGAATTACTAATATCCGAATTTGAAAGAAAATATATGAGTGATCTGGAAAGTTGGGATGGAAATCGATCGAAGTTTGTAGGAGCTAAAGAAATGGTTGAAGAAATTTTTTGTCAAGGTATTTAAAAGTTGATGGAATAGGTGGAAAAATGGTAAAAGTTCTGGTTGTGGATGATGAAGAATCCATTTGCGAAACCCTGACGTGGATGTTAGAAAAAGACGGTCATGATGTGACTAGTGTCATGGATTTTCAAGAGGCTGTTGATAATATTCGAGTAAATAATTATGATCTCTATATTATAGATATTTTTTTACCTGGAAAAAATGGATTAGATTTAATCAAGCTGATTAAAAAATTAGAGCGGGATGGATTAGTAATTATCATGACAGGCTATCCAAATGTGCCAACTTTGGTTGATTCGATACGATTGGAAGCCTATGACTATTTAAAAAAGCCAGTTAAACACGAACACTTGAAGAATATCATTAATCATATTCTTCAGCTTCAAGACAGACTTTTTGGCAATGAAATTGAGGATCCTTTCATAGAAATAGAGGATTAGAATAAATACCAATTTTTATTTAAGATATTACATTTAATCATCAACAAGAGACTGTTTTGTTGGTAAATGAATATTTACAACGGTGTATTTTCCCCATTCACTATGGATTTCAATGTCGCCACCATGATCTTTGATAATTCCATAGGTAATACTTAACCCCAACCCCACACCATGTTCTATTGATTCTGGTTTGGTGGTGAAGAAAGGATCGAGAACTTTAGGCAAAATTGGTTCCTTTATTCCTTGGCCATTATCCCGTACTGCAATTTTAAGATATTCTTTCTCATCTTTCTTAATAATAGATGCTTTGATTGAAATTGTTTTTAAACCTTTATCACTGCATTCTCCAAATTTCTCGTTCAATGCGTCAGTAGCGTTTTGTAATATATTGAAAATGACCTGCTGTATGTTTGGTTTCTTCAGAGGAATTTTAGGGAGATTTTTCTCGAGGTTGAATTGAATATCAATAACATATTTTTTGAATTTTGGAGACAGAAGTGAGATTACAGAGTTAAAAAGGTCAGAGAGATCTGTAAGAGAATACGATCCTTTATCTTCTCGTGCAAAAGTAAGTAATCCCCGGACGATTTCAGATATTCTACTGCCCTCCCTCACGATATTGGAAAGAAATGAAAAGGGTTTTTGATCCAGAACGATTTCTGGAATATCTTTTAATTCATTAATCAGGATTTGAGCATAATTAATGATTCCCATAAGAGGATTATTAATTTCGTGGGCAATTCCTGCAGATAATAGCCCTATAGAGGCGAGTTTTTCTGATTGGATCAACTTTTTTTGTGTGGCCTTTAGATTATGAAGTGTCATTTGTAATTCTCTTGTTTCTCTTTTGAGTTCTTTGGTTTTTTCTTCGACTTCTTGTTCTAAGATATACATATAATTTGCTTTTGCTTCTTCTAAAGCTTTTCTTTCAGATATATCTCGTGCAATCAATAAAACCTTTTGTTTTCCACTATCATCTTTAAATAAACGCCCTCTAACTTCCAACCAGATATAGGATCCATTTTTACACCTCATATATCCTTCACCCATCCCATAACCCGTCTTAAAAACCTTCACAAAGTCTTCAACGGTGCTTTCAATGGAACTGGGTTCTAGGAACTTTAGAGGCGATCTTCCGATTAGATCTTCTTTTGAATAACCTAAAATTCTCAAATGGGGTTCTTCATTGATGAATTCATATCGGTATTTATCATCAAGAATTACAATTAAATCATTTGCGGTTTCGGCAATCAGACGATACTTCTTCTCAGATTCCAGTAATTTAACTTCCGCTGACTTCCGATCAGTAATATTACGCGAAATACCAATATAGGCATAAATTTCGCCATCCTTATTAAACAATGGGGAAACTTTGTGGTTTGTATTAATAGTAGTTCCATCTTTTCGTCTATTCAAATGGGAACCTATCCAACAATTACCAGAAGAGACGGTTTCATATATTTTCTGTTGAATATCTCCTGCGATGGATTCGGCATTTAAAATTTCTGGGGATTTCCCTAAGAGTTCTTCCCGTTTATAGCCGTATAACTCCTCTGTACTTGAATTTACATAAGTTATTTCATATTTTAGGTTTGTGACAATAATTGCATCTAAAATTTGGGAAGGAATATTACTCAAAAATTCTAATTCCTCTGCCATTTTTTTACGTTCGGTGATATCTCGGGCAGTACCAAGAACCGCTGGCTTTCCGTCAAATTGAATGATATTTGGATTTATTTCCATATACTTAATAGTCCCATTTTTACACTTGATTTTGAGTTGATACATTTGAGGATCTTCGGATCCAGCCATTCGTAATTGGTGTCGTTTGGCCGCAAACGCTTGATCTTCAGGGGCAACTACGTTTAAAAAGGGCATACCAATAAGATCTTCTTTGGAATAGCCCGTAATATCAGCAGCACCTCGATTAACAAATTTAAATACCCCATCTTGAACAATGAGAACTCCGTCTTTTTCATGTTCCAATAGAGTTAAATATTTTTCTTCCGATTCCTTCAATTTTTCTTCAGCTTTTGAACGCTCAGTGATATCCCGTACAAGGGTAATTACGTGAGTCACAATTCCATCAGTGATAATAGGGATTTTCCGTACTTCAGCAACATAGTTTTGCTCGCAGATTTTAGTTCGCTCGAAGGTTATCAAAGGCAAACCTGTATTGAAGACTTGTTTGTACTCTTGACGGATAGTATTTGATAAGAATGGAAATATCTCAAAAAGATTCCGACCAACTAATTCTCTTTCATAGCCTAACTTCTCAGATATATGTCTTAAGGACTCATTATAGAGAGTAATTTGAAAGTTCTTATCGATAACATGAAGAGGATCACCGATAGCTTCGAGCACTGAGCGAGATTTATTTTCGGATTCGCTGAATTGTTGCGCCGCTAGTATGCGGGCCGTAATATCTTGTGAGATAATTTGAGTTATGTAGGATTCTCCATACTCATTTAAAACCAAGTGAATTCTAATCCATTTCAAATCAGAGTGGTTGGTTGACAGTTGTAATTCAATCGGTTGGGTGTGGAGATTAATTGAATATTTGGATGAAAAGTCAATTTTATCGAAAATCTCTTTAGGAAGAAAGGAAAGGTTCTTAAATGCTTTGCCAATCAATTTATCATTTGAATATCCAAATATCTCTTGGGTTTTTTTGTTCAAATCTATAATTTTACCCCGTCGATCTACCCAAATAATAGAAAATGGCATACACTCAAGTGATTGCTGATAAAATTCTTCAATATTCATGGAATAATCAAATCCTTCTATTGATCGTGAAAGATGTGCTGAACGATTTTATTGAGTTTTGTAATGTATTTCAAATCAATGCAGTTTGTTGGTTATCAGTTAAATAAAAGGAGTTTGAGACTTTTTTTGGTCGTTAGTTTTATTTTTGTTGAAATTGATTTATAAAAAGTTACAAAATGTAGATTCACTAGTTACGAAATTAAGGTTTCAATTTGTAATCATCATTTCAGAATATATTTCTTACCCAGCAAGAATTTAATAAATTCTAAAAATAATGATACTACTTCTCTTCTTCAACCATTAACTTTAGAAGTCCGAAATCACGATTGGTTCGCCTCAACATCAATGAATGTATTGATGCCCAATTCGGGAAAAAAGAATACTATTAAAAGATCAAAATGTATTTCAAATCACAATTTTTGTTTTGGATTTCTGCTAAGATACTCCTTTTTTTTCCCACAATCATTATTTATCATTCTTAAAATGATTCAGTAGAAGTTAATGTAGGAGATGAGAAAGTGATAAGAGCTCTGATTGTGGATGATGAAAGATCAATTTGTGAAACGGTATCGTGGATGCTTGAGTCGGAGGGATTTGAAGTGACAAGTACAATGGATTTTAAAAAAGCAGAGGAAATTATTAGAAAAAAGGACTTCGATGTTTATTTAATTGATCTTGTTTTACCAGGGGGGAGTGGTATAAATTTAATCAAACAAATTAGAGTTTTAGGGCGAAAAGGTAGTATAATACTAATTACTGGATACACAAACATTCCAAGTCTTGTTGATTCAATCAGATTAGATACCTATGATTATGTTAAGAAGCCACTTAAAAAGGCAGATTTACTAGAAATCATAAATTATGCTGTAAAGTTGAAAAGGAAAGTAAAGAACGATTCACAATTTAAAAATCAACTAGTGTGGATTGTTGAAAAGAAATGAGATTCGGATTATAGTTCGTTAGTTTGGTTTTTACATTGCTTTATTTTACGATTTTTTTTCAGTTCAAAATAAATTTTCAAATAGTAAGAGGAATTCAAAAAATTTTCTTTAGGAAAAGAAATTTTCGTTTTGGTTATAAGTCATCGAAATTACTATTGAATGAGCTATTAAGATCGCCCATAGGATAATAGCGGAGTTGATAAGATTACTAACCGTGCAAAGCCACGAATAAGTGATGAACTTTTCAATTCGGAATCTACAACTGGATTTAGTCGGTTTAAAGAAGTATATCGCTATTCGATTAATTGTTTACCGTTATGCATCATCTTATTAAGTAAAGATGGGACAATTTTGGAATTTAACAAAGCTACAGAACAATTATTTGGCTTTGACAAAGAAAAATTCATTGGGAAAAATTACCTAAACATTAAAAATTTGAATCTTACTAAGAAAACCTTGAAAAATTTATTTATAATGCTAAG
>JAEOSY010000503.1 GCA_016840125.1 Candidatus Helarchaeota archaeon | reverse complement strand
GTTCTGTATGAATAATTGGGATTTGAGAAAGTTTTGATATTAATTGTGCACTTGGAAATACAGCGGTTCCTTGAGTGTGAAGAATATCAATGGAATTTTGTTTGATTAAAGAAGTGAGTAACTTAAAATTATATACCAACCCTCTAATAAGTGAATTATCTGGAATTTTTAAGTAATATATTCTTACGTTTAAATTTTCTTCTAATTTTTGATGATATCCTTCTCTTGTGAAGATTATAACATCATTTTTTAATTTCGCTAAATTAATTCCCAGTTCATATGTAAATGTTTCAATCGCGCCTCCGTAATAGGGGGGGCTTGCTAATAACGATGGGCTTATAAGACAAATTTTCACTCTAATTGTCACCAAATAATGGGTGTAATCAAATTCTTATGTGTGCTCGATCACCCAACTTAACACATATAAGTCTTGCATATTATTATAGATAAAAAGGATATTTTAGCAGAGGATTCAATTTGGCTGGCCCTTCTCTTTTCGACGACATTATTCCATCAACTGATTGGTTACCGGCAAAAATTAATGTTGCTGAAGTTCGCTCCATTTTAGCTAGAGCCGAAAAGGAGAAGAAATGGGTCATCCAGCTTGTTGTTGGGACCAAACCTGATTTTTACAAGCAATACTCACTTCTGCATTGGGCTCAGAAACTTGATATTCCTTTCATTTTACTAACGACTGGGCAACATTTCGATTTTCCGCTTGGTCATGGGCTAAAAGAATTTAATATGCTCCCTGCAGTCGATCTCCGAATTCGAGGCGATTTACTTCAAAAATCAACTGAATTACTCTACAAGATGGGGTTTCTTGCGAAGTGGTACAAAAAGCTCGCCCCGAATACCGTCGTTCTCCCGATCCCACACGGTGATACGATTAGTGCAGCTATCACAGCTACGGCTTGGTTTCTCTCCATCCGCCAGGGGGTGGCACAGAATGAAGCTGGGCTGCGGTCCATGAGTCCGAACCATATTTGCGATTTGAAACCGCCATTTACAACCGAATACTGTGAGGATTTCATTCAACAGCAGTGGAACGGAACGAAATGGTTTGTAATCCGGGATGAACCGTACCCAGAACAATTTGATACCTTCGTCTGCGGCGCTGGGGCTGCCTACTTCTTTGCACCTCACGGCGTTAATGTGGAACACTTGAAACGTGAAGGATATCCTGCGGATCGCATTATTAAAGTCGGAAATTCAGTGGTAGACGCGATCAAACTACATACCAAACCCGACCGATCCATCTTTGATATCTATCCTGATCTCGACAATTACGATAACTGGATCCGGGTCGATATTCATCGCCGGGGAAATCTCGGTAGGCAACGCTTCACTAGCCTGATCAAAACGATCGAAAATCTACTCCGAGAAGAAGTCCCAATCTTGTGGATTGAAATGAATGCGACGAAACAGGCACTTAAATATCATCAATTTGAAGAAAAAATCACTAAGTGGAGCGAAAAGTACAAACATTTTCTCTATACACCTCTCTGGGAAAACTATGGGAATGTACTTGAATTCTGGAAATCAGGAAATTGCCTGATGGAATTCACCGATTCTGGTAGTATTCAAGAGGAATTAAATGAATTGTCTGATACATTCTGCTGCACGATGCGCTTTTCAACCGATCGACCAGAATCCGTGTTCGATGCTAAATCTAACCTGGTTATCCCTCCATATTCAGAGAAATTAATGACTAACCTTCTGAAATGCATACTAGACTCTGATTCTATTCAAAAACAAATGAAATATTCTAAGAAAATCTATGGTACAGAAGTGGGAAAACAAATAATTGAATATATAATTAAAGAAATGAACTCCGAAGCAACTCCTTTTCGTTGGACCCACCAAACTTTGTTTAAACTACCAAAAGAAGATGAACTGGACTATCTATAAAATCCAGTTTTTAAATGTTCTTATATTTTTCATCTGTTAGATAATGTCTCAGCGCATCACCAATTTTGGGATCTCTAAGACTCAGTTCAATAAAAGATATTGCATAAGTAATTAAATCTCCTATATCATAACGTTTTTCATTTTTATGAATTTTTAACCCCCAAACCTCTGCTCCTCCCTTGAGTAGAAATTTAATTGCATCAGTTAATTGATATTCATTGCCAACACCCCGTTCTATTTTCTCGATGGCTGAGTAAATATCCGGCTCAAAAATATACCGTCCACAAATAGCTAAATGGCTTGGAGCTGCTTGCAGAGATGGTTTCTCAACTAAATCCAGAAGTTGCCATACTTCTTCGGTTGATTGTTTTCCTTTAATAATTCCATATTTAGAAACATCTTGTTTTGCAGCTGCCTCTAACATTATTGTTGCTTTACCTTTGTTCTTATCATGTAATTGAATTAGACGCTTTAAACAATCCCCCATTGGTTCAGAATAAATGATCGTATCCCCTAGGGCAACAAGAAACGGATCAGTGTCTGTGAAATCCTTCGCCAGTTCAACTGCTTTCGCTAAACCTGTTGGCTCTGGTTGGCGCGTGAAAAAAAGGTTCATATTGGTTTCTTCCTTTCCAAAAAAGTTCTCCAAATGGTCTTCTAATGCGCGTTTTGCACTTCCTGTAATAATTAAAACATCCCTAATTCCTGCGGCTTCTAGTTCTTCTACAACATACTGAATTGTTGGTTTACTTCCACAAGGTAGCATTTCTTTTGGTTGGGCATGGGTTGCAGGTAATAACCGTGTTCCCTTACCTGCTGCTGGAATTACTGCTTTTTTTATCAATTAAAAAACCTTCATTCATTTAAATAATTGAGCATTCTCTTTAATCCATAATAGAAGTTTTTGAATTCCTTCCTCTTTCGATATGCGGGGTTTCCAATTGAAATCCTTCAACGCCTTATTGATATTTGAATAATACACTTTTTGGTCCCCAGGTCGCCAATTTCCGACTTCATACCGAATTTTGTTGCTCAGAAACTCTTCTAATAATTTTATAAATTCTAATAAAGAAATGGTGTTCTTTGGCCCTCCTCCTATATTATAGATTTTTCCCTTAGTATTGGTAATATTGTCAAAAGCTAATTGGAATGCCTGAATTAAATCTTCAATAAATAAAATATCACGGACTTGCTTACCATCACCATATATTGTTAAATTTCGATTCAAAACACTAGAAATGATGAAATGGGTCACCCAACCTTGATCCTCATTTCCAAATTGACGGTAGCCATAAATACAAGACATCCGAAAAACTACCGTCTTCAATCCATAAATACGGTAATAATCTTTAAAATAGGCATCTGCACAGAATTTAGAGCACCCATATGGGCTGTGCGGGTCTACCAAAGTATTTTCATCTATGCCTTGCTTGAATTTATCAAATTCATAGCGGGTATCTTCTTCATGAACTTTAAATGCCTTTAATTCCCCATAAACTTTATTAGTTGAAGTTAGAATTAGATAAGGGTCCGTTTTTAATTGCTTTGCACATTCCAATAGGTTAAGAGTACCCTTTGCATTGGTTTCAAAGTCTAAAAATGGATCCTCAACTGAAGAAGTAACTGCTACTTGCCCTGCTATATGATAAATCTTCTCGACATCTACCATATTTGCTTTTAACTTCTCAAAATCAGAGATATCTCCTAGTACTATATGTAACCGTGAATTATTTCGATGAGTTTGCTCTAACCACTCTTTATTTTTAAGGACGTCTTTTCGTGATACATTGTCATAGATAATTATAGTATCATCAGAATTAGTAAGTAAAAAATGACTCAAATTGGAACCGATGAATCCTAATCCACCAGTAATTAACACTCGACCCATCAATTCACCATTTGTTAACCTAACGAATCCTGCTTTTAAAAAAAGTAAATTATAGATAGACTTGTTTATGTGCGCAGAATAAGCCATTCTTTCTTCTGATATTGAGTTATAACTTCTTTAACCTCGTCCTCTGAAAATTTACTTTTCTCTATGATTTCTTTGAGTGTATGCTCCCCAGTACAATATTGCAGAATAATACCCTCTTTGAAATTGAATTTTTTATTACGATATTTATCTAGAAGTTCAGGGTAGATCGCACCCGGTTCTTTAGCAGGTGCTTCCTTTTGAGGCGTGACTGTCTCCGCTTTCGCCTCAACTGCCTCTGAGCTCAAATCTTCTTGGGGAGTTGAGATCACATCGATCAATTTGTCCAATGTTTTTCCGCCCGCTTTTCTATGTAAAAGTAGCCACCCCTTTTTTTCAAAACTCTCGAGCACTACCATAACCTCCTCCTTTGAATACTTGCTCTTTGCCACCACTTCATCTAATGTCAGCTGACCGTCACAATATTGTAAAATAATGCCCTCCATAAAATTGAATTTTTTATTCCGGTATTTTTCCAAAAGTTCAGGATAGATCTGGGCGATACTGGGGGTGATTTCCGGGATGGGTGTTTCAGCATCAATCTGAGTGGGAAGTGTCCCTCCAATTTCAATACGCCCCGAAGCAGTGATTTTCTCTTCCGCCGGGGCAATCTTCTCAACAAATGCGGGAGCGGAAAAATCAGGCTTACTTCTTAGCGTTAAAACTAAATTCGCGCTATTTTCTAACTCCTGCACGGTTTCCAGATCACTTTTTAGCTCCTCAATTATTCGATGGTAATTTTCCAGCAATCCTCTGAACAATAGAAGCTTCCCAATTTTAGATGACTCCCCCACAGCCGCAAATAGTATAAACATCAAATTTGATGACATTTTAAAAAAGCCCAATAGTGTTCCTGAAATTGGAAATGAATATTGCCCATCCTCTATTAGGTCGAAGTTCGTTTTAATATATTCTTGTATATATTCTAGCCGTTCCAGCAATCCCTCATCCATATACAAGACTTCAGCGTTCTCAGTTGCGATACAAATCGCTGGGGGCGGGGAAAGAATCTTTTCCATCTTTTTATGCATATCTTTCGCGATTTCTACATATGGATCAAACGACATTCTAACTACACCCAAAAGCGTTCTTTTAATTATTTTATTAAATTGTTGTTGTTATTAACCTTCTTATTAGTTATAAAAACCTATAAATTTCTAGCAAAATCTATACATTCCTATGCCAATTCTCCATCTCCTCACATGCGAGAAGACCCGCCCTAAGGTTATCCGGCGGTACACCCGTCGCCGGGTTCAAGCCATCCAGCGCGGTGGTGAAAGATCCTTGCGGTTAATCGCTGGGTCTGGAGACTTGAAGGGAGTTACCCTGTGGTACTCAAAAAGGGCGTGAATTCTTACTCCATTCCTAGGAGGGACTGCTCGGGTTCAAACGGGGCTTTAGAACGTCCCCGACTTGGGCGAGCAACCACTATGAATGGGGGGATATATGTCCTGAAATTCAAGTCCGCTTTGAATGATAACCACGCGCCATGAGAACTAGCGTGGTTACCTAATAAAGGGATGCCCTTCTATTTAAACCCTACGGCTTCATTTGCGCATTTCGCTGGTTTGCGCATTTTTAGTCAAAGATTTTTATAACTTTTCCTAGATTTTTATAGGTATTTTCGTATCAGTTCGAACGATATTTTCATTCAAATCCCCAAAGAAGTCTTTCTTATACCTATTGTATTTTCAAATGAAGACAATAATTGATTACTCCTTCAATTGAATAATGCTCAATGTTATTTCCGGAAAGGTTCCCAATGATCATCCACCCATTGATCTTGTAAATGAAATAACCGTTTATCATCTTCCAGTAGCCAGATATACGGCGTACATACTTCGATGAGATGCGTAAAGAGCATTAAGCTGAGCTTTGAAAAGTTTGGCTCGGGTAATTGAAAGCGGCAAATTAAGGCGTTTGAAGTTTCATAAAGTTCTGTAAGGGGAAAACGCCCGAGAAAACCACCAACGAATAATTTCGGTCTAATCGTGTTATCTAGAATTAAAAGGTAATTTTGCATTTCTGGAATTTGTATATCCAAGAACGTGGTAATGAAATCTGAGAACTGTCGAATAAATTGAACCTGTTTATGGATTTTGATACGCCCTAATTCATTATCTAAATAGATCTTTGACAATCTTTCGAGGAATTTGTGATCAACAGCGATAGGCGGTTGCGATGGGTTTTCTTGATGATAAACAATATCTCCCATTTCTTGTTCAACCATAACCTCCTTAAGGTTTAGGAGCCATTCGTCATTTAATGAAACCGTTCGGGCTTCATTATACAGGAGTCTAATATCATTTGTTGGACGATAGACTTGTACAATAGGATATATGTCCGAAAATTCAATATCTAATGAATTAAGATCTGGGCTTACTAGCTGGGTGAGATAAGTAACTGTTTTTCCTATTAGTTTATATTCCCGAACGGCATAGAAATGATCAACGGGTTCTGATGTAAGAACAAAAGCCGAATGTAACCCAACTTGTTCCCAATTGATAATCTGCGCCCTTATACTACATTGATACAGTTCACAGAAGGCTGAAATTTGGCGTCGGAGGGATGAAGCAGAAGATGCTCCCCCTAACTCAACCAACCTATCCATGGACTTTAAATGGTGGTTAATTAAGAGCTGAAATAAATCCCGATCTCTCTTTGGAACTCCTTCCGCCATCTTTCTACCCATTTAACTAGAATTTTACTCTTATAGTCTACAAGATTTTCTTTATTTTAAGATTTTTACAGGCGCTTTTTTTATTAAGCAATGGTTTCATCTCATCTAATTATGAACAAGGCGGCTAGGGTAACTCCTAAATTATATGTATGCAATGAAATTCGGAGATTATTCTTTAGTTTTAACAGGATATCTTGTAAAACTGATTTTAAGTTCAAGGAACATAGCTAACATCACTCAAAAGTAGGGATATATTGGTAGTGGGGCTAGAGAGGCTAAAAACGAGCTTGCGTCCCCACTACCTGTTGGGTTCAAGTGGTATCAAAATACAAGCAGTATAATACCTCTCTATTATTCTATATTGATAAAATTTGTATATAAATCCCGCAATGAAACCTGCAAAACAGGATTTTATACCCCTTAAATGGCTGTTTAGTAGACGCATTTAATTACAAAAAATCCCTGAAAGTAGGGGGGTATTTATAAACAAACTGGTGGGATAAAAAATAATTTTCAATAGATCCGTTTTCTCTCATATAAGAAGACTAATAGTAATATGAGTTGAAAATTTCAATAGATTAAATTAGTACGCCTCTATTCCGAAGGGTGTAGGGTTAATGTTTGCTAAGAGTAACGCTTCCTTAAAGAACAGTAGTAATAATTAGATTCAGATGTGACGATATGTTCGATTTTTTTCAATAAAATATAAATAGCTCTGTCGTCTAACTGAAATTTAGAAGTCTGATGTGAAGAATGGAAGGTAGATCCTTCTATTTTTGCACAAATTTATTATTCCCTCCTCCCCTCCCCCTTTTCACGAAAGGATCTGCCCATTAAACTTCACATCTCCTTCCCCTCATTTTGGATATCCTCGAATAATAAAATATCAAAAAAAAGCTCTAAATCTAATAAAAATATAATCGGAATAAAAAAAAAAGAATAGAATAACGGATTACATCATTCGTCCGCCAGCGACCAATAATACCTCTCCAGTTATATAAGAAGCCCGGTCGGAGGCAAAGAAAATTATTGCGTTAGCTATATCCTGTGTGGTTCCAAACAGAGGACCTATATCGTCCCGCCTTTTTAATAAAATAGCGTCAATCATGGGTTTACTGGCTTTTTCATTCGTAATAAAGGCATCTGTTAAAGGAGTATGGACCAACCCAGGTGCCACAATATTTGCGGTAATTCCGAGATAGCCCAGTTCATAGGCTAAGGTTTTTACTAGTCCCACCATACCCGCTTTCGCAGAGGCATAATTCGATTGCCCGCGAGTACCTCGCAGCGCCGTAGAGGCTACAAAAACGATACGCCCGTATTTGGCGCCCTTCATATGAGGTACTACTTCATGGCAAAGCCACCAATGTCCTTTAAGATGGACATTCATCACAGCATCATAGTTTTCAACTGTCATCTTGTGGATCATCGTATCGCGTAAAATCCCCGCACAACACACGAGGATATCAATTTTTCCGAATTTATCAACGGCCGCCTTAACGGCTGCGGACGATTCTTCGAAATTTGTCACATCGCAGGGTGGAGCAATCGCGTCTACCCCTAATTTTTTGCATTCCTCAGCTACTTCTTTTGCCTTATCATATTGAATATCTGCTATGACGATATTGGCACCTTCTTCCGCCATGGTTAATGCGGTCTGACGTCCGATTCCGGATGCCGCCCCGGTAATGAACGCAACTTTTCCTTTCAACATCATATCCATTCCATTTCACCTTCAACTAGTACATGTCATTAGTTGAAATAGCATAGTAAAATGCCTTTTAAGAAGATTTTCCCCCTTTCGAGCGATTTATATTTTTAAAAATGAAAACAAATATAAGATATTTTATCTTCAAATTAAAAGAGGGAATATGAATGGTTAGTCCAGGTATGGAACAAGCAATAAAAATTTTAAGAGACGCTCAAGCGCAGGGACCTGCAGAGCCAACTGTGGAGGATATCCGCCAAGGTCTGGAGATGCTCGGCGCAATATCTATTATTCCACGTGGTTTGAAAAGACATAAAGAAGAAATCGGTAGCATGAAAGCTCTCTGGCTTACTATCCCCGAAATTACCGAAAGTAAAGCGATATTATATCTGCATGGAGGGGGTTATGTAGCAGGTTCTATCAAAACCCATCGAGAACTTGTGGGTCGAATAGCACTTGCATCTCAAGCACCTGCGTTGCTTATTGATTATAGACTAGCACCTGAAAATCCTTTCCCCGCAGCTCTTGAGGACGCGGTGGCCGCTTATCAATGGCTTCAAACAAACAAAAAAATCCCCCCTGAAAAGATAATAATTGCGGGAGACTCCGCTGGGGGCGGTTTAACCGTAGCAACTCTCGTGAAGTTGCGGGATGACCACCAACCCTTGCCAGCTGCAGCAGTCCTCCTCTCCCCATGGACCGATTTAGCCCGTACGGGTGACTCAATTGGGAGTAAAGCGGAACTTGATCCCTTCATAGATGCACCAGGGCTTAAACAAATGGTAGATTGGTATATTGGTGGCGAAGATGAGAAAAATCCCCTTATTTCACCACTCTATGCAGATTTGAATGGTTTACCACCCCTTCTTATCCATGTAGGCACCTTTGAGATCCTGCTAGATGATTCAATCCGATTGGCGGAAAACGCTAAAACCGCTGGAGTGAATACAAAACTCGAGATTTGGGAAGATTGTATCCATGTTTTCCAAGCCTTTGCTAGTATGTGCCCGGAAGGCGGAGACGCAATTGAAAAAATTGGCAATTTCATTCAAAAAATAGTATAATAAATTCTTCCTTTTTTTAGATTACCTGAAAATAAGGTGGTATCTCATTAACGATGAGGTGATGGGGCACACTGGGTTTACCCTGGGGTGTTTTCGTGATTTGGAGATATTTTTCCTGCTCGTAAATCCCTTCAGAATCGACCCAGAGTTTAATGATCCCATCTGAGATGTATTCTAACTTATTAATGAATTTAGATGTATGGAGCGCAGGATTAATGGTTGCTAATAATACATGTCCTGCCTTTTGATTCATTTTTAGAAGGTATTCATAAAACCACGTTATTTCTTTCTCTTTAAGCCGAATGTCCATTAAATCCGACAGAATAATTCCAAAATATGTGTTTTTCTCTTTTGGAGTAGTAAATAACGTTCCTAATTTTGCCAAATTCTTTTCAGGGTTGTGAGACCAGATTGCTGGCTCAAAATACTTTGGATCTAAACCTACCTCGGGTATTTGAGTCCTCTGAAAGAAATCATATAATGCGAGTTGTCCTGAAAAAATTAAATCGATGAGTTCCGTTTCTCTTTTACGTAATATTTTACTGGAAACAATTGTCTGTGTAAAAATCCTGGTGAGAGCGCTCAGTGAAAAGTTGGGAACTGCGAACCGGCAGTTTTTTTCACGTTCAAGTCCATCGCTGAAAAAGAGGGTGTATAATTTTATGAGATCACTGAAGGGGAATAAGCTGTCAATTTCAAAAAGCCAGGTAGTTCCGTAGCCGAGGCCATGAGTTAAGTAGTCCAACTCTTTTATCTGAAATAGAGCTACATTTTTAGATGCAACAGGATCTAAATTCGCTTTATGTTGTAGCATGTAGTCATTCAGAATAATTCCATTGTGATTTATGTGAAATTGAATTTCCGACAAAATATGTTCCGTATAAAGCATTTTTTCAATCAACATGTACCTTTGGATCTGTTGATTCTTTATCTCATGACGAAATTGAATGACGCAATCTGAGCAAGATTTCAGGGTTAGGAGCGCATCTCGAGTAATGAAATGGGGTTTAATTACATAAAAATAAATTCGGTCCCTTTTATGTTTCATAATATTAGTACCCAATTGATTAACCAACTCGATTTCGATGGGGGTACCCTTCGCTAACTTGATCAATTCCGTCAAGTTATCAAAAAACAATATATCAACATCGGGCATGAACCGCTTCTGTTTTTCAATCATAATTCGGTATATCTGTAGAACATCCAAATGAGAGATTGTCTCAAATTCTCTAGTGTGTTTATTAATCTCATCATAAACATCAATGAATTTAATATCCTCACTCTGACTCGGATCCCAGCCAAAGCTTTTCATCTGCTGTTTAACATGCGCGCTTGGACGTTCAATTGAGAAGTAAGCACATCTAAGCCCTTCATTCAGCGCAGTCCATAGCAATTTCAAACAAAATACTGTAGTTCCTGCACCCGACTCTCCTGATAGTAGAATTGTAGAGGGATTCGGGAACCCACCCCCAATATAATTATCAAATCCCGAAATATTTGTTTTAAAACGCTCTACTTTTTTGGTGGGTTTGAGTGGTTGGGGAAATGGTGCTAAAATCTTAATTCCACCAATAACTCCATCCTTCAAGAGTCTTTTTATCCGAAGCCCCACCGCCTGCGGTGTTAAACCTACAACTTTTGAAATCTCCTTCACTTTTTTCCGGGGATCTTCATCTAACACCTGTAGAATTTGCCGATCGATTTCGTCTATCTCCATAAAAACTCAACTATCATTATTCAATTTTCAAAATGAAAATCTCTCATTTCTCTAACACTTTTTTTCAGATTGAAAATATCTTCAATAAAAAAAGAGATAGGTCTTATAGAAACTTTTCTTTTTTCCAGATGAAAAGGCAATAATTAGAAAAAGCTTTTTAAATCATCTCCATCTAACTTTTGTTAGACCAAAAATAGATAAAAAATATTACAGGTAATCGCGTATCGAGGGAAAATAGTAGTGCCAAGAATCATGAAGTGGAAGAGTGAAAGATGCATTCAATCTACTTTTGTTTTTCATTTTGTTATTCCCTCCTCCCCTCCCCCTTTTCACATTTTTGAATGCATTCACTAAACTTCCATTTCGTGGAAGTAACCCCTTTATTTTATCTGAACTTTAGAAAAAATATTACAACATCTACTCAAAAGTGAGTAGAGTTTGGACTTTCAAAACGAAATTTAGTTAACGTTATTATACAACTTTGTTCTTCTACTTTTCTGTTACATTAGAATGTGAGAGTTAATTAGAAGATATATAATCCTCCAGATTTTTATGATTGAACATGAAAGAAAACATTGGAAGTAAAAAAACTGCTCTTTACTGAAAATTAAAGGAAGTTAGCGATTGAGTATTCAACAACAATGAGAATCACCGGAATAAGAAATAGTGTTATTAATTTTGCAAAAATTTTCGTGTCCCAAGGCCAATCACGCATTTGTTCTAGCTGATCATTAAGGAAACTTAAGGAATTCATAATATTGATCGAATCTTGATCTGGAATTTTATTATCCTGAAGCACCTTTTTAAATTTATTATAGCGTGCTTTGAAAAGGTGATTAATTATTTGGAGCTCTTTCTCTTTGATTGTCATACATTTTTCATGAACATTACGAAGCGAAAGCCAAAGGATACCTAACATCGAAAGGAAAATTAGAAATATTGCTAATATTATATTAAATAAAGGAATTTCAGTAAAGAAACTGAAGTAAAACATAGTATAGAACTGCCATGAAACCATAAATGTGTATATAAAGATATTTGATAAGGACAATTTACCAAGAAATTTTAAACCGCCAACTCGATCTGGATCTAAAACTGAATAATCAAGCTCCCATGAAGAAATATTTCTAATTATAATCGCAATGGTGATAGAAATAAAAACTCCATGAATGATGATAAAATAACCAACCCCATTTATGAACACGTTTGAAATTATATCATATATAGGATAATCAGTAATAAGGGATTGAGGCATGAGAAATATTTGAGTTAGACTGATAATACCTCCAATGACAATTGGAATATATAATCCAAACCCATCAAATCCGCGATGGAGCCATTTATCGATATTTTCAAGATTTTCTTCTTTTTTATCTAAGATTTTTGATGAAACATCAATCTTCGCTTCTTGGACAAGTCTATAAATTCGGCGAAACAAAACTAACCCTATAAAAACCTCAATTAAATTAACGTAGAAGGTAGTAGGTGTCCCAGCAGGGAGCAGGAAGGCTGAAGGTCCTCCAACTGAGTTCCAATAATCAATAAATTCTTGAGTATTTATAAAGAAATTTGGAACACCTCCTGGACTTAATCCATATCCTATTAACAAAATTCCTAAATACCCGAGCATGACGATAAAAGCCGTTAAGGTATAGGGTAGATGAATCTTGTCAAGGAGAAATTCTTTCGTTGGCATCGGTTCAGTTGGGCTCTGAATGTATGCGTCTAAAATTGTCTTACTTAATAAGTTTTTACAAGACGGACACTTATATTGAAACTCGGCAGTTATATTTTCTATTAATGAATATTCTTTATTACAAGTCTCACAATATAACGAAACTTTCCGTTTTTTCATTGAGATTTCCCCTTTTCGTTTTTTTGAAATTCTTCCCTAAGATATAAAAGATTTTCTATTAACCCAACTCAAAACTGGATATATAGAGTATATTATCCTACCAAAAATTTAAGTCGCTTCCTCTAGCATATTCGGAAGGCTAGAACACGACGAGAGTTCATCACTAAGATTATAAAGCATATTATCTAATATTATATATTATTCAAGAGCTGGTTGAGCATGACCAACCCCGACAATTTGAGAAAAGACAAATAAAACAGAAGAAAGAATAATTATTTTTAAAATTTCAACAAGTCTTTATATGGGGATTTGAAATTAATAGGTTATTGATGCCTCACAGTACGGAACGATATTTTCAATCCTTTAAATGGTTGGACTGATTAGGCATTAGGTAATTGAAAAATGACAAAATTTGTGTTCGTAACTGGAGGTGTAATGTCCGGAATCGGAAAAGGGGTCACCTCCGCCTCGATTGGGAAATTGTTTCAATTTCGGAATTTTAGAGTAGCCATGATCAAGATTGATCCCTATTTAAACATCGACCCCGGTACATTGAATCCTGTAGAGCATGGTGAAGTCTTTATCTGCGAGGAAGTCTGGGACTTTGAACCGGTCAAAGGGCAGGTATACCACATCTCTGAGATCGACCAGGATTTCGGCACCTATGAGCGATTCTTAAACCAAAATATACATCCCTCCTCAAATATCACAAGTGGGCAGGTCTATCTTACAGTCCTCCTCCGCGAGCGCGAAGGGATTCATTACTTAGGAAAAACGATCCAAATCATCCCTCACATAACAAATGAAATTAAGCGGCGCATAAGGGAAGTAGAACGGCGCGAAAATCCCGATATCTTAATCACGGAGATTGGGGGAACCGTTGGCGATATTGAAGCGATGCCCTTTTTGGAAGCTATCAGGCAATTTCGCTTGGAGGAACCTGAGGAAAATACTATCTCTGTTCATGTAACCTTAGTGCCGTTTTTAGATACCGTTGGGGAATTCAAGAGCAAACCAACCCAGCATAGCGTTAAAGCACTTCAGGCTGCTGGGCTCCAACCAAATATTATAATCTGCCGATCTAGCCAGCCGCTCCCTGAAAATGTACGGAAAAAGATTAGTCTCTATAGTAATATCCCTGACAAAGCCGTTATTTCAAGCCATGATATCCCCGTGATTTACGAATTACCAATTTTATATGAGAAACAAGGGCTAGGAGACTTCTTAATCAACCGTCTGCATATGAATGTGCGTGATGCCCACTTTCAAGATTGGCAAGATCTGATCGACCGGTTCAAGAACCCACTTGAAATCGTAAATATTGCATTGCCCGGGAAATACATTGATATCATGGATAGTTATGTGAGTATTAATGAGAGTTTGAAACACGCCTCGATGAATTGCGGAGCAAAAGTGAATATCAGTTGGTTAGATACGGAAGAGTTTGAGAAAAATCCGGAAAAAATCCCTCTGGTACTAAATGATTTTGATGGGATTTTGCTCACACCAGGTTTTGGAATGCGAGGCGTAGAGGGAATGATCATGTCCGCAAGTTACGCACTCGAAAACAAAGTTCCTTATTTAGGTATTTGCTTTGGAGCGCAATTGTTTTTCATAGCGTTCTGCAGGGACATGTTAGGACTCGAAAAGGCTAATACTACTGAAGTCGATGCGGAAACCCCCTACCCTGTAGTGGATTTACTCCCTGAGCAAAAAGCGATTCAGGAGAAGGGGGGAACCATGCGTCTCGGTGGGCATGTCGTTAAAGTGAAACCCAATTCCTTGCTGTATGAGGCCTATGAAGCAGATGAGATCGTTGAGCGATTTAGACATCGGTATCATATCATTCCCGAATTTGCTGAACAAGCAGAGAAAAAGGGCTTAATTATTTCAGGTCAAGATAAAACCGGACGTATAATAAATACCATCGAGTTTAGCAAGGATGAGCATTGGATCGTCGGTACCCAGTTCCATCCTGAATATAAGTCACACCCAACTAAGCCCAGTCCAATATATTGTGCCTTCATCCAGAAGGCGTTGGAGTACAGAAATCGACAGAACCGCGAAGCTATCTAATTAAATTAGCCCGCTTGAAATCTATTGGATTAAAGCTACACGAAGAATCCAACAATCATTAAGAGAAACAAAAGGATAATTAACAAAAATGCAATATCCGCCCATTCTATTTTCAATAAAACACTCCTGGATCTCTTGTCTAATCCAGAGTTCCATGGGTACGCCTTTCTTTCTTTATCCTTAAAACTGTCAGACTTTTTTTTACTTTCCCCATCCACGTTCGAATAAAAAATGAAGAGTCAAAAAGCTTGAGATTATGTTTTGTATGTTTATGCTTGGTCAAAATTTTGACTAAAAAAGTTATATAATGGTAAAATATTAGTTACAAGATAATGAAAATTCAAGATTTGGCGCGGAGGACCGCAGGATTTTTGGGAACTATTAAACGATATTTCGAATTTAGAGTGAATAACATCCCGCCAGCGATAAATTATGATATTACCTACAGATGTCAGCTGAATTGTGAGCATTGCTATTTTGCAAAATCATGGGTAAAGGATCGGAAAGACGATGAATTGGAATTATCTGATGAGCAGTGGCGGCGGGTGTTCAAGAAGCATTATTCGATGGGCATAGGAAATGCCTCCATAACTGGAGGAGAGCCAACTCTCCGAATGCCGGTCGTGGAAGCTGCCTATGATACCTTTGATTCCATTCAAATCGCGAGCAACGGTATTAAAACCATTTCGGAACGTCTAAAGTGTGTGATTTGGGTGTCCATAGATGGGACGGAAGAGACTCATAACCGCATTCGTGGTGCAAAATGCTATCAGAAAATCCTTCAAAATATTCAGGATGACAAGCGAATTTCCATTTCCATGTCTCTCAGCACAACCAACTATAAGGAAATTTTCCCCACCATAGAAGCCTGTCAAAAGGCTAATGTTAAAGGGATTTTCTTCTTGCTCTATACAGGACAGACAAGTGATTCATTATATCTGCATGGTAAACAGTTGGATTATACTCTAAAAAGCCTCTACCATGCGATCGATGAATATGAGGATTTCATCTTAATCAGTCGCCGGATGGTCGACCTTTACAGAACGAAAAAACACATCAAAAATTGTGTATTTCAATCCGGTTTAATACAATCTTTCTATCCGGATATGAGCCGAAAATTGCCATGCGTCATGGGACCCGTCGATTGCCGTACATGCGGCTGCATTGTTCCAGTCTATATGTATTGGACCATGCGCCTTGATCTAGAAACCCTCCATAAAGGCGGAATTATGCTGGCAGTTCCTACTTAAAAACAGGAAATTTTATCTTACTCTAAATCTATTATCTACCAGTAAAATACAGCAGCTGTGGTGAAAAATGGATTATAATAAAAGGAATTTTAAAATTTTTGCTATTTTTCTTCTTATCGCAGTTATTCTCGCCGTGATTTCCAGCATAATTTATCCGAATTTTACAGACATGTGGGATTTAACTAACCCTTATTCAGTTACCTTTATTACTTTCACCTTTATTGCTGTAGGCTGTGCAATAATTTCTATGATTTTTCTATGGCGGACTTAGTCTTTCAATTTTGGTTCTCATAAAGAACAAGTTCATCAAATTTGACCTTAAATTATATTTTGTTGATAAAGATTTATGATGTAGTAATTAACTTTATTTATTAGACCTCGTGCTCCGAGATTTTTGCTGGGAATGAGACAATGTTTAGTGAATTTGATAGTTTTATTCGGATAATCGCAGAGAAGATCATTCAATTGGAGAAAAATCGATTCGAACTAAGCAATATACTTCTTAATGCTCGCGAAAAACTGGATTTTGAATTAATTCCTGACAAGACGCTCTATGAGGATGTTATTGAACCGCGCTTTATTTACGAAGTCGCCCCTGCCGATCTCCATGGGATGCAGGTGATCGGGATTGACGGTAGCATCGTAGCCAAATCATTGCACGGTGTAGATTTGATGTTAACCCGGGCTGTAGGGGTATTGTTTAAATTCAAGAAAGAAAAACCGGTGGTTCAATATTTTCCGAATGTTGCTCCAAACCCGCGCTTGATCT
>JAEOSY010000502.1 GCA_016840125.1 Candidatus Helarchaeota archaeon | reverse complement strand
TGTTAAAGAAGCAGGCAAAATAACACAACTGGAAGAAAAAATAAATCAAACAGAATTCAAGAGCACAGTGGGTATCGGTCATACACGCTGGGCAACACATGGTGAACCAACCACCCTAAATGCTCATCCCCATACGAACAGTTCAGATAATATTGCTATTATTCATAATGGCATTATAGAAAACTATACTATATTAAAAAATATGTTGGAAAATAAAGGTCACCAATTCAAATCTGATACAGATACAGAAATTGTTGCACATCTTATTGAAGAATTTTATGATGGTAATTTTGAAGAAGCTTTTCGTCGATCGATTGGAGAATTAGATGGGGCTTATGGTTTTGCAGTGATTTCAGAATACGAACCGGACAAAATATTTGTTGCCCGTCAGGGAAGTCCTCTCGTTGTTGGGGTGGGTGATGGTGAATATTTCATTGCCTCTGATGTTTCCGCTATTGTTTCACATACTCGAAGTGTCTTCTATCTAAACGATGGTGAAATGGCTATATTAAGCAGAGATGGTATAAAAACCAAAACCAGTACTAATGAAATTGTTGATAAAAAGCTGGTAGAAATAACCTTTGATCTCGAGCGGATTGAGAAAAGTGGATATCCCCACTATATGCTTAAGGAAATTTTTGAGCAGGTCGAAACAATTAAAGATTCCTTTCGAGGAAGGCTTCTCAGTAGTGAAGGAAAGACAAAGCTTGGAGGAATAGCTGAAGTAGAAGAAAAACTGGCTGATGCGCATAAAATAATTATCATCGCCTGTGGTACCAGCTGGCACGCCGCACTTATTGGAGAATATCTGATCGAAGAATACTGTAGAATCCCTGTTGAAGTCGAATATGCTTCTGAATTTCGTTATCGCAATCCAATTCTTACAAAAAATGATATTGTCCTCGTTATTTCACAGTCAGGAGAAACAGCGGATACTCTAGCTGCTATGAAAGAAGGGAAAGAAAAAGGAGCTTTGACTTTAGGAATCGTGAACAGTGTCGGAAGTTCTATTGCCCGGGAATCAACAGCCGGGGTATACATTCATGCTGGCCCCGAAATTGGGGTAGCCAGCACTAAAGCGTTTACATCGCAGGTTACCGTTCTGTTTCTTATAATGCTATTGATTGCCCGTAAAAAAACAATGTCTGTGGTTACCGGTCAACACTTAATAGATGAACTGATGAATCTTCCCCAAAAAGTCCAAACGATCATATCGCAGAGTCATATTATAGAAGAAGTTGCCGAAAAATATAAAGATAAAAGAAATTTCCTTTACCTTGGAAGAGGAATAAATTTTCCGGTAGCTTTAGAAGGTGCTCTGAAGTTAAAGGAAATATCATATATACATGCTGAAGGTTATCCGGCAGCAGAAATGAAACACGGACCTATTGCGCTTATCGACGAAGATATGCCGGTAGTCTTTATTGCAACAAAAGACCAGATTTATGAAAAGTTGATCAGCAATTTGGAGGAAGTCAGGGCTAGAAAAGGAAAAATTATTGCTATTGCTAATTACGGGGATGAAAAAATTAGTAAATTATCTGATCATATAATTTACATACCCGAAACATGTCAGGCATTAATACCCATACTAGCTGTGATTCCCTTACAGCTCCTTGCATATTATATCGCAGTAAAAAGAGGTTGTGATGTTGACCAACCACGCAATTTGGCAAAAAGTGTTACAGTAGAATAAATAAAGGATTATTACAAAGTGAATAGAAAAAATATTGTCATCATACATTTGGTTTTATTTCTATGCTTTGCTGTAGAGCTCTCCGCTCAGAATTCTATCCAAAGAGAAAAATCGATATTTGAGAAAAATATTGATCTTTACCGCAAAGGAGATTATAAAAAGGCCGAGCAAAATTTTGCGCTCATAATTTCCAATCTTTCCAAGAGTACTTTAATAACGGCAAATTATTTGATGTTAGTGAAAAGTCAATATCAGCTGGGAGATTATGTTGTAACAATCGAACACTGTAAAAAATTTCTCCGCATATTTCCTC
>JAEOSY010000048.1 GCA_016840125.1 Candidatus Helarchaeota archaeon | reverse complement strand
CCATAGGTTCTTCCCTCATGTTCCAACCGAGTAACTAGCACACCTGTTCCCTGATGTTTTGATGCTTGTGGACAACCTTTACATACTTTGACCGGATTCTCGATCACCAAAATCCCATCAGCTTTAAGCGCCATTTTTTGGCACTTGACCCTCTTGCCATCCTTCAGCATCTTTTTAAGTGATAAAAAATCTTTACCCATACCCGCATTTGCTGCATTTTTGAATTTACCTTCATTATCGAATAGCGAGATCCAAGAGTTAAAATACCCTCGATTTTCTATAAGTTGTTTACAGGAACTGGCAATGAGTTTATCTGGGTCTTTCTCTTTTGTAATAAGCTGGTTTACGTTCCGAATTGCGCGTAATACTGTATTGAGGTGCTCTATGCGCTCCCGTGTACGTTTACGCTCGGTGATATCGGTAGCACTAATAGTAAAGCCGGTAATATTACCCGCTTTTACCATCGATGCAACGCGTGCCTCGAAATAATAATCTATACCATCAGGACCGAGAAAATCGAAATAGTATTTATTGGGTTGACCAGATCTCAGAACATTTTTAAAGCATTGCTTTACTGACTTGTGAAACTTCTCAGGGATAAAGGAGTAAATTGATTTACCGACAGTTTCCTCAATTGTTATGCCTGGAACCGTTTGGTTGATGAATAAAATATTTTGGTTTAAGTCCACTGTTAATATGTTATCCGATGAGTATTCAGTTAATGAGCGCCATTTTTCCTCACTCTCTTTCAATGCCTCCTCCGACACCCTGCGCTCAGTGATATCTTGAAAGACCAGAACCGTGCCTTTGATTTTATCGTCATCGCTTCGGATAGGTGCACCACTGTCAGCAATGGGTATCTTTTTGCCATCTTTATTGATCAACATTGTATGATTAGCTAGACCCACCACTTTACCTTCTCTAAGTACTCTATCTACCGGGCTTTCAACCTTCTTGCCGGTGTCCTCGTTTCTTATATTGAATACCTTTTCGAGAGGCTTTCCCATTACTTTTTCAGTTGACCAGCCTGTTAATTCCTCGGCCGTATGGTTCATGAAGTTTATATTACCCGATTCATTAGTGGAGATCACTGCATCGCCAATGCTCTTCAGTGTGGTCCCCAGTAATTCCTCGGCTTCACGCCTGGCGGCTTCTGCACGTTTGCGCTCGGTGACATCCCGAATGTTGCATTGAATCACATTCCTACCATCAACCTGATATACATTACTCACAAACTCTACATCTATAGGCTTTCCTCCCAATGTCTCAAGCGGCAAATCCTCATAACGAATATATTGTTCCTTTTGTAATTTCTTGAAAGCCACTTTGCTTGTGACAATGTCCTTGAATATACCGATCTCCCAGAGTCGCTTTCCTAATAATTCCTGATCAGTATACCCCAATATATCTTTCAGAAATGGGTTGACATCTACAATCTGTCCGGTGCCGGCATCGAGAATTAATATGCCGTCTTTTGCTGTTTCAAAAAGCCTACGATAGCGAACCTCAGAAGCCTTCAACGCCTTCTCCGCACGCTTGCGCTCCTCTTCAATCCCAATACTATGTAGTGCAAATGAAATGTCACCCGCCAATTCTTTGAAAAGTGTTTGCTCTTCATGGTCAGTTACCAACTCATTCGGGAGTGAGACCGTAATAGTTCCATAGGTATTTTTTTCGTGTTTTAATTGAGTTACTAAACAACCTGTTCCTTTATGTTTTGATGCCTGAGGACAGCCTTTACACATTTTGGATGAATCCTTAATTGCAACAACACCGACTTTTTGAAGCACCATTTTCTGGCATTTGGTCCTTTTGCCTTCCTTCAGCATTCTTTTGAACGGAATGAACTCCTTACCAATACCCGCACTTGCTACATTTTTAAACTTTCCCTTACTATCATAAATTGAGATCCATGAATTATAATATCCTCGATTTTCTATAAGTTGTTTACATGAGCTATTAATGAGTTTATCCGGGTCTTTCTCTTTTGTAATAAGCTGGTTTACATTTCGTATCGCGCGTAAGACTGTATTGAGGTGCTCTATCTTCTCCTCCGCACGTTTGCGTTCGGAAATATCAGTCGCGCTTATTGTAAAGCCATCTATTTTACCCCCTTTTAACATAGATGCGACACGTGCCTCGAAATAATAATTGATCCCATCGGGACCGAGAAAATCGAAATAGTATTTATTGGGTTGACCAGATCTCAGAACATGTTTAAAGCATTGCTTTACCGACTTGTGAAACTTCTCAGGGATAAAGGAGTAAATTGATTTACCAACAGTTTCCTCAATTGTTTTACCTGGAACCGTGTGGTTGATGAATAAAATGTTTTGGTCTAGGTCCACTGTTAATATATTATCCGATGAGTATTCAGTTAATGAGCGCCATTTTTCCTCACTCTCTTTCAATGCATCCTCCGAGTGCTGGTTAGAATCCTGTATTGAATACTTTTGCACAAACTCGGAAATTTTTATTGGTAATAGTTTCAGATAATTCTGGTTAGGATCTTTGATTATATAATCGTCAACTCCGCTTTTAAAGGCCTCTTCCTCAACCTTATCTGAGCCGGAACTAGTGAGTAATGTGAACGGCGTTTTTGACCCTGAGTCACGTAGCTCTTTAAACAGATCTAAACCTGATCTATCTGGTAATTCGTAATCGGAAACCACAATATCAAATGCTGTGTCGTCCGAATGAATGAGTTCAAGGGCTTTTTCTACGCGTTTATGATGTGTAATTTCACACTGGAATTTACTCTTTTTCAATGCACGTCTAAATGCCTGGATGTCGTGTTTATTATCTTCCACTAATAAAATCCGTAATGGAGATTGTTTGGCTTTTTCAGTCATAATATCACGCAGTTTTAGTTTAAATAATAATTAAATTCGAGGGCTAATAGAAATTCAACAGCCCATTTATATAATATACATTAATAAGTCTGGATAATGATTTAGCTTTTACAAAATTTATTAAGGAATCCAATCCTCTCTTCAATACAGAATCTGTAGTTAAAATCGATATTTCTTCTATTAAGCTTATTGTTGAAGTTATCAAATTTGAAAATATATATATTATATAAGAATTGTACAATATTTCCTTATTTTTTTGCCTCTTCTCCCAATCTAGGAATGGTCAAATTAGGATTTATCAGGGGTCAGAGTTGGAGTCTAGTCTAGTTAGAAGGAACAGTTAATGGAATTCTAGTTTAATATCTAACAGAAAAATAATAATTAATCATCCTAGGGTTAGAATTCTGATTAAGTTTTTCAAATAAAAATAAGAATTCTAAATGTGAAATGAAGAATGAAAATAGGGAAATGTTTTTATTAATAATCTTTTTCAATCCCATTCAATTATCAGTGGTTGATGGTAACCTTATTTCTAAGATTTTTAAAAATGTGATTAAAATAACAAGTTTAAACTTGGGTAGGTTAGCTTTATACTCCAGAATGAATAATTTCCAATGCGTCCCAAGTCTTATCAAAATCCACCTGTGGTACCTGGGTAAGATCAAGATGTACCCTAAGTTTTCCACGTTCAAAGAAAATGTACGCACCTTTCAGCTGAGATCGATATAATTTAACTCTTCGACCATCCTGGGTAAGTATCTTATCCACGCACTCCATCAATCCTGAGTCCTCCAGGTCATGTATCTTGCGGTAGCACACTGCGATTGGGATCTTGAATTTATTACTCAATTCCTGAGCTGATCTTGCTCTATCGAATGAACCGGCCAAAATTTTCAAAGTGTTTTCATCAGCTAACAACCTTGATGCGTCTAGTACATCTACCGGGGCCATTTTCTCACCTTGATCTATATTGGATG
>JAEOSY010000501.1 GCA_016840125.1 Candidatus Helarchaeota archaeon | reverse complement strand
ATAAAACTTGAATATGATACGATGGCTTTTAAGAAATTTAGACCTCTTGGTTAGAAGTTTACAAATTTTACTATCTCAAGAGGCTTATCCCAATGAAGCCCAGCGAGATCCCGATGGCAGTGAAGCAACTCAAGAGAAAAATAAGGATCTCCAATTTTAGACTCAAATTAGTCTCATCCTTATACTTTTTGAAAGACCCAAAAACGCCAAACCCG
Source organism: Candidatus Helarchaeota archaeon (assembly GCA_016840125.1). Next base: position 3,489 of record JAEOSY010000501.1, on the reverse strand, counting down.
CGATCCATCGCCATAAATGACCCCGTGACCGAAGTGGCAAACAAAATAACTACAATTGGCATGTAAGAATACTCATTATAGTCATTAATAAATGCCCAAATCAACGCGGTAAATAGCAGAAATCCTGCAATAAGAAGTGATACGCCAATAAATTTCAAGATGCGGTGGGTCGGGGGAGGCGTTTCCAACTCGTCTGACTTAAACTTCACGTATGTATGACACAACAGGAAGAGGCTCAAAAAAATGTCAAAGACTATAATCAAAAGCCAGAAATTGGAGATATAAAAAGCGAGGGGAAGTTGAAAAATTTCCACCAAATGAAAACATATCACGAAGAAGAAAAGGGTTGAAAGGAGAAGAATACTAAGGGTTAGATATGACCACTGGTAGCGCTTCATTTTAAAAACCTTGCTATAAGCAAAAAACGTAATAATTAAGGTAATAAGAAAGAGGATACCTTGAACCATTGTCATGATACTCATCCACAAAACACTAACAAACCCGCTACTATAGAATCCAACTGTCGGCTGCCCTAGCAAAAATACGAAGATGGAGACTTCCACTAAATACCGCCAATACCTTGAAATGACCAGAGCTTTTTCCTTCATCGTTCCCCGCCCCCTAATTTTACAACATTACAATTAATTTACAAAAGTGTCAGATCCTCATCTGGTTCTGTTTCTTCGGTGCATACATGGGCAAATACGTTTGGTAGAGGCGACGCAGCAGGAGTCTTTCATAGATAATATCCGAAATCATGCCTATAATAATTAAGGTGGTCAGACCGACAGTCGAGACAAATCCCGGACCAATCTCAAAGAAGGGAGGGTTATAATACATTCCAGTGGGACCATAAACGATCATCTGGGGAAAGGAGAAGGGAAAAACGATCAGGTAAATGTAGGTTAGAATATCAAATGCAAGAAAGATGCCTAATATGATACCGAGAAATAGGTAGAAACGGGTTGTGGATGATTGCTCTGGATGCGTATAGATGCGGAAAGCTCTCCCACCCACGTACAAAAGCAGTGAACCAACCCCGATGAGATACAAAACACCAAAAAACACAATGATTGAATTCACTGAGAAAAAAGTGTCTATTGCTATATGATAGGCGGGCCCTCCTGAGAAGAATATGGTAGAAAAGTTCGCAATACCAACGATGAGGGCGATGAGGAGGAATCCATTAAATTTGCGCCATAAGTTCGTAAACGCCCCAATGCCCTTATTAATTCCTTGAATTATTACCCCAACTTTTCCAAAATTCATTCTACTCATCCAACACCCTTTTAAAAAGTCGTTTTGAATTATATGCGCTAAATTGGATGGGGCTCCCGCCCCTCTTCCTTTTGATTTTTCTTCTCTGATGCACCAACCAGCTTATTATCTTTGTTAAGTAAGTTTTCCTATTTATAGCTATGTAATCCCATAGAAACCTTTTTAGCAGAGAGGTGCTCTAGCATTACTTGAAAAGTCGGACGTGAAGGATGCCAGGCAGATCCCATTACTTTTATATAATGTATTATTCCCTCCTCCCCTCCCCCTTTTCACGAGCGGGTCTGCCCATCACACTTCACATCTGTTTAATTAAGAGACGAATGGAAGAACAATAATCTATTTAAATTTGAATTGCTTGATCTTTTTAGGGGATATTTTTGGATGCTGAAACGAGGAGATTGTTATTAATTATTTCTCTCGCAGCTTATTTCAGTGTCCTATCAATTTTTAGCGCTTCAACACCTTATCTTCCGAACAATCCAATCTCAATAACTATTTATATTTCAATAATCATTGGGGGGCTCATTCTCATCTTAATTCAATTGAATAATCCTAAGCTCAAATTGAATCCAGACTTAGATCGTTTTAAAGCAGAACTAAAATGGTATAAACTGAGTTCGATCACTTTTTTTTCTTCCCAAGCACCCTTATGGCACTTGATCTACTTCTATGAGATTCAACTCGAGTTCGTTTATCGGCTCTTGTATGGAATCATTGCATTGATTCCTCTGGCGTGGTATGTCTATGTAACACTAAAAATGCATAAGAAGTTTAAAACCATTACCGATGCGAAACGAGGGACGAACTGGTATTGGATACTGATGTTACTGTTGGTAACCCTCACACCCTATGGATTTGCGGAGTTCTCCCAATCCTACTCTTTCTTTTCGCTCTCTATCGTCTTTCTCAGTCTATTCATCTGTGGAATTGGGTTTTTCCGTAACTATTATCCCGAATTTACCTCTTGATTTTTCCCGTGGTTGGAAAATTGACATGTTAAGAACAATCTTTTGCATGTTGATAAGTTTCGTTATGATAATTGAAAGCAGTGATTGAATGAAATCTCAAAATAAGGACAGCATCAATATGAAAAGGTGAAAAATTTGATGTTCTTTTTACACCCTAATAAAGTTCTTATTAAATGTAAGTCCTGTGGGAAAGAGTGGATGGTGAAAAAAGCACCTACTAATCCCATCCTTCGCTGTCCCAAGTGCGGTATCCTTGGTTCTCTTCGCGAACAGTTCGAGGTCGCCCATCCTTTTTGGGAGCGGGCTTAATTTTTATGTAAGTAGTAAAAAGACTTAAAAGAGTGAACTTTTTCACTACAATCTAGTCACATTTGACTGACGGGGAGTCAAAACGGAGTTCAACCCAAACAAGAAATGCGGGAGGCATAATTAAAGGTGAAAGGTGATGCCCTGTATTAATTTCTGTTTTTTAACCCCAACCCCCTCCTCCCTACATTTCCTTTTGCGGGGCATCACCCACTAAAATCTGTTAATGCCTCTGGTGAAAGGACAGACGACATTTAATAATTTGAGAATAAATCCCCTCCAAGTCCAGATACCTCTCATTTTTTTTCTACCTAATTAGGAGTTTACAAAAGGTAGAGCTCTTCGTTAGAAGTTTACAAGAATCGAGAAATTTTAGACAGAATCAAGGATCTCGTTCAAATCTGTAAGTTTGGTTAATAATACTGTGTTGTACAAACGATCTAGCTTTGATTTTTTAGCTAAGGTTATAAAGAATTTTTCTCCAACCACATAACCAAAGTAGGCAATAGGAAATGCAAGTCCCATAATAGAATTAAAGATTTGGTTGAAGGCTCTAAATTTATTAATTTTTTCTCAATTTGCCATGCATATTTTATTTGAAACCTATCTTGGCCCATATTAGGAATATGGACGTTTCTCACTCCTTATTTAATTCTTTCCATTCTTCTTCTATCTCAAAAAATTTTACTATATTTCCTCTTGAGGGAAATCTATTAAATTTAGCTTTTCTAATATACTCTGTTTTATAGACAAACATACATAATCTTGCGTGAATAATTTCCATTCTAATAAACCAACTAATTATTTCAGAAGATAATTGAAACCACTCGCCTCTAATTCTATATTTTTTCCATTTTTTATGGATACATTTTTCTATATCTTTTGCTGTAAGAGAACCACATCTGCTTGCTAATAATAATTGTAATTCATCTGCATT
>JAEOSY010000500.1 GCA_016840125.1 Candidatus Helarchaeota archaeon | reverse complement strand
TATTTCGGTTAAAGGAGATCGATTTAGTGAGTAGTGACCCCCTTTCAATAAGTCCGGAAATGAAACAATTACTTGAAGTAATTCTTGAAACAAAAAACAAAACTCTTGATGAATTGGCTGAAATTCTTCAAATGCCAAGAGCAAAAGTTGAGCTTCTGATGTTTCAGTTATTAGCGAAGGATTTTGTGACTAGAATAACTTCATTAATCAAACGATATGATTTAACAGATGAGGGAAAAAGAGCGTCGGATGCAGGTCTCCCAGAAAATCAATTATTATCATTTCTTAACGAATCAAAACAAATTCAATTAGTGAAAGTTGCTGAAAAGCTCAATATACCAAAACAAGCCGTTAATGCAGCTATTGGTCAGTTGAGGAAGAACAAAATCATCACAATTGACAAGGGTGTTGTATCCTTAGTCAAATCCGAAAAATCAGTGAATTTTCCCTTGGAAAAAGCGATTATTAAACTTAAAAAAGATCCTTTTGCTTCCTTAACAGAAAATATAGTAAACGAACTCGCACGACGGAAACTTATCGAAATTAAGGAACGAACACAAACAGTTGTTGATATTACTTCAACTGGAAAAGAAGCTTTTTCCAATGTAAAAATTATCGAAAGTGTATCGAAACTCACCCCTGCAAACATTCGTTCAGGTGATTGGCGTTCTTTACAGCTAAAAAAGTATAAAATATCAGCTAAACCGAAATCCCTTCCGGTTGGGAGAAAACATCCGTACTTGATATTCCAACACGAAGTAAAAGAGAAGTTATTGGGCCTAGGGTTCTCGGAAATGAGAGGTCCTCTAGTAGAACTGGAGTTTTGGAATTTTGATGCACTTTTCCAAGCTCAAGATCATCCTGCAAGAGAATGGTCAGATGTTTATACAATTAAATCCCCCTCTCATGGAAAACTACCCGAGGACAAAAAAATTGTCAACGGAGTAAAAAAAGTACATGAATCTGGTGAACCAGTAGGTTCACGTGGTTGGCGGTACAAATGGGATCCTAAAAAAGCTGCTCAATTACTCCTACGACCCCAAGGAACCGCAGTAAGTGCTCGTACATTATATAATCTGAAAATTCCCTCTAAATATTTCTCCATTGCCCGATGTTATCGTCCTGATTCAGTCGATGCTACTCATCTTTCTGAATTTAATCAAATGGAAGGGATAGTCTGTGATCCATCTATTACATTCAGAGATTTACTCGGAATTCTCCAATCTTTTGCTATAGAAGTTGCTGGGGCAACTGAGGTTCGATTCAAACCTGATTTCTATCCATTTACCAGTCCATCTGTTGAATTATCTGCTTTACATCCCAAACTTGGTTATATTGAATTTGGTGGAGCTGGGATATTCAGACCGGAAGTAAATGCGCCTTTCGATATCAAGGATCCTGTAATTGCTTGGGGACTTGGAATTGATCGATTATATATGGTAAAAAGAGGAATTAATGATATTAGGGAATTATTTACCCAAAAATTAGATTGGCTTCGAGAGGTTCCAATTGTATGAGGTTTGAATCATGGTAGCATATAAAATTTCTTACAACGATGTTTGTTCTATTCTGAAGCTTCCTCAAGACACTAGTATTGATGAACTCGACCATCTTTTTAGTTACGCCAAATGTGAAATCGAAGAGCATGATCTGGATGATGATTTAATTAAAGTCGACTGCAAAACTTCTAATCGCCCCGATAGTTGGGGAATCGAGGGTCTTACTCGAGAAATAAAAGGGATCATCGGTACGGAGATTGGTCTTCCAGATATCTCTGCTGAAGCAAGTGGTTATACGATTACTGTCGATCCAAATATTAAAAAAGTAAGACCTTATATTGGAGCTGCAATTGTTCGTGGATTAACTTTTACAGATTTTCTGATTAAGCAGCTTATGCAATTACAGGAAAAAGTAGATTTTTCTTATGGAAGACGACGCAGACGATCCTCGATTGGTATATATAATATACAAATGATAGAAAGTCCTATTTATTATGGGTTAGTACCCAGATCAACAAAATTTGTACCATTAGGTTATGAAAAGCAATTCACACTTAATGAAATCCTTAAATCTCACGAGAAGGGAATTGAATATAAAAATATCTTACCAACAAAAGGGAATTTACCCATACTTAAGGATAAGCACGATCGGGTCTTATCCATGCCTCCTATCATCAATTCCAACGATGTAGGAAGAGTTACGGAAGAAACTTCAGATGTCCTTGTTGAAGTAACCGGTACTAATCTTGAAGTGGTAAATGTTGTGACTACTTTGATCACTCAAGCTTTAAGAGATAGAGGGGGGCAAGTTTTTAGTGTGGAGATAAATTACCCCCCTGAAATCCTTAAAACAACAGAACCGTTTATCACACCTCAAACCAC
>JAEOSY010000499.1 GCA_016840125.1 Candidatus Helarchaeota archaeon | reverse complement strand
TTTTGGATAGTGGGCTCGACGATTTGGAGGTCGTCTTGAAATTGAAAAGGATGGAAAGTGAATAAATAAACCTTTCCTCCCTGTAACGAGTGAATAATTTGTGCTGGTTGGGAATAATCCTCTATCCATGAATCATTTATGAATATGTCTATGTAGCGGTTGATATGTTTATCGTATAGATAGAGAGAATGGGCTTCACTATCGAGATACTGTGATAAATCATCTCCAGTGTATAGATACACTCCTTGAACTGTGAAGTCTTGTCTAAGGGAATTTAGTTGGTTTTCGAAAGATAATAAGTTCTCCTGCACTTCCTCCGTGGTAGGATAGTATAACAAACCAATTTCAATTCCTGAATCTTGGATTTTTGATGTATCGATCTCGATTCCATCCAAGAGGAAATAGGTGGAGTTGATCCCGACCTCATTATCGATCTCCACCATTTTCTGCGCAATATCACTTTGATATAAAACATTATGGGATACTATTACCCATGTATCATTCGAATCTAGGGTGTATTCGTGATAGAACTGCCCCATGGATACGATCCGAGCGTCTGTTTCTTTTAATTCCTGCATCCAGTATTGGTATTGGGAAAGTTTGAACTGTCCCTCTTTCACCACCATGATTTGTTCAGTAATTCCTTGTCCAGTCTCCAAATTTGATAAAATTCCCACCCCTGCCTCACAAATGAAAAGAGTAATGAAGAAAATGGCAAAAGGCACTACTCGCTCCTTCCCCTTCACCGTCGCTGCAATCATAATCACCCCCAAGATCGTGAACACCATCCAGTACTGGATGATGAAATCGATTTCTGCTGGGCGGGAATTGATAATTATTTCCTCTTCTTGTTCATCTAAATTATAAAGTTGGAAGGTCTTTGTCGTATTGTGTCGTTCAAACCCGATGATTTCTAGACCTTCTAATTCGTAAATGGGAGTGTAATCATAGTGCGTGACGGTGGAGTACTCATTCAGACTACGGTAGAGCTCTAGGGCATAAAAAGTAGTTTTCAAATCATTGATCGCAGGTACCGCGGTTTCGTTATCCGCCAACACCACGTAATCGAATAATCCGTCGTAGGTAAGGGAAATTCCCTCATCTGTACTGGCATCGTCATGGAAGTTGATGTGTGTGGTCCCGGGGCGAGGGATATTCACGTATCGGGAGAAGGAACCAATCCGGCCATCGTATTGAGAAGTCGTGAAATCCGTCACGTTCTTCCCCGCATCCGCCAACAGATCATCGAGGGTTTTCATCTCGGATAGCAAATCAATAACTAGGTAGTTGGTACTGATGGAATTGCCAAACAACCCGTTCTCATACCCGCTTTCTTCTAAAAGAACGTCCCGTAGGACTTCCGTATCGAACAGATGATTGTAGAGGAATTCCTTCTCCGCCTCATTCGGGATCAACTCCCCTAAAATAGAGATTTGATAGTAAATATCTTCCAAGGACCCGTCAAAAATCTCAAGGGGGAAGAAAGTCTTACCCAACGCTAGTTTCAAATCATGCCGGAGTTCTACCACTGTTGTGTTTCCCATCTGGTATTGGGTGATAATATGGGAAAGGTTCAACGTGTGTAAGCCAATCATATCCAAATTCCCCGAGGCACGGGCTGCCACTACAGTCCAATAGCAAAACTCTTTCAATCCATCGGAGAGGATGTCATTCCACGTGAAGGTTCCCCGGAGGTTCAGATAGATTCCCACAGAGGTGGAGATATTTGCTAAATACTCGGGCTCTAAAATTTCAAGAATTTTGCACGCCATTCCAGTATAAACGGGATTATGCAAACCTGAAGGGGTGTTCTTGAACCCGCCTGCAGTGATCTGAAGGGATTTCACAAAATCAAGACACGCTTGGCGGTCGAATCCCTCCGGATCATGGTTCGCGTTGGTAAAATATCCTAAGGATTCGAGGGCCACCGCCACATAATAAGTACCTCGAATCGTAGGTTCGTCCCCGTACAACGCATCCTCCAAGAAACCACCGCTTGAACTCTGTAAACTGGTGAGGTAATTGGTGATCTGTCCGGAACGGGGGATTGGCGTTGCCATCGCATCGCCCTCAGGAAATATTAATCCGAGAATGCCAGGAAGGATGATAGAGGCAAGGAGAAGGAGGACGCCGATCCATTTGAAAGTGGATGAAATCCAAGAATGATGTTTGTCTGAGCGAGGCTTCGTTGGAGGGGTGTAATCAAATCGACTTCCAAGTGTTTTAGGTCGATTCAATCTCTGTTTCACATGAGTGATTCTTTTACTTTTTATTGGATCTCCATTCGATGAGGCAGACGAGTTCCCAGTAAGAGGAGTTCGAGTAATTGTTATCAAAGTGGACTCGAGTTCTGAGAGATCCTCTATGGAGATGGATTGATTCGCGCCAACTTGCTTAAGTGCCCAAAGCTCCGCCCGTGCTGCTATATAGAATTTGTTTTCAATATTTTGGTGGATTTGTTGAGTGAGGAAGCTAATGAAGGCTTCTTGGTTAGATTTTTCGAAGGTCTTCACCTCAGACGCCATTCCGACGAGTTCCACCTCAAATAAATGTAGGGGAATGAGATAGGGGGCTTCAGTCAGGTGTTTAATGAATGAGAAATAGGGTTCATAGTGATTATGAGTATGGGCAGCGACAGATTCCGCCATCATCCGCCCGACTATATGCTCCTGGCTCTTCGCCCGGAGAAACTGTTCTTTTTCGATAATATTCAATACCTCGAGGTACCACTGGATCTCATACCCCTCGGTTAATTGCCCCTGCTCAAAGTAGAAATTGCGGAGAGGGATGATTATTTGCTGGAGCGCGAGTTTACAAGGAGGGGGTAGCGATTGGTGAAGTGGGAGTAGGTAGCTGAGGTCCCGTAGGATGTGGTCGTATTTAGAGATGGGGTTGATGATGCGGAGGGTAACGAAGATGCCAAATAACACCTGCTGAGAGGCATCGTTGTTTTTATTCATTTGGAGGGTGTAGATCTGTTGGGAGATTTGGTGGTAGAGGTGGCGCCAGGTCCTTCGTGGGATAATTCCAGGGATACTGCGGAGGAATACGGTCCATTGAATTGCTAGTTTTGGATTAGTTTTAAGTAGGAAGGTTAGTACCGTGACAAGTGGTGCGTAGCTCCCAGAATCGAGATACGCATGGAGGTTGTTGAGGACAAACTGTTCCTCTTCATTGGTAGTTAGATTATCCCATACAAATTGAAAGGCGTGATGCCATCTGTCAGGTAAATGTAGGAGGGCATCCGCGAAGTTACGGTCTTCCTGGGAGTCGAGATCCCTATTTTCGAATGACATTCTTAATTAACTCCATGATTTCAGTTAGTGGATACTGAAAGAAATGTGAGATCGCTCACCAATCAGTAAGTGAGTGAATTATAATGAGATGAAGATGATAAATAAATCGAACTGAATGCAGATAAAAGTGAAATTTAAAGCTCAAATTCTCTTTGTTCAGTCAAATCCCTTCCATATTTTATTGCAGTTGATGAATTTCTTACCTTTTCACCTAAATTAAATAATTGTGCAAAGAGGACTTGAGTCACACTCCCGTAATCGATTCCTCTCTTATAATTTAAGTCTTTCTTCTTGAGAGATTCGGAAGAATTTTGCTTGCCGTTGCGAGACTCTTGACTTTCGCTCTAGAGCACTTTTCCTCATAATCAGCACCAACAAAATTATTCTCTTTTTCGTCTGCGCGTCCTTCAACACTATTTCCATTTTTCAATTTAAACCCCACTGGGGCATTTTTCGGTAGACCGTTCCGATGAACCACTTGTTTAAAAGCGTAGTTGGTGCAGTTTTCGTAGATGGAAAATCAGACCAGAACTGCCACATCGCACATATATCCCAAGTGATCCATCCAAATCCGATACTAGTAAGGTTATTAATTAGATTAATTTCCAAATTTTTTGTTATTACTCATTTTATTGCCCCATTTTTTGCGAAGAGCGGGCATTAGCTCCTTCCAATCACGCAAAAATCTGGTTTGCGCATTTTCGGTTCTATAATTATAATTTCGAATTGAAATTATTTAAGTGTGGAAAAGTGGGGATCTGAGTCCATCCATGCAGCCCATTTACGGATTGATCCAAGGTTCGATTTGCGCATAGCCACCCTTCTTTATAAAGAAAATGATGGGATGCGAAACTGACGGGAAAGTCCCTTCGGGGGTAGTTTCCAAACATTTTTTCTTTTTAACGATTTTGTTTCGCCTTCTTGCACCGAGTGCATTCTCATTCGCGTCTTTTTTAGACCTTACAAATATTTTTTTACATCTTTCGCGTATTTCATGGTGGATAACGTCTGAAGAATAAAAATATACCCCCAGACGCGTTTAATCCAAGGTTTCTTTGAATAAGGTTTTTTAGAATACTGTCTCTTTTTTACAATGGAAAATTATTACGTAGATACCCAAGAAAACGATATAATTCAGTACGAATCCTTTGCAGACTAATAAGGGTGAGTTTATAGTTTTTAGAGGGGGTAGCAAGCACTTTGGTAATATAAGTCAGAAGGGTGGAGCATCTGTAAGTTTGGTCTCTATTTTTTACATAACCGAAAAAATTAGGAGACATAGGGATATTTAAGCGACTTAAAAAAGTTCTTTTTTCTGGTGTAAGGTTTTTTTGGGATTCCCTGCTTAATTTGAAGACAGAACTACCCATAAGCTTCTCCCACGTTATTTTGGCTTCTTCAAGATAAATTTGTAAATCAAGCAACAAATTGTGAGGAACATCAAGAAGCGGGTTTTCTGGACCTTCCCGAAAATCTGTGTCCATCGGAAATTTTCTAAATGAAGAACCCGATTTTTTTTTTCGATTCGAACCCTTTAATAAGTTGTTTAACCATTGGATCAACGGGTCAAGCTCTTTTAGACAATCCTCATTTAGCATGTTCTTCCACTTGCTCAAATTCTTGCCAAATCTTATCGAAAAATTATTACATTCAATTTATTCCGCAGTTTGTTTTTATTATTTCAACTATCAAATTCTCTTAATTAGAATTCAAAAATCTAATTAATATCCTTCTATTAGAAAAAGTTAAAATAAAACTACTTTTTTCAGTTTCATGGTGAAATCAACATTGGAGAAGATTGTGGATGAAATCTTTAAATCGGAGGAGCGTGTCACAATTCTGAGAATTTTGAAAGAGCAGGGAGAACTCAATACTTCTGCCATCGCTCACCAATCTCAGCTCGAATATCTTACTGTAAAATCCCATCTCGAGTTTCTAACAAAGGTGGGTGTGTTGTATAGGAGAAGGTTCGGCAATATTCGAATATATGGTATTCCATACATTGATCCAATGAAAATTACAGGAAAGGTATGGGAACGCCTCTCTAAATGTTAGCTTAAAATGAGTTAAATTAAGGTTTGGAAGAAATCTTCTTGCAGGATCATCTCGATGCTCAATTAGGTGTAACGATATAAGGTACGAATAATTCCTGTAGAGAGAAGATAATAGTAGATAGAAGAACTTTTAAGAGCTTGATACCTTTACCAACGGTTCAAAATCTTTAAAATGCACTTTATTTAGTTTTATACTGTATGGCTCAACCTAGTTTCTTTGTTAAGTATTTTAATCAAGATTATTAGGAATCAATCATTAGTATTTTCATCCCTCTCCTCGAGAATAGATATTAAATCAGCTATTGAAATTACTTAGAAAGCAAAGGATTTAAATTTTAAGGGATTACTTTATACAATCTGAAGGGGTATCGTCATGCCAAGCCGACTAAGGAAATGCGCACTCGGAGTAGTGGTGAGTTGCATCTTATTCAGTATTGCATTCGGAGGGATAACAGATCAGCGAAGAAATTTAAAAATCAATACTCTAAATAGGGATCCGGAAACAGTTTTTTTACATCTCAAGCAATCGGATCCCGTCTGGTTCTCTAAACAAATCGGTGAATACCATGGTGAAATCATTAAATGGTATGAAAACTTGAACCTCGTCTTAGTTACAATTCCCTCTGCCCCCCTCACAGAATTAATGGATAAGTCTGAAATCGAAGTACTCCCACATCGCCAGTTTGAGGGGTGCCTCGCCCAAAGCGTGGAAATTATCAAACCAGCCGCGGCATGGGCCAGTCTCGAATCCCAGTTTGGGAATACCATTAATGGGACTGGGATTAACGTCTCAGTACTCGACACGGGGATCAACGACTTCCACTGGGATCTCGACGATTTCGACGAGAACGATGCCACCTCCGACCCCAAAGTGCTTGCTGAGTGGGATTTCGTGAATAGTGATGCCAACGCCATGGATGATCATGGGCATGGGACTCATATCGCCAGTATTATCGCCGGGACGGGGAATCGCTCCAGTGGGTTATATACGGGGGTGGCGTCCGGCGCGAATTTGTTGAACGCGAAGGTGCTCAACAACTTGAACCAAGGGACGGAGTCGGACATCATTGATGGGATCATCTGGTCCGTGAATAATGGAGCCCACGTTATCAATCTAAGTTTGGCTTCGTCAGATAGTGGAAATGGAACCGATGCCCTCAGCCTCACCGTGGATTGGGCGGTGAGGCAGGGAGTTGTCGTCGTGGTAGCCAGTGGGCGCACCAGCGGGTTCTACAAGGTGGCGAAGCCTGGAGTGTCTAACCTTGCCATTACCGTCGGTGCCTCCAATGATGCTGATGGAATAACAACCTTAGGAGGTTTTGGATCAACCCTCGATTTTCGCCTCAAACCTGAACTCTTGGCACCAGGGGAAAACATTATCGCCGCCCGTGCTGGAATTACGGGGGATCTGACCATTGGTAGTCCCATTAATGATTACTACACCGAAGTTGATGGGACAAGCCAAGCAGCAGCCCATGTATCTGGGGTTATCGCATTGTTGTTGCAGCTGAATCCCGGTTGGACACCCAACGACGTCAAGGCTGCCTTAATGGGAAATGCGGAAGAATTTTCAGATGATTTGTATAAACGAGGAGCGGGACGTGTGGATGCCGTAGCCAGTGCGAACACTTCACTGCTTATTGATCCTCTGATAGATCTCCAATTGTTTGGAGGCAATATCATTCACAATTCGATACTCACGATCAGAAATATCGCGAACGAAAACATTTCATGCCAATTTATATCCGGAGCATCAATCAACCTTACTCCAGATCTCATTACTATTCCTGGGAAAAGTAGTGCGGTAGTAAATTTTAGCTACGTTCCACCGGTTTGGTCAGATTTTCACAGAGAGTCAATAATTCGAGCCATTTATAAGGGAATCGAATTTCGGACTGTTCTTTGTCATGTGTATCCTAAATGTAATACACTTATTTCAAATTCGACAATCCAATATAACGGGTCGCTCTCAGTTTCGGGGAATTTGACGCTGGACGAGTACGTGATTACAGATTTAGTGAACTTAAGTTTGGAAGTGTGGGCGGGAGAAATCCAGCTTACTACACTACCAGTCACAACTACAGATACCACTTTTAACTTCACCAAATTATCATCTTCCGGTTTGTACAAGGGTAACCATGATTTGGAGGTGCGCCTTTATCAAAATAAAGAGATTAAGTTCATAAAGCGTTCCACACTCACTGTTGAAGGATGGATACCAACTCTCATCATGTACGAATTCACAGGACACCGTCACTTGTCTGTGCAGTTGGATTGGAACCTCAACAATGTGAATGGGGATTTTCAGGGTAATGTGAGCATATATATCCAGCAGAATTTTGTGTGGGTGCTTATTGTCGCGAACGTGAGTTATCCCTTTGAGTTCCAATTGGAAATGTCAGAAGGAGATTACCAAATTCGGATCGATTTTCATGGAGATCCCATTCATAAAAGTGCTACGAGTTATACTATTCTTCATGTGTTACCACCTGATTTGGGACCGCTTGCCGAAATCTGGCCATGGCTGGTCTTGATAGGGGGAGTGGTAGGCGGAGCTTATTTGGTGAACCGTCATATCTCACGAAGGCAGCCTAAAATTTCACCCCAGAAGAAGAGGAAGATGATTCGCAAAAACATTTCAGAAGAGTTTTCAGTAGAAACAGAAAAGAAATCAAGTCCCATAAAAAGTCTGACAAGGGTTCAAATTACTGATGCGTCGAAGGAAGAACCTCCCGTTTTAAAGTTTAAGAAACGAGATTACCGTATAGAGGCAGAGCCCGAAGTCCTGGATGATTAATTTAGAAAATGAAATTAAATATTTGGTTCTTGAAAGGATATCTTCTAATAATAACTCCTACAAAGATTTTGAAGTAACCTAAAAAAAAAAAAAAACTTCTGAAGGTCTTCTAGGAGAATATTTTATTTATATTTCAGTTCTTTTATACCCTACGTTTCCTGATAATCATAGATTGGGATGAGGAGTACACGTAATCGGTCAGCTGAGCGATGATTTGGGAGACTATTTCTTGAGAAAGGGCAATATTGGCGTCTGTGGAATCCCCAAGGAGGGTATTAACGTGATCGAGCTTGGCACACGCATGTTGAACTTTGTGGAGATACTTGCGATGCGTGCTCTCATACACCACCCATATCATGGCGGGTTTTGAGAAGGGTACGAGGACATCGCCATGGTTGTTCCAATTATCACTGAGAACCTTTACACATTGCCCTAGTTGACGTTCCCACATATCCTTCGCATCACCGAGCGCAGCCTGGACCTCGAATAGGAGGTCATGTGTGATGTCAATTGAAGAGCTTTCAGCGAGCTCCCGGAACCTTTTTATTAATATCTTTGTTCTGATTATTCTGTTGAGGATCAACGCAAACCGCCTCACATTTGTAATGCAAAACCTTCCATTCCTTAAAAACAGTATGCTCCCAGAATGTTTAAATTTCATTTGGATTTAATAGCATAAGAGGGATCAAAATATAATGAAGCCTGTCGATTATGAAAAGCAATTAAATGAAATTGATGCTCAAGTTAACGACCTTTTTTATGATGAGGAATATTTTAAATTAGCGAATTCAAGGATCCACAACAAGAATACCACAAAAAGAATTCAAGGATCCGCAACAAGAAAACCTGAAAGATCTAAAAATTGCAATTTCCCGTACAAATTAGTAGTGGAGAAATTAATGTGACTAAACAATATATCGAAGTGGCAGGGGAGCGGGTTGACGTTGGAGAACGGTGGGTGGGGGGCAAACTTTTAAAATACCTCACGATCGTCGACCGCCAGATTACCTCCATCATGGATATTGTCGGGCTGGATACCCTCCGCGATTTAACGTACCTTGACCTCTATGACAACCGCATCACGAAATTAGAGGGGCTGAACACACTTAGTAACCTCACAACCTTAAGGCTCACTGGCAATCGCATCCAAAAAATCGAGGGGCTGGACTATCTCCGCAACCTGACGACTTTGATTCTCACTGATAATCCTATCCATCGGATTGAGGGGCTAGAGCAGCTGATCCATCTGGAAGATTTACGCCTTAATTCCACCACGTTTGTACGCACGGATTCCAAGGGTCGACAGCCCATGCCAGGCATCCGCAAGATCGAGGGACTGGAAACGCTTTCTGAACTCCGCAAACTCGATCTCTCAAACAGCCATATCTCCCGGATCGAAGGATTAGACAGCTTAACTAAGCTGCGGAAGCTGAATCTCCGCGCAGGTTGGTTCAAAGAAATCGAAGGATTGGAAAATTTGACGGAGCTGCGAGAACTGGACCTAAGCGCAAATGGGATCACGGAAATAAAGGGGTTAGACAATTTAGCGAGGCTGCGGCGTCTCTTACTCGGCGAAAACCAGATCATGGAGATTGCAGGAATTGAATCCTTGGAAAACCTTGAATATGTCGATCTGGGCTATAATCAGATCCACAATTTCGGTCCGTGGCTGAAGCACTACCGCCGCCTCAGGAAACTTCACCCAGACCGCCCTGAACCGGTTGCCGACATCGATGGGAACCCCAATGCGGAACAATTCATTCATACTTTACGCTCCCTGATAATCATGGATGGGGATGAGGAGGACACGTAATCGCTCAGTAATTCAATAATTTGGGAGACGATCTCTTGAGAAACGGGAATATCCGCATCGGTGGAATCCCCAAGCAGGGTATTGACGCGATCAAGCATGGCACACACATGTTGAACTTTGCGGAGATACCTGCGACGCATACTCTCATACACCACCCATTGCATGGCGGGTTTCCAGACGTGGGTGACGAACTCACTTACAAAACTAAGAAGGCTATTGATTCCAAATATCACAATAAATGGAAGGAACACCAGCAAATCCGTCTATGGATTGACGAATGGAGGAATAAAATTCAATTGGGTCTAAGTCAGTTTGTGAAATGGTGTTTCCAATCAAACTAGTCTGTTAGGGCAGGTTAGATGGTCATTTTGGGTGGTACTTCTTATTGCCTCCCTTCTCTGCCGCGTTCAACAGCGGATGCTCCCATACCTCATACGCTCTGATTGGGTGGCGTCTATATCGTTTAATATGGTCCATTGGACTGAATTCAATGATATTTTTCCCCTTTAGAAAAGTGAGCTGTTCCAGCACTAGTTGGTGTGCGAGTTTGGTACGTCCTGCGATCTCGCTAACGCTTAATATCTCCCCGCCTTTTAATACCTGTAGGAGCTTGACCCGAGCCGCTGATTGGAAAATTTCCTCAACTTCACTATCCGACATCTGTGCCATCTCATCACCACCAAGGAAGGGAAGGAGAGGCTAAATATAAACCTATCTTCCCCTTTAAAAAAGAAACCTACATTCACACCGCCTAAACTTCAGAAATTTCTTCAGAATCTCCAAATTTAAACCTCTTAGAATTGCGTCATCTATGTTTTTGATCGATTGGCATTTATAGCTTCAATTTTAGAGAGGAGATTCTGTTTTACTCCAGAAGATCCTTGATAAAATGTAGATGATACCAATGAAGATGCTGAATTTGAATGAAAAATTTATAATATTCTTCTAAATCAGTATTCTTCTTCAATGCTGTTTGGATGGACTTGATAAATTTCGTTGATTTGGCAAGAATCCTATTAATTCCTTCTCGTTTTTGGAAAGCTTCGGCGGCAGTGTTAAAGAGGATCCTTAGAATCTCGGGGGCTAATTGGGTTGGTTGGGTCGGGAGTTTTTGAAGAAAGGCATCAGAATTCAAGAGGGTGATCCCTAGCTCAGTAAAAAACTCATTTACAGCAGTTTGATGCAACAATGCGGCATAGAGCAAAAACGAGATTAGATATCCTGTGGATTTCAGATCGCGATCTCGGTAGACATCGACTGGGATTCCCTCTCTACGGAAAAGTTTCATAACTTCCCCAGAATGTACTCCATGGTTGTAGATAAATTCAAGCATGGCAATTAGTTCTTCAGGTCCAATACGTCCTTGCTTGATCAATTTGAGGTGCTCTCTCCAAGGACGGGTAATCCACAAAAATTCTCCCAGAGAATAATTGCAGTATTCCATGATGGTTTCATTATGCTCCAATTCTGCTTTTGATGCGA
>JAEOSY010000498.1 GCA_016840125.1 Candidatus Helarchaeota archaeon | reverse complement strand
TGAAAACAAAATATATAGGACTATTTATACTGCTTGCATTTTTGAGCAGCCTGTGTATGATGACCTCAGCATCGATGGCCCTAGGGGCTGAAGCAGAGGGTAAACCCCTCGCAGGTGTTGAGGCCCTCGAGGGTATCGAGTTTAAAGCCTTACCATACTACTACGATTTTATAAATCCACAACCAGGAGATACGGTGTCCGGAACTGAGAATATACGGTTCTATTGTCATTATAACGGATATCAACTCTATCGCTGTAGAATCGCCGTTTATCTGGGAAGTTCCAGAATCACCAGTTACTATGATATGAGTTATGCTGGTAGTGGGGTTTATACGATTAATTGGAATACAAACAATTACGATGATGGGTCAAACTATAGGCTACGCTTTGTCTGCTATAGAACCTCTCGCAGCTACACAAGTGTCTACTGTGATAACCTGACAGTTAATAATGGAGGTTCTCCACCACCTGATCCAGATCCTGACCCAGATCCTGATCCAGATCCTAATGGTGAAAAGATTGCCGTTTTCTTCTCGGCCAGTGACGCGTATACCCCAGCAAGCTACTTTACTGGGACCCTTACTAACATTCTCAGAGGTGAAGGCTATACGAAGTTCTTCTACTTCCGTGATAGCTCTAATCCTCAGTCTAACATGGCTACTGTGGATGCTTATGAGGGTTCGGATGATACGGTCTTCATTTATATCTTGGGACATGGCAATAATAATGGCCAACACTCTTACACCGCTTTCAGACCTGGTGGTAGCATTGTCTACTCCAACACTTTCCGTAGTTGGTATAATGCTCTTGAGGCTCCTCGTAAGTGTCTCTTCGTTGAATCCTGCCATTCGGGCGATTGGGCGGATGACTTTAGAGCCTCTCCCTACTTAGCTATGAGCACCTCCGATGAGACGCATCTCTCCTATGTCGGTACTTATGGTGGGGTACAAGTAGGTATCATGACCTACTACTTCTTTAGAGGAATAGACAACGGATATACGGGTTATAACGCTTGGAATTACGCTAGGGGTTACGCCTCTAGTCAATATCCCAAAGTAGCGGATTACTCCAGCTATACTTGGTTTGCATAGTTTACACAAGCTGCTCCCACAAAAATGCGATACCGAAGGCATACAATGAATTGGTAGTTCTCAATGATGAGATATTACTGATTCATTTCTTTTTTTAGTTAATGATTCAATAGAATGCTTCGACAAGCTCATCAAGTTCATCTAGTACAGAAGCTCAACAAACAGTCAAAAAACGGGCGTCAATTATTTTGGAATCCTGAGAAAACTCTCAGAATTGATTTCGGGTAAGAATTAATTGAAATTTCTCCCTACCCATTACTTTAGATTTGTCATTCTCTCAATACTCCACTTATCCCTAGATCAAACTTTGGAATATACACTTAAAACCCCATGGAAAGTCTTAAAAGATCAAAAAACTGCGTAAGTATGGTTAAATTGTACAAAGGAAAAATTGATGATATAGATATGAACATTTTATCTGTTCTTCAAGAAGATGCTAGTATTTCTATGGAAACTTTAAAGGAGATCCTTGATGATAGATTTAGTATACTTCTCACCAGGCAAGCTGTCCAAGCGCGTGTAAAGAGGTTAAGAGATTCGAATATTCTGAGGATCAAGGGAATTCCAAATCATGAATTAATGGGTCGAAACGTATTAGCATTTGTTTTTGTTTTATTCTCACGAGATAAGGATCACTCAATTCGAGAACTAGCAGAACAAATCTCAAAAATTCCTGGAGTTTATGGTGTTTGGATAATTGCGGGGGAATGGGATCTGCTCTTGAAAGTTCGAACATACTCAATTGCTGATGTTGGTGAGCTGGTCGTTGACAAAGTGAGAAAACTTCATGGGACAGCAAGAGTAAATACAATCATTGTTTTTAATCCTGTAAAAGAAGAATATTGAGGTCAGCGAATGGAGTGAAGTTATTGGCGATCCTATTGCTCTAAAGGAATTTTTCTGAGAATATTAAGAGCAGTTGAGGAAACATAATTGCGAAGAATAGAGATTAAACCTATTGAAAAATCTCTTTCAAAGAAGTCCTTATTAGCACGAATCCATAATTTCTAATATAATTCAATACTTCTATTAAGAGGATTCAGTCGTTAGGAGCTTTTTCGTTCTTTCATCTTTGAATAGCAGGAAAAAAATCATAATTTGCTCTTTTAACCTTGAAAATTAGTTTAAATCAAAAAGATAGACACCTCCTCGGGCCCCCTTGAAAAAACTCGGCTTGTCCAAGTTTGGACATAGAATGGGAAACGGTGCTTTGAAAGAGAAATAATAAGAGTTTTTTCTCAATCAAAACTCAAAGAAATGATTTCAGATTTTGATTATTACTACTACTATCCTTAAAATACTTTTAGAAATAGAGAAAATAGCAACTTCTCCACCTGAAAGATCAATGGAGAATAGGTTAATCAGGATTTGATTTCATTGAAGTTTTCCATGATTGAATCGTATTCACAAGTAAAGCTACAAAGGCTAGACCGAATGTGAAAACAACAATAAGCGTTATTATGGGGGGGGCAAATGATACGGTGGAAGATGAATTAAACCAGGGTAGCCCAGTCCACGCTAGTAGGTAAAAATTTACAGCTCCCAGACTGATAGGAAATATGAACTGGAATGTGAAGAGTACGCTCACAAGACCAAGTACCACAGCGACACTTTTGT
>JAEOSY010000497.1 GCA_016840125.1 Candidatus Helarchaeota archaeon | reverse complement strand
CTGAAGCCATAATAGGCATTGTACTTGGAGGTGAAGGAGATGATGATATTGCTGGTGGGGGTGGATTTGATATTCTTCTTGGAGATACTCTGAGTTTTGGATTTATCGATGCAATGAAATGGGGACTAAATTTAAAAAAAGGTAAAATTGATTTACCAATTGGTCTTAAAACTGATGGAAGTGGCAATGATTTTATAGATGGCGGATATAATAAAAAAGCCGGATTTGATTATATTGTTGGCGGTGCAGGCAATGATGTCATTGAGGGACAAGGTATATTAAAAGGAGCTGGTTTTAGAATAAATTTGAAAAAATCAATTACATTTCCTATAGTTGAAATTGTTGAAACCCTTGCGAAATGTAACCCATATTCTGGAGCGTTACTAAAACTTGTAAAAATGTCGAATAAATTTTTCTCATTTATAAAGGGGTTTGATCTATACAGCGATTCACACGATATTGATAATATTACAGGGGTTGGCGGATTAAGTCTGATACAAGGTGGCAATGGGGAAGATTTTATTTTTGGAAATTCTTTTGTAACTTTTATTTGGGGAGAGCAAGGATCTGACAAAATTTATGCTGGTCAATCGTCATTTTCTTACATTGAAGGAGGTTCTGGCGATGATAGAATTGAAGGATCTTCTCAAGTTTTTTCATTGGGAAGCCTAATTGTCGGTGACAATATTGAAAGTATTTTGAAAAATATTGGGGATGCTTTTAAATTTGAGATCGATTTTAATAGACCATCACACTATGTTAAATTAGACTTCGCTGCTGGCCTATTAAGATTTACAGGAAACGGAAATGACACCATATACACAGGTAAAAGCTGGGCCAGCTTTGTAATTGGTGGTGATGAAAACAGCATAAATGATCCAAGAGTAAATGACACTATTTATGCTCAGGCAGAATTCAACTTTGTAGTATGCGATGAATTTAATCTTGCTTTAGGTGTTCAATGGAAAATGGATTTAAAGACGTTTAGAACTACAACTTTGGATTATGATCTACCTGGATTGCATGGAAAGGGAAATGATATAGTTTATGCAAATGGTCTTGTTGATATTGTGATTGGTTGTGGAGGTGACGACGTAATTGTTGGTGATCTTAATGATACAAGGTCATCTGCTTTAGATATACTTTTCGGTAATGATGGGAAAGATTCAATATTTGGGGGCGGTGGATATAATGTTATTGTGGGGGGGCTAAATGATGATCCGATGCTTAAAGGTGGAGATTTAGCTAATCTAATTATTGGAGATACATTTAAAGATCAAGATTTTGAGAGTATTCCTTTTAGTAATATTGATGCATTTTTCAAACAAATGAAAATTAAACTTGGAGTTGGTTTGTACCCTTCAGGAAACGGAATCGACAACATTATTGGTGGCAATGGATTTGATTTGATTATTGGTGGTGGTAATAATGATGAAATAAGAGCCGGGAATGGTTTTAATGTCGTTTTCGGAGATAGTTTTGAAATTGGTGTTGGTACTTCATTTGATCTTATGGATATTACATCATGGTTAGATAGTGCAAAAGGGATATTTGATATTTTTGTTCTTGCAGGGGAAGGATTTGATAAAATTGAGGGGGGAATTGGTAAAGATATTTTTATAGGTGGTGCAGGTAATGATGATCTATGTGGCAAAGCAGGCAATGACTGGCTGTTTGGTAATGATGGGGAAGATGACCTTTGTGGAGGTGAAGGTGATGATGTATTAATTGGAGGTATAAATACTGATTGGCTAATTGGGGGGCTCGGTGATGATATGATGGTTGGGGGAGAAGATGAGCCGGATTTCTTTGTTTTTGATTCTGTGAAGGAAAAAAATCCTTCATTCTGGAATCTATCTTATTGGTTTGTCGATTTTGATGAGGAAAAAGGGGATGTTGATAGTTCTGAAAGCCCAAAACCATGTTCAATATGTTCTTCTCCCATAACCATTGCATCAGCGACAACAAATCAAAAAATTAACCTTGTTTCATTGGATAACTCTTTAAGATTTATCAATTGCTATGAAATGACAAAAATACATCTCCTTAACACTTTCAATTTTTCACCAGCATTATTTCAGAATATACATCTTACATTTGACGATTTGTATGGGTTAACTTTAGCATTAACTTATAATAATAATGTTCATATCGATACAACTGCCGCAGGATATGGGTGGTACATCGACCCAACCCCAGAAACCCACGAAGAATTTGCTGTGGGTAATAGTGAATGGGAACTGACCGCAATCCCCGGTGGTCCAGCCGACGGCAAAGTCGACCTCTTGACCGTCCTTATGCACGAATTCGGCCACGTCCTCGGCTTATCCGATATTCCACCAACTGTCGACCCAACCCGTCTCATGACCGCAACATTACCTCTGAGCACCAGACGTTTACCATCACAATGGGACCTTGTTGCCCAACAGACAGATGTTACCAATACAAACCACACAAGCGCTCTTCGCTTGGAACTGCCAGAGTTTGAAAACCAGCTCATCACCCTTGATGAAGACCCGATATATAATACCAGCCTCTATCATCATTGTACCGTACCACAGGATGCACCATTTCTGACATTCTATCTCTCGTCCGTGCAGCTTGGTCACTCTGCCATGAGTCCACCGGATGCGTTCGAGATATCTCTCCTTGACGCACAAACCGGCCAACCATTAGTCGGTACTGCCATCGGATTGACCCATACAGATGCGTTACTTAATATCCAGCCGGATGGGCGCACATTTGTCAGTCCCGCGGTTACTCTTGAAGGTTTAGGATCATCAGGTGATACATTACCCTATGACAGTCGCGTTGCAGTGACTATTGATCTCTCTGGAGTTCCTCCTGGAACAGAAGCGATACTTTACTTTGACCTTCTTGGATTCGGCGATCCGGACAGCCGGGTAATTATCGACAATACCGGTCCACCGCCTGCAATTCTTCAATGGAATATTTCAGAAGACACAGGCGTATCGCCTGTGGACAAACTCACAAACGATACAACACCGGAAATAGTCGTAACCTTTACAAAACCGGTGTATGGCAGCGATGAATCGGTTTCGATTCGAGGTCCT
>JAEOSY010000496.1 GCA_016840125.1 Candidatus Helarchaeota archaeon | reverse complement strand
TAGTTTGACTAACACTAATAGTTCGGACAAAGATTATGACCAAACCTTTTTATATGTTCGTACTAACATCATATGTTCGAACACGTTCGGCGCTTTATGTTTAGGTAATACTTAGGAACTACATAACATTCTCCGAATACAGGCACTAATACTGCTTGTATAGTAATAATATCTTTGTGGAATATTGGTGAGATGATTAATGTTGGATCAAACTGATTCTATTTTTAAACTCTTTCTTAGTGAATGGGATCGTAGAGAACGGATTAAACGGAAGCTCGGTGCATCAAATCTAGCGTTCGCTATTCTCAGACGGTTCCGGGATATTTACAACAGTCCAACAGGATCTACTGTAGAGACAGTGGGATTCCTCACACAACGGGACGGACAATTATTCGTCGAAATGCCTCCAAGAGAATTAATTAGTTTTTATCCGAAAATTAAGACAATATTAACCCTTCCTGTGCAGTATACAGCGTCTCATCCTCCTCCTATTGGTACAATTACGAATTTTAAAGGAACAATCCAGGCGCAGAAAATTTCGAAGAACCTCCGGCGGTCATCAAAAATTAAAACCAGAAGGATTTTAGTTTTAGAAGACTGGGGCTATGATTATCGTGAGGCGTATCTAGAAAGTCCCATTACACTAGACGAGATTCTGAAAATGATTCGGGAAAAATTTACCCCTGAACCCCCTCTAGAATATGCTCTCCTCTTTTCTGCGATCAGTGCTCCCACCACTTTTCAGAAAATGGGAGGCATCAGCTCCCTAGTAAGTACTACCACTCTTAATCCTTTTGAAATGGAGGATATTGGACGATTTTTACAAAACCTTGTTCCTTCATGGCATCACCAAAAAAAGCGGGCAGGATTTTCCATGCCCCTTCACAACGGATTGAATCAGGACTTAATTTATGAGCTTACAACACGACACAATTTTCTTCTAGAATATTCTCCCTTAGTTGTACGTAGTGGAACCATAGATTTATTCAGAGAAAGAGGATTTTTTGAACTTGATGATCCGGTTGTTCTTGAAAGAAGCACAATTGGATTTGATGAATCTTATAAGGAATTTAAAGAATTTAAGCCAGAGATCCAGTGGTCAATTATGTCAGCGCATTTACACCTCACTGAAATTACATCAGAGGAACTCCCCGCGAATTTTGACCGTACCTACCAATCTTGGGTCAGTAATATGATAGATGACTACGATTTCTTTAATAGTTTATATCTCGTCAAACCACATTCGTTCTATTCCATTGTGGGCCGAAAAGGTATGGTCATCCGAGCAGCGGGTTCACTAGCACGATTAAGGGATTCAGATATCAATACTAGGATTGTTAATGATACTCTTGATATTGCTGAAAAGTTATTCATAGAATACGACTTAGCTCACAGGGACACTCTAAGGGAATACGAGCGAGATCCTACTTCACCTTATTATGGTAGCTCGGAAAGTGATAAAGTACGGCAGTTTAGAAGCTCACTTGTAGATAGAATATTATCCCAGGACGGAATAACAAGTGGCCAGATCTATAGGGAGGGGAAAAAACATAATTTAACGAAAGAAAAGGTACATTATCTGTTTGAAAGTTTGAAATCTCAGGGAATACTCTACGAACCCGAACCAGATAGGTACAAAATAACACCATAGAAATATCGCCCATAGCAATGCACGGAATATAAAAAATGCAGGGTTCAAAGAAACGAGTAGAAAAACTGTATAAATAAAAAACGGTCGTCCATATTAATATTAAAGTGATATCCAGGAGCCTCAGAATGGTAGGTCCAATCTCTTAAATCTCGCTCCACAATTAAAAAACCGTTTTAAATAATGAAAAGAATCGGAGAATTCAATATTTTAAGAGGAAATTTAACGGCATTATATAACTACATTTGTAAATACATATAGAAGAAAGAAAAAGTATTAAATGGAGTATCAAATATGAGAATTCTTCCTGACGATTCAGGCTTAATTTTAGAGCTTCTGCTCTCTCTTGGACGTAAAGAAGAACTGGTTTTTTTCGAAGAAATGATTAAGGATATGACTGCATCGAACATGAAAGCACCAAAAATATACTTAACATATGGAAAATCAGTTCAGGAAAGTGACATTAAAGGATTGATGGATCTATGTGAAGTAGAATCCATCCAACACCTTGAAAAGGGACATGCAGCCCGAGATGTGGGTCTAGTAACTACAGAAGGAATCCTATTTAGACCAAAAATAGATCTAGAATTAAAACCAGAGTTCAGCAACAAGGTTGAAAAGCTGTTAGAAGGAAGTAGTGTAGAGATTCGGTATTCAGAACCCATTGTTTTCACGCAAAAAGGACATAAGTTAGAATGGCGTCTAGAAGGTGGTCAAATAGCAACAACTCAGGATTTTATTATCACTACAATACCAAAAAAATCTATTGAGGGAAGTTTAGAAGCAGAACTGGATCAATATGTGATTAATCTCTCCCTTCCCGATCCGTATAAAGGAACACACTTTGGAAGCACACCAAAACATGTGGATATGTTTTTTTTGCCAGTCCAAGAACAAAACAAACTTTACTTCTTTCATGACGACTATT
>JAEOSY010000495.1 GCA_016840125.1 Candidatus Helarchaeota archaeon | reverse complement strand
TGAAAATTCGAGCATAGTATTTGTAATGGTCTTAAATGGCAAGCAAGTAAAAGAAGTGGTCATGGGAAAAGACGGATTGCTTGAAGGAATGAAGGAAGGGTCTACTATTGTTGTATCCGCAACAATTAACCCATCTGAAGTGATGGAGCTTGAAGGCCCAGTACTTAGTAAGGGTATTAATCTTGTTGATACACCTGTCAGCGGTGGTAAATCTGGCGCTGAAAATGGGACGCTAACCTTCATGACGGTTGCAAAAAAAGATGTTTTTGAGGAGTGTAAACCCGTTTTTGAAGCCGTAGCTAAAGACATCCACTATGTAGGGGATAAAATTGGCATGGGGCAAACCACAAAAGCTTCATTACAAGCATTTATCGGTTCAAGCTTCACGGCGATATTTGAATCGCTAGTTCTTGGTGTAAAAGCGGGCGTACCAGCTGAGATATTATACAAAGTCTTCAGTACTAGCGGTGTTTCCAGTAATCTTTTTAAGGGCTGTGCAAAATTAATCATGGAAAGGAAATTTGAGAAGACTGGAAGTCATATCGGGACCATGTATAAAGACTTGGGAATCTCAATGAAGATGGCAAAAGATAATGGCGTGATGATGAGCACGACTGCTGCGGCTTATGAATTGTTCCGAGCGGGATTTTCTTTGTTTCCCGAAGGTGATAATTGGTCAATCGTGAAGCTTCTTGAACAAATAGCGGGCATCGAAGTTAAAGGAAATGTGGAGGTGTAAATTAAGATGAAACACGGCGTTATTACGGATGGAATAGATTATGAAGATCTCGAACGTGCATTCCAGGTCATGAAAGAAACTAACATGGAATACGCAGAACTTCAATTCTTCTGGGGTAAGGAAATCGGAGATCATTCTGATGAAGAATATGATAAAGTTAAGGAATTACTGGCCAAATATAATTTAAAGTTATCGTGTCTTAGTCGACATATTTTTGGCGGGATTTCTGTTAGGGATACAAAAGTAGGAGATGCAACATACCAAAAACATTTTGACGCATTGAAGCGAAACATTAAGATTGCTAAAGATTTAGGTTGTCCGATTGTAAGAATAATGAGCTGTCGGAAAGAGATGATAATCTTTGGTGGTTATGGAGCTGAAAAATGGGTAGCTAGTAGTGGTGCTTGGGAGGCTCTCATTGAGCTCATGAAACCAGTTGCAAAGCTTGCAGAGGAGGAAGATATTATTGTTGCTGTTGAAACTGGAAACAATGCAATGATAACCTCTGGTTGGCTTGGAAAGAAATTGATTGACGATTTGGGAACAGATCATGTAAAAATCATTTGGGACATTCCAAATACCATGTATTGCACGGATATCCCATATCCTGATGCTTATGAAGAGATAAAAGATTACATTGGACATATCCATCTTAAAGATTGTGTCGCGAATATCTCAAGAGCAACAGTAAACTTCTGTCCTCTTGGAAAGGGAGATGTGGCCCCGTATCTTGAACCTATCGCAAAAGCATTAAAACGAGATAACTATCAAGGCGTAGTTTCCTTAGAAAGCGTTTATCATCCATTAAATGGAACTTATGAAGATGGATACCGTGAATGTTTACCTAAATTCAAGGAATTATTTGAATAAATGAGAGTTTTATCAAAATTTTCTTAATATTTTAATTATAGGTTTTTTTTACTTTAAATAATAATTAGAGTGGAGGACTATGGACTCAAGAATAGTAAAAGAAGGATTAAATAAGCTATTGGAATACATTCCAGTCGAACTTCCTGCCATGGGGTGGTATTATTCAGAAACTCAACCGGACGATATACTTACAATTGATTTAAACACGCGGTCGTGCATGTTCAATCATCTTAAAAGTATTGCACGAGGTAGGGGATTATGTTTCTCAGCAAATCGTTCGGGATGCATGGCTGGAAATTGCTATTTAGGTTTTGATGAGCTCTCGAACATGAAGAAGCGATTTTCCGCTGCAGTTTCAGACCGAGAAAACTTCAAAAAAACTAAAGAACTTGGAAACATCTTTGCTGAGGGAGTTGAAATAACGCCTGCTAAAAAGGAATTCCTCATTCTCGAATGTATCCAAGGTATTAAAGAAGGGATAGAAATAGAAGTCGTAGTTCTTTGGATTAGTGGGCTTTCAATTTCTGGTTTGACAACATTAGCTAACTTTGATTTACCAACAAACAATAACGTTGCGATTCCTTTTGGCTCTGGTTGTCAGGGAATTTGGACACTTCCTTATTTAGAAGAGAAGAAAGCAATTATTGGGTGTATTGATCCGTCCGTTCGATGGAAAATTCCTTCCAACATGCTTTCTTTTTCAGTTAATGCCAAGCGTTTTGTTGAAATGACTGATAATATACCTGAAAGTTTTCTCATCAAAGAGTTTTGGAAAAAAGCATTGAAAAAAGAGAAAAAGGAGAAATAATTTTAATTTTTTTTCGCCAATTTTCTAGTCACTGGCGTACAACCTAATCGGTCCTTAAATTGACGCATGAATTCCATATCTATCGGTTCTTCTACGTCATCCCAACAAAGCTTTAAAAGCTCTTTTGCCTTCTCTGGAGCATCTGAAATGATGTTATGCTCTAATTTTGGATCGTTCTTGACATCCCACAAATTGCCTCCTTTGGTATCCCATATGTAACCGTTATACCAAAAAACACCATCGTAAACTGCAATGGAACCGCCCCAAGCTACTGAAATGTGGTCGTAATAAATCAAATCATCGTCTTGAACCAATTTAAAGAGATCCTTTCCGTCCATATCCTTAGAAGAAACACCACACGCTTCGCAGATCGTAGCGGCAATATCGTGGTGATAACAAAACTTATCGCAAGTTTTGCCTGCCATTTCACCTTTTGGAAATCGTATCATGGCCACAAGGTCAGCTACTTCACGCCCCAACGGATTTGCAGCTTTAGCTATTAATCCATGTTCTCCTATCAT
>JAEOSY010000494.1 GCA_016840125.1 Candidatus Helarchaeota archaeon | reverse complement strand
CGATAGCGGTATTCCTGATATTGATTCAATAGGGGGTATATGGGTCCCTTATGATGATCAAGGAAGTAAAGGAACCGAAACAACAATTATAGAAAAAGGAATTATGAAAAACTATCTTCACGACCGAAGTACCGCTCAATTCCTTAATCAAAATCCAACAGGTAACTGTAGAGCGATTCATTTTGGATCTAAACCTATACCTAGAATGACTAACACCTATTTTGCACCTGGCGACTTAACAGAAGAAGAAGCACTAGAACTTTTGGATACAGGGATTTATGCTATTAAATCCTTCGGGGGGCAAGTTCAAGGAGATGGTAACTTTGTTTTTATGTCATTAGGAGGTTATTGGATAGAAAAAGGAGAGAAAAAGTATCCTCTGAAAGCAGTCACTCTCACAGGGAATATTTTAACATTATTAACTAAAATTACCGGGGGAACGCACGATTTATCTTTGGACGGTGATTTTCAGCTTGGTTGCGGTAAAAGGGGTCAAAGTCCCCTACCCGTAGGGCTAGGAGGGCCGAAACTGCTTGTTAGCGAAGTACAATTTGCAGGACAAATATAGTAGGAGAGGATATTATGGAAATTGATATAGTCAAAGATGAATTACTGTCGATCGTTGATAGTTCATTAAAATATGGGTTTTCGCTTGATAAGAAGGCAGAATTTGAAGTATATTTACATTATGAGAAGATATCAGAGATAGAAATCAGTGAGGGAATTATGGAGGGAAAGAATGGAAGGATCGCAGGCCATGCGATCCGTGTTGCACAGGGACCTACTGGTCATAAACGTCTAAGTTCAGCATCTTCTAGTACACTTGAAATTGAAGAGATTAAAAAAACCATGGAAGAGGCTTTAAGAACTGTCAACACGATTACTGTTGAGGATCCGAATTTTCAGAGCTTTTGTGAACCAAAACAAAACTATGGAAAAGAAGGGATTTTGAATGATGAGATCATTGAGCTAGAAACATCAGATATAATGAAAATTGCAAATGAAATAGAACAGAAGACTAAGGCGTTCGACCCAAGAATATCAACTGTTTCTGGAAGTTATACCACATTATGGCGTGGGTTCGCAATAGGAAATAGTAATGGAGTTCAACAAGCATCACGGACCGCGTTTAATTATTGTTTCTTTGAGTGTATAGCAAATGATGGTGCTGATCGAAGAAGTAACATCAATTCCAAAATCCAACGAGAAAAAATAATTGATAAAGAAGAATTCACAAATGAATTAGCACGTAAAACGGTTTCTCTGCTAGGTGGGAAGAAGCTCAACAAAAAAGTTATTCTCCCGGTTTTACTTAATAATGTAGCTGCTGGAGGATATATTTTTGCTATCAGTCTGCATGCTAGTGGAGCGCCTGTACATGATGGAAGATCGGCTCTAGCAGATAAAGTAGGTGATAAAATCTCTATTCCTGAAATGACATTCATTGATGATGGGCAAAATCCATTGTGCCATAATACCAACACAGTTGATGCAGAAGGAAATCCTCAACAAGAGACCCCGATTATCAAGAAAGGTATCTTAAAACAGTTTATGCTTGATAATTACTACGCGAAGTTGATGAATGTGGAATCAACGGGAAACTGTGAAAGAATGGGACTAGGACAAAGCAGTTTAAATTATGAACAGCCGATATCAATCTTTCCTAAAAATTTAAAAGTCATTCCCGGGAATAAAAGTGAAGAGGAAATCATTGCTTCTTTTGATGAAGAGGCAATTTATGTTACAAATCATCCAATGGGCGGATTTGGATATTACCAATCTGAATTTTCCTCGGTAGCTAATTCAGCGTTTTTAATTAAAAAAGGCGAAATCAAATACCCCTTACAGCCAATTACAATTGCAGGAAATATTATGGACGGGCTGAAGTCCATTCTTGCAATCGGTAATAATCCAAGGATGTTCATGATAGGTGGAATAGAAACTCCTTCTTTAGCTTTTAAAGGATTTATGGTAAGTGGGTGAATAAAAGGAACGTATAATTTGCTCATTAATTTATACGGGGGTTAAATCTCTGTTAAAATCGATGAAACATAAAAAGAGTTAAAATTAGAATTCTAAGTGTTTTGTTATCCTTTTAATAGGGATCCCACTCTCGGATCTCTGGATATTTTCGCGTTTTGCCTAGAGGATAGCTTTGGAATAATTTCCCCCAACCATGGTCTGCTCTTAGAAATCTATTGATGCGATGCTTTCCAATAGCGGGGTACCAGAAGTAATCATGATAGGCTTCCGAACCAAAAATAAACAGTCGAAAGAACCCGGAATAAAAGAGGAACCGATGAAGCCAATTTAACCGTTTTACATTAGCTGTTGTAATCCGTAGGCGTTGGTCCCATTCAATAACCAGGCTTCGTTTGGATTTAAAGTTAAAATTTAACGATTTAACTTCCGAGCTGTCCATCCCAACAAT
>JAEOSY010000493.1 GCA_016840125.1 Candidatus Helarchaeota archaeon | reverse complement strand
TGAATTCAAATCAATAACAAGGAAATCTGTGAAGTTTTTGCTCATTTTCAAGTAATCATTCCGTGAGAGGGATTGAATTTCCTCCTGATATCTCACTTGGGGGAAGAAATTCTTCATAAAGTCTGAAATCTTTTCCGCATGGTGATCCGATTCTAAGAATAACACCTTATTTTTAAAGAAGGTAGCATGAAATAAGTTGAAGAAATTATCCTGCCCTAAGAATTGGATTAATTTTTCAATTGATAATTGTTTAAAATCAATTTCATCTTCAATAAATCTCAATTTTGAAAGGATTTTTGTTTTAATCTTCTGTTTTTTATCAATAGTAACATAATAAGTGTGCTCACATGAGGTTGAACTGACCTGAAATCGAATATATCCCTTTGGACTTGTTTTCAGGAACTGCGTGGGGATTAATTGATAGTGCGTCGCTTTACAGCTCGGACAAGAAATTTGAAAGAATTCATAATCTGGAAGTTTAATCCAATTCGCTTTGTAGAGTCTGTAGAATTCACCAAAAAAAAGGCCTTGTTCTATCTCCAACTTATCAAATAGATCCCAAAAAGAGTTTTCTCCGTCACTATAATTCAAAATAACACTAACAGTCAGACTAAATTTTGCTCCATCTTTAATTTTTTTATGTAGCTTTGGATAAATCTCCTTGTAAAATGACTTCTTACGTGAAAAAACGATTTTTTCAACGGGTTTCTCGGGGACCGCCGGAATTGCTTCCGACGCAGCTGGTAATCTCCCTATTCCTAATTCTGCTGTGACTTCTGATGCAATGTCTGGTACAAATGCATCAAAGCTATTCTTATATTTTGGAAATAGGCTCTTAAAGGATAATAGCTGTCCAACACGCCCTTTAATACTATAGATGATTAGCATCGCTTTGGGTAGGCGAAAGAACATAATATTTTTCCCAGAAATCGGTAGGCTGTGGTCTCCCACCTTAAGATACTTGAAATTATTACTAACGAAGCTACTGATAAAATCTTTAAACTGTTCGAGCACATTATCCACATACACAAGATGCCCAGTACTGTCTGCGATACCTAGATAAATGCGGACTGCGAGGATGCCACCCATCTTCGTAGTAATCTCTCGTACTATGGATTCTATATCTGTATTCACCACAGGATTGCCCCATTTGGCTTATAGGTAAATAAAGGCTTTTATTATATTTTACAAATAGTTTAGGTTTTACTATTTATATATATCTTCCAAATTCAAATTGGTCTTTAATTGTTGCCTAGCTTGTTCAACAAATAACCAATCTTAATCAGTCTCTTGCCCTCTTCACTAATTTAAAATAAGTGGCTAATAATGGATTTCCACCCCAATATCTATCGAAAGATCTATAGAGCGCCTTGGTTTGACTATAAAAATTCGAAGGTAGGAGATATAGTGAGTGAAAGACATAAAAATCATCGTAATTAGATCAGATCAGGTTTAAATGCGAACTGAATTAGATCATGTTTGTGTT
Source organism: Candidatus Helarchaeota archaeon (assembly GCA_016840125.1). Next base: position 8,686 of record JAEOSY010000493.1, on the reverse strand, counting down.
GTTACCTGAAGAATACTCTTCGAATTAGGAAAGAAAGTGTTTGATCGTGTCCACAAGTGAATTATTGAATCAGTTGCTGCAAAATTATATTAAAATAACGAATGTGAAAGCAGCCGCCATTGTGGATCAAGACGGGCTCATCATTGCTAGCCAAGTTGATTCAGAGACCGATGAGCTTTCAATTGGTGGAGTAACTGGAGCAATTGAAAAATTATACGATCGTATCAAGACCGAATTCAAGCTTGGTGGGCGATTTGGAACTACCACTATTTCCCAGGAAGTCGGGAAGTTAATTTTCGTTAATGCAGGGCAAGCTATTCTCACAACCATCACATCTAGTGTTGCAGATACTGATACAGTTCTTCCTTATAGTTACATTGTCGCTGAGAAGATTGTTCAAATACTGGAACAACGGAAGCAGATTGATGTAACCATGCCCAAGATGGTCGAAGAAGCCCTGAAATTTAGTTTTAAAGTCGTAATACTCGGAGACGGAAGCGTTGGAAAGACCAGCCTACTAACCCGGTTTGTGGACAAAACCTTCGATCAAGATTATAAGAGCACGATCGGGACAAATATCATGCGGATTGATTATAAATTATTAGAGAAAATCACGGTTGCGTTCGCCCTTTGGGACCTAGCCGGACAACAATTCTTCCAGAAGGTCCGGCAGATGTATCTCTCAGGCTGTCAAGCCGCATTGTTCGTCTATGATGTGACCCGCCCCGATACCTTGTATAATTTAAAAAATTGGCAGAACGAACTTCACGCCGTCGCTGGCGCGGAAGTAAAATCCCTCATGGTGGGTAATAAAACAGATCTTGTCGAGGAGCGCAAGGTGAGTTTTGAGGAGGGGAAGAAATTCGCAGATGAGATGGGCATCTCATATTTAGAAACTTCTGCAAAAACAGGGGATAATGTTAGTAGGGCATTTGGGTCTCTTGCCTTCTTATTGGTGAAAGATAAAATCACCAAATAAACAATATTCTATAAAAACTCTCCACAGTTTTCACAGAATGTTTGATCTGCTTGTATCATGGCATTACAATGCGGACATTTAACCATTGGAGCTCTCGTTGCTGGTAATACTGATCCTTGGGCCTCTCCCCCAATGGCGTAATAATCCTTATCTTCCCTCGCATGTCCCTTCATATAATCCGGTTTCTTAACTACAATACCCATTATAAATAGCATTATCCCAGGAATGAGGCAGAAGTAACCACCTGGAAGGTTAGGTAGTAGCATATCCGGGTTCCCAAACACAACCCAAATCACATTTGATAAAATATAGAGACCGAACCCAAGAATTGCTAGAATTCCCGTAATCTTCAATAGTGTTTTGATGGCGGATTCGCTTTTGAAGATGAGGAATGAGCTTAATAGACCAACTACCCCCGCAATTGCTGGAAAATACGCTGTAAATGGAAACATTTGTCCGATAAATGAATTTTGCCAACATACATTTACTATGTTACCAGGACAAGTTGAAAGGGGCGCCGTATAAGTACTCCAATCGAATATCTCCCTTATACATTCCCCCTGTGTCCACAAATTTTGCGATAGGATAATTAGAATCGACAAGGTCAGGGAAATTATGAAAAACACCACTTTTCCGCCTTTTTCCATACATCTCACCTTTTTCTTCTTATTTCAAATGCAGGATCTCGCGCGCCTCTTCGGTGGTCGCAACCTCACGACCAATTTCGCCTGCAATCCGAACCATCCTTTCTACTAATTGGGCGTTGCTCTTCGCTTTAATACCTTTCGAATAATAAATATTATCCTCAAAACCCACACGCACATCTCCCCCAAGTAAAATGGCGTGCGCACATAGAGGCGTTTCATATCGCCCTATAGCCGTAACCATCCACACACTCTCTGGACCATAGAGTCTGTAAGCGGAATCCCGCATCCCTAACAAATTTTCAACAGTAGCGGGGATTCCACCGCTCACACCCATGACGAAATTAAATCGAAGTGGGGGATCCAATAATTCTACTACTTGTCGAACGTTAGCAATATGACCAATTTCATAGGCTTCTAATTCTGGTTTAACACCGAATGCTTTCATCTTTTTGGCAAATTTTTCAATTAAATCAGGGGGATTCTGGAAGATCGCCTTCCCGAAATTCATGGAACCACAATTCAGGGATGCCATTTCGGGTTTTAAATCCACGGAAACTACCCTCCCCATTGGTCCAACACCTAGCGTGGCACCGCCCCCAGTTGTGGTACAGATAATCATGTCACTCTCTGCACGAATATACTCAATGGTTTCTTTATATAGCTCCCGATCTTGCACAGCTTTCCCGGTACTTGGATCTCGTACATGGATATGCACAACTGAGGCACCAACCTTATGCGCTGCTAATGTCGAATCTGCTATTTCACGGGGTGTTATAGGAATCCATGGTAACTGCTCTTTCGTTGTAAGAGAGCCGGTAGGAGCTACGGTGATAATTAATTTGCGCATACTATTTTATTATCGTATTCCAATATTTTAATGCTATTTTTTTTTGAATGGAAAAATCTGAAGGAATTTGATTAACTCTTCGATCTCATCCGCTTTGTTCGTGATGTGGTTGCAGCAAAACCCCTCGATAAAACTAATCCCTTGGCAGTTCCAAACTCTCCGCGATGACGGATCCAGAGCACAGGTCGAGCGGAACTCTTTGTTATGATACGGACAGGAATTAGTAGGCGATGTAAAATTATGTAATAAGGCTTGAATCCGATCAGATCCAAGCCGCGGATCAAATACCCGCTCACCTATACTCACGACCATGCCTTTTTTAAGAATGTATGAAAATTATAAGGTGGCTAATATCCCCGTATTCTCTATACGTAGGAGGTTGTGAAAACTGAATGTGTGGCTCTTTGGTCTGATTTTTCTAAGTTTATTTGGCGGGATTGCTTTAATCATGTTTTATAAATTCCATAAAGGTTTTGGCACCATTTTTTTCTTTCAAGGTGCAATCTATGTCGCCATATCTATTGGGGAAAGTTCTATGTGGGATCCTTTTGATGAATATTATTGTTTCGGTAGTACGGTATGGGCGTGGGCGTTCTGGGGGCTCCTAATAATGTTTACAGTGCCGTTAGCCTTTCTATGTATGTTTATCTATGCTCAGAGCCAGCGCCCTGATTATAAGATATTCGGGAAAAAAGAGTCCATCGAAGCCTCCTTAGTCTTGATGTTAATAATCGGAAATTATGGGACTTTTGGGGCCTTCATAGATTTTGGATGCTATATTATATGGGGTTTAGATAAATTTTATGAATATGCTGTCATTTTTCATGGGCCGCGGTTTTTTTTAGGGATTCCGACTTTATATTGGATAAAATTGCCGTTTGGCCTTATTATGCAGATCCTATCTCTCTGGTTGATCAGGAAGTATAATAAAAAATATGGATGCGAACCATAGAACCTATCAGATCCTAGCCTAAAATTAAAAAGTGGGGACATTACAAACATAATCTCATAAAAAGAGGATGTTAAAATGGAAGCTTGGCTCTATGCTCTGATTTTTCTCAGTTTATATGGTGGCATTGCTCTGATTATCTTTTACAAATTCCATAAGGCGTTTGGCATTACCTTTTTTTTTCACGGCGCAATTTATGTTGGCATAACCGTCTGGGAAAGCTCCATCTGGGGTCCCCCTTTATTCATTGAAGGAGCTTGGGATTGGGGCTGGGGTTTCTGGGGTTTGACTATGATGTTTCTAATCCCCTTAACCTTCCTAACAATGTTTGTCTATGGTCAGAGCCAGCGCCCTGATTATCAACTCTTCGGCAGAAGAGAGTCCATTGAAGCATCCTTATTTTTAACGTTTCTCATTGGAAATTTTGGAACTTTTGGAGCTTTGGAAGATTTTGGTTGCTATATTATATGGGGGCTCGATCATTTTCATGATTATGCTCTCATATATCATAAAACAAACTTCATCTTAGGAATTCCGACTCTCTACTGGATTTTATTACCCCTTGGTCTTCTATTACAGATCTTAGCCCTAGTGCTAATCTGGAAGTTCAAAAAGAAATATAAATGAGAAAATTAAAAAACAAGGTCTATTACGATACTACAACCAGATCCTCTTCAATTAAAATCAGACTTTTTAGGTGAATCAAACTGGGTGACCCCCGAGCGTATCCCGAATACCCCCTCTTAGGCGTCGGAACTTGCTTGCTCAAAGACAACACCATCTTAATTATCCAACGAGGGCATGAACCCGACAAGGGGCTATGGAGTATTCCCGGGGGAATGGTTAGCTACGACGAACGGACTGATATCGCCGCGGCTCGCGAAGTTGCAGAAGAAACCGGTTTAAAAGTTTTAGCAATGGAATACGTGGCAGATATCGTGGATAAAATCATTTATGACACCAATGGCAAACTTAAATATCACTTTATCATTGTCGATTATGTGACGCACCAATTTGAAGGCACACCAGTCGCTATGGATGATGCCGTTGCTTGTGAATGGTGCCCTTTTACCGAACTCCCAAAACATGAATACCCCGATACCATCGTCGAGCTATTCAAAAAGATTCACATCTGGCCTAAAAAATAGACAGATTTCGCGACGAAATTCCATTTGATTTCATTAGATTTAAGAAATTTATAGGATTATTTTAAACTATAGCATTTAAATAAGGGCGCTATGATAAGAAATATTACAGAATTTATTCCAATTTCATCGGAAGCCCTTATAAAACTATTAAAAATTTAGCTCCAGAACGAATCTGGATATATTTTTTACTGACTCAACAGCAGAAACTTCTAATTATTTTTATAAAAAAAAAGGAATTTTATAGTTCAGAGTTCTATTCGTCTTTTTTTGGATTTGTTCAGCATTGAAGGTATCCCCAGTAGGAATATCAGACCAAGCAGCAGCCAGCTCGATTGAAACCCAGGAATCGACGACCCTCCATTGGAAGGGTTTACGCGATATCCATAGACAACTACGTCATTACTACTGTTTGTTGCGTTCCACAGAGGACCCGTGAAATACACCTCATTGCTCCCAGTGACCACGTCATTCCCATCTTCTGATCCCACAACAGTTCCCCAAGTCATATCCCAGAGTTTATTGCTCGAAGAATCAAAGATAGCGTAGGTGCCATCATAGGGAACAATCATACCCGTAGTTTGCGCTCTTCTACCAACCAAATGGATATACCCATAATTATCCACTGCCAGATCAGAACCCAGATCCTTCAAAGATGTCCCGTAAGTAATGTTCCAGATTAAAGAACCTGCGCTGCTGAATTTTGCAAGGAACGCATCGCTCTCCCCAGCACCAAAACTCAGCGTGGTCCCTGTCACATAGACATTATGTGAAGCATCCACTGCCACACCTTCACCCTTATCAGACAGACTTCCACCCCATGTCACGTTCCAAAGTAAGTTCCCTGACAGATCATATTTCGCTAGTAATACATCATGACTTCCAGCACCAAAACCGGTTGTATAGCCCGCCAAATAGAGATAAGCTCCATCTAGCGCTAAGCTAAAGAACCGATCGTCAGCTGAATCATTAAGCCATGTACCCTTCCATTCGAAGTCTCCCGTTGAATTTAATTTCACCACAAAAGGATCGTAATCAGCTGTGGTGAGATTTGATAGCCATCCTGCAATGTAAATATTATCACTACTGTCAACAACAATGTCAAAGGCTTCTTCATCATCACTAAATCCTGAATCCCATGAATTGTTCCACAATTGCTCTCCTGACGCATTGTATTTAACAACAAACACATCATAATTCGTACTCACATTATCTCTGTGACCGACCACAACCACATCCCCTTGATTATCAACTTCAACAGCTTTCAACCGTTCATCCTCCGTCGTATTGAAGATATCCTCCCAGACGAGATTTCCTGTCGCATCTAATTTAGCGATAAATCCATTATTACCAAAGCTGAGACCATAATAGATGTCACCCACTATATACACAGAACTCCCATCTAGTGCTAAACCTTCTGATGTATCGGTATTATTGGTTCCCCAATGTCCAGTATATAGTATGTTCGGCGTATCTATACCATTTTGAACCTCTAATCTAATTGAAGAATCTAATTTTGCACGTTCGACCGTCATTGGTTTTGTGATTGGTATTACTAGCAAGCCCAGAAGAAAGACCAGCGAGATTAATGATAAGGCTAAAATTTTTTCAATACTTCTTTCTCGTTTACTCATATTTACCCGCTCAAGTTTTAATTGATACTATTTTCTTCTGATTCAATTTTATGTATTTCCTAAAATTATGTTTTCAACAATGGTCCCTCTAGAATTGAAATTCCAATAAAACTATATAAAGAATGGTTGAATAATTCAACACTAACCTTGAGAATATAAGAGGTGTTTTATTGAGTAAGATGTATAGACAAGGAGATGTTCTCGTCAGAAAGATTGAAAAACTTCCCAAAAGAGCAAAGAAATTAGAAACGGATATTATTGTGATGGGGGAAGCCACGGGACATGCTCATCGGATACAGAATGGTGATATATTTAGGAGCGGTCCTACAATGTTTTTACACGCAAATAAGGGTGCTGCATTAGTCCATGAGGAACATGCCACTATTGAATTAGATCCTGGCTTCTATGAGGTTATCAGACAGCGCGAATTTGACCCCATCACCCAAAGAGATCCCTGGGTCGTCGATTAATGCATAAAAAGACAATAGAAATTTTGAAAGAATTTCTCAATAAAGAACATTTAATCCCTCCTAGAATTTGGCGGGGGGTACTCTGGCTTCAGGATGATCAAAAATTAGGCATCACCCGGAATAAACATTTCTTCTGGATTGATGATACAGGAAAACATGAAGGGAATCTACAGAATTTCTTTAGAAAAAGCCGGGGGCATTGGGAAGACTATCAAATTTTGGACGCCCTTAGAGATTATCAATTATTTTTCAAACTTGACTCCCTTACCGCACGCGAGATCATTAACTGCAAAAATGTGACAATTCGGAGTCTTCTAATGCGCCAGTTTGGCGTTGAACGGTTATTTCGAGAATTGGGCGGCGTAGTTGAAGACCAGGATGGAAGATCTCAGCTAATCCTAGTTAATATGGGTAAAAATCTAGCGCCCATGAAACTAGTTAAGGTCCGAGACGCAACTACAAATGAAATTTATGTTCTTCCAGTTCCGCATACCGTTCATTCATGCAGGGACGCTATCGCTTGGACTTTCGGCATGACAGAAGACGAATACAATCCTATCAAGGAAACTTAATTTCCCTCCCCTCAATCCAAAGCCTTGGAAAATTACTTGAAATAGCTCTCCAACGTTTTTTCCTTATCATACTTCTTGATTAACCGCTCCACTTCGTCCCTAATTTTCCCCTTTACGTTCTTAATTGTCTCTAACTCCTCCCGCCTTGCTATCGCTGCGATAGATTCGGTCAAATTATGGATGTGGTTGCACGCCCACAGATGATTATTGTAATACTTTCCTTGTAGTTGCCGTTCGTACGCTTCGTCCGCCAGCTCCTGAGCTACTAGATAATTCACCCGGCGAAAGTCGGAGGGAATAAATCGCCGCCTTATGCGGTATGGCACCGAATACTTATTGCATAGCTGCACCATCTTTTGATTGATCTTCAACAGATACTCTTTGTCCTTCGGCACATAGCCCCCTTGATAGAGTTTATGAAACTTCCCCACCAAGTCGGGATACTTCTCCCCTATTTTCTGAAAGAAAAAGGATGCTTGATCTCTGAGTGTTAATCCCCCAAATGTTATATTATCCACCTTCACCTCACGGGCACTTCGTACTATGCCCTCCAAATTCTCTTCCGAGTCCTCCAAAAACGGAACAATTGGCAGCAGATTAACCCCAGTCTGGATTGCGGGATATTCTTCTTTAATTCGCTCCAATGCCATAAAGCGCTCCTCGGAACTTGCCGCCCGTGGTTCTAAAAATGAACTGATCTCCTCATCGACACTGGTTATCGTAAAGGCCAGGGCACACCAGGTGTCTTCTGCAATCTTATTGAAGAGATCTAAGTCCCGGAGCATCAGGATTGATTTCGTAGATATGGAAACGGGATATTTATGCTTCAATAGCACCTCAAGGATTTGCCTCGTATTCTTGAACTTTCTCTCTGCGGGTTGGTAGCAATCGTTTACACCACCCATAGCGACAATATCAGGCAAAAATGTTCTCGCTCGTGTTAAACGCTTGTCAAGCTGCTCTTTCACATTTTTCTTCACTACTATAGTATTACCAAAATCTCCATCCAATTGATACCGTTCTGATCGTGCATCACAATAACAGCAACTGTGCTCACATCCACGATATCCATTAATTGTGTACCTAACATACCACCATGTGTCGATATATTTCATTTTATTAATTATCGTTTTGAACTCTTTAATCTCATATTTTACCATAGTAAACACGGAACTAAGAATTCTAATGGAGTTTTCTAATTGTTATTCTCATGATCTTCTAAAAAGTCTTGTAATTGTATTTGAGGATGCGTTGATCTTTTCCTCATTAAAAAATCCACCTGAAAAGAAAAGAAGAATTGATGCTTTAGCGAAATGTACTTACAATAATCGAGGGGAAATACGAAAGGAATTATTTATTATTTTCTTAAAATCTATTTGTTTGTCAACTTTTGGAACTTGAACGTTTTCATTCTAACAATGAGTTCTAAATAGATTGTGATCC
>JAEOSY010000492.1 GCA_016840125.1 Candidatus Helarchaeota archaeon | reverse complement strand
ACAATGGATTCTTATTACTGGATCCTTTAGTACGACTAATAAGGACCGAACATTTCAAATTAAACTCCCGTTTAAAATTAAATAGTATATGTTTAAGTAAAAAAAATGGATTAAAAAAGAGGAAGTTGTTAAATGCCGCGAAATTTAATTGATTTATCGAAAGTATTACCGATTTCACTGGAAAGAGTAAAGAAATATATTAGATGTACTCATTTGTGGAAGGCTTTATCGCCTATTCCAGATATGAAATTTGAGTTTACTGATGACAATCATATCCACCAAGATATTGTTTATTCCTTCACTCTTGGATTGACTGGATTAATTAAGCATACCGCCCATATCGTTCAGGATGTGCTCTTTGAGGAAAAGGATAATACCTATAGTCTTATTGTTGAAAAAAGTAATGAAGTCGCGAAATCAAACTTGGAAGTAACGTTAGAAGATATGGGAGATAAAATAAATCTAAAGGTATCCCTAATTCAGCTCTATTTCAAACGGGGCGTTTTAGAACTGGTAGGGCGGCGCATTGTTATTAACAGACTTCGAGGCGAAATCCGTAAATTACTTAAAAAAACTGCCCAAAAAATACGGGACGGGTCCTTAGAAGCCGTTTTTGCTAAGTGTGACGAGGAACTAGCGAAATAGGAGTTGACCTAAGTAAATCTTCGCTTTCCCTCACTCTATCCTATTTACTGAAGTCGATTAAAATTCATGGAAATATAACAATTTTTTTATGGATAGATTCTATGACTAGAGAGAGTTGATGAGCGATGTTAAAAGAATTACGTTGGCATGGTCGCGGTGGACAAGGAGCCATTACAGCGGCTCAGATCTTGGCCGAGGCCGCCTACTACTATCATGACATGTATATTACCGCATCTCCGTCGTTCGGTGCAGAACGGCGTGGGGCACCTATCACGGCTTCAACTAGAATTTCCGATAAAAAAATTAAATTGCGATCTCAAATCGTGAATCCAGATATTGTTATTGTGCTGGATGAAACCTTGTTACGTGATGTGGATGTAACCGCAGGGTTGAAAGACGGTGGCACGATCATTATTAATTCGGCTAAAAATCCCAGTGACTTGAAGTTGAGTAGTAATTTCAAAGTTGTGACTGCGGATGCCACGAAAGTCGCATCGGATTTAGATTTGAGGGCAGCGGGATTACTTGTCATGAATACTCCAATCCTCGGAGCGGTGGTAAAAGCTACTGATCTGAGTATAACTTTAGAGGATATTCAGAATATGATAAAACGCCATTTTCCGGGAGCCAATGGCGAAAAAAATGCCGAAGCAGCGAAAAAGACCTACGAGATAACAATTAATGAATAACGTGACTGAAAATGGGTAAAGATAAATTAAAGGATATTGAAGTACCGATTTCATCAGTATCAGTTCCTATGGAAGGTGAAGGAGGACGCACAGGTACGTGGCGGACGGAGCGACCTATTCTGGATCCGTCAAAATGTGCGGCTGTGAAACAAAATAAATTAGTCTGTATGCAATGCTGGCTTTATTGTCCAGATGGAACAGTTTCACGGACCATTCCGCCTAAAATTAATTTGGTTTATTGTAAAGGATGTGGAGTTTGCGCGGAGGAATGTCCTTCGAAAGCCATTACAATGAAAGACGAAGCAGAGTTTGAGGGATGAGAATGACAGGGGAAAAGTTAGTTTTAAATGGAAACCATTCAGCAGCTCATGCCTGCAAGGGTGCACGAGTGCAAGTCGTTGCAGCATATCCAATAACACCTCAAAGCCCAGCTACGGAACTTTTATCTAGATTTGTTGAAAATGGAGAACTTAAAGCGAATTATGTGTGCGTAGAATCTGAACATAGTGCCATGACGGTCTGTATTGCAGCAAGTTCCACGGGAGCTCGTGTTTTTACAGCAACTTCTGCAAATGGGCTCGCATTAATGCATGAACCACTCCATTGGGCGGCTGGAGCACGTTTGCCGATTGTAATGGCGTGCGTTAATCGAGCTATGGCGGCTCCTTGGAATGTATGGACCGATGAGCAGGATTCAATTTCACAACGAGATACTGGTTGGATTCAATTATATTGTGAGGATAACCAGGAAGTTTATGACACAATTATTCAGGCGTATAAAATTGCAGAACAGATTTATAGTCCAGTCATGGTCTGTTATGATGGCTATATTCTCTCTCATACGCTTATGCCAGTTGAAACCATCGATCAGAAATTAATTGATGATTTCCTTCCACCCTTTAAACCTAATTCGGTTTTGGACCCAGATGATCCCAAAGTTCTGAATCTCGTTACCTTTCCCTGGATTCGCCATGATCACCCGGGTATTGAGAAATTTGGAGGCTATCCCGAAATTAGGTATAAATTACAACAGTCACTCCTCTCATCTTTCGATGTAATTGAGAAAGTAGATAAAGAATTTGGAAAGAAATTCGGTCGAGAATATGGATTCTATAAAGAATATCAATGCGCAGATGCCGATTACATCATGATAGCATTAGGTTCTTTGGCATCAGAGGCCACCGTCGCTGCGGATGTATTACGGGAAGAAGGATATAAAGTGGGGGTTTTAAGCCTCAAACTCTTCCGACCTTTTCCCGCAGAAATATTGGCAAATTTTGCAAAACAAGTTAAAGCGGAGAATTTAATTATTATTGACCGGAATTTGAGCTATGGTTACGAAGGTGCCATTTGCACTGAACTAAAAGCAGCACTCTATACTCATCACGTTCAAAAAACAGTACACGGATATCTTTTGGGAATTGGGGGGAGAGATGTGGATGTTGGTCAAATCGCCAGCACTGTGAAGAAGTCAAGTGAAGCCATCGAAAATGGTCAAATTGATAAAAAAGTGGAGTGGTTAAACGTTCAAAGGTGATAATTATGCCAGAGAAACTTCTACCAAAGGATCTGCCCGAAGAAGAACTAATATATTCGGGGAGTCGTGCGTGTTCAGGTTGTTCCTTCGCATTAGCGTATCGCATTGCACTCAAGGCATTAGGTAAACGAACCATTGCTTCTACCCCCGCCAGTTGTAGTACGGTTTTTAGCGGCATGTACCCTTTAACAACCTTACAAATCCCCATGTTGAATACTGCATTTGAATCTACAGGGGCAGCCTTAAGCGGGATTCGGGCAGCCCTAGATATTCTAGGGAAAAAGGATATTACGGTAATGGGCTGGGCGGGCGATGGGGGGACGGTTGATATTGGAATCCAAGCACTATCAGGCGCAGCCGAACGAGGAACCGATATGATCTATGTCTGTTACGATAATGAAGCATATATGAACACAGGAGTTCAACGGAGTGGTTCAACACCATATGGTGCTTTTACGACTACCACTCCATCAGGGAAGGTTCAAAACCGCAAGAATATGCCAGCCATTATGGCAGCCCATGGAATTCCCTACATAGCTACGGGAAATCCGGCGTATCCAATTGATTTATATCAGAAATTTAAAAAGGCGAAAGATGATTTCAAAGGAAATACGCGCTATATGCATCTTATCGCGCCCTGTCCACCGGGTTGGGGGTTCCATACGAAAGATATGATCAAAATTGGGCGATTGGCAACCCAATGTGGAATTTGGCCCCTCTATGAGATCGTCGAGGGACGGTTATTCCTCTCTAAACCAACACGGGACCTTGTTGAAGGGAAGAAGAAGCGGAAGCCTGTCAAAGACTATTTCAGAGCCCAAACACGGTTCCGAACCTTATCTGATGAGCAAATTGCAACAATTCAGGAAGAAATTGATCAAAAGTTTGAAAATTACAGGAAAGACCTATAATTTCATTCTTCTTTATCTGATTTCGAGAAATAAAAAAGGATTAGGATTTAATTTTCACTTTTACTTTTGTTGCACTTTTAACGGTATTTACCACAGGACAGTGTTTTTCAACGGCCTTAACCAATTCACTCAGCTTGTCTTCTGATGCCTCGCTATCAAATTTAACATCAATGGCGATAGTCTGAAACCCGACGAAGATTTTTTCGTCGATCCCTAACATTCCGTTAAGATTTAGCGTCCCTTTTACGTTTATATCAGCTGAATTAACAGGTATGTCTAGTAATTTGCTCCATACTTGCATTGTATTAAGCATGCAGCCACCAATTGATGCCAACAGCATTTGAGCAGGGGACGGTCCTTCAGAGGTACCACCTATAGCTTTATCCTCGTCAAGAATAACTTTATGGCGTCCTGCCTTAACATCAACCTTAAATCGACCTGATTTGGCTAATTTCACCTTCATTTTTTGTTCGGCAATGCCTGGATTCTTTTTAAGTTCTTCAATTAATTGTTTAAGACTCATTAGTATCAGTCCTTAATAGTGTTAATAATCCACCTCAATAAAGATTAAATAACTTTTTCACCTCATTTGATTTGAGTGGATACCCGTGATTAAAGTCCAAGTGCATTTTATGAGTATTCTCGGAGAATTGATGGAGCTAGATAACCCCGATCCAACCCTTGAACTCTCAGATGAGAGTACCTTTAAGGATTTAATGAAATTAATTCGAGAACGATATGAAGACAAATTCCCAGACAAGCTCTACGAAGAGGGGCAATTTAAAATGATCCACTTAATGCTAAATAGACGAGATATATACGAAAACAAAGATGGCGATCATCCACTTAAGGATGGAGATGAATTATACTTTATTCCACCGATTGGTGGAGGATAAAAATCATTAACTTCTTATTGAAACAGTAACCGCGGCCGTTGCAATAATCATTTCACTAGATGTGTCCCCTAGCTCCGGTATTTGAACTCCTGACACCACCATGCCACCCTTTTCAACGACTAACTCCTTATTCCCAAAGGGCACAGCTTTTAAGAGGCGTTTCTCATTTATCTGTTCCGGATAGGGGATTGCAATCTGGACATGAACATACAAATCCTTTATATCTTGGAGGTTACAGATCTCAGTTAGTCCAACAAGACAATTATTTGAAATAGCGTTTTTGATGGCTTTCTGCGCCGCTTTAGTGATATCTTGGCCGTGTTGATCCACGCCCATCCCAATTTGAATAATAAATTTCTTCAACCGTTTCTGGCTCATTATATAATACCTCTGAAAAATAAAAAAAAAAGGAGAGAATTATTCTGTGTCTAACCATTTCATTAAGACTGAGGTGAACGTTAAGCCAAGACCCGCTAATGCTAGAAGTGTACCAAGAGTGAAACTGAGTTCTATGAGAGCCCAAGGTCCAGTAAAAACTCCTATGCCCCCCATGAAAAAGAAAATCCCGGAAGCCCCACCACAACATAGAGCAATGAAATTCCACAGGGCTTTGTCATCCCCATCGCGCCAATCCAAGTATTTGAATACCGCTCTGAAAGTTAAAATCCCACCGACAATT
>JAEOSY010000047.1 GCA_016840125.1 Candidatus Helarchaeota archaeon | reverse complement strand
CATGTACTTTGACCAGTGTTAACAGGAAGAGAACCCCTAATATACATAATTTTCTATGTGTGCGAAAATTGACACTTTTCCACTCCATTTATTCGCTTTCAACTCCAATTTGGCGCCTAGGATGGTTACTACACCATTTATTTATGGGTAATATTAACTATTTCCCGTTAAATATTGAATTAATATTAAATAAACTTTAGTATCCCCTCAAATTATATTATCTTTTTATTTTTCGTCCGTTTAACGGTAATTAATTATCTATAATTGATCAAATTTATCTCTTCAGTGGTTCTGTTGGAATTTTCATCTTTCAACCACATGGAAAAACTCCTCCAACTTTTGTTTCATCTCTTCCGTTTCATCTAAATACCACTGTACGTTTCGCTTCCTCAAATCAGTCAGAATCTGATATATTTGTTTCATAAAACCAACTTCACACATGCGAATGAATGGAGACGCATAAATTTCGGCCTTCTTTTGGAATTGTGATATCTAAAGGCTGTCGTTTGTTAATACGATCTGTCCTCTCGTCTACTGATTTATTCCGATTTTTATCTTGCTCTGAAAGTCATCCACTCTGAGATAGGTTTTGATTTCTTTAAATTTAAAAAATTTAGAACAATTGTCCACAATGGAAGGAATCCCTGGAAAAGCCCCGGAGTAGGCGGATTGGAATATAGATACTCGGATCTAATTTTTGGGGTTTAATAAATTCAGGTCTTATTTTCTTCAAAAAGGAGAAAATAATTTTCCCCCTTCTTTAATTTTTATAAATCATCTAAGGAGTGGAAGGGTGTCCTTTCAAAATAGATGAACTATAATTCGCTATGATTCTTGCGTTTTTGCATCATAATTCATTATTTCAATAATATTGGGAATAAAATCCCGTAATACTGATTTTAACTCCCTTTGTTTTTGATCTGCGTGATAAGGGGACGTAATTTCTAAAAAAAATGGAATATAGCTTCCTAAAATTCATTCTATCTACCTGCAGAAACCAATATATGGCAGAAATGTTTCTGAATGCGTGAAGGTGCTGAAATGAAAGGACATACCAATAAAATTCTTCGAGTGAATCTAACTTCTGGACAAATTAAAATTGAGGATTTAGATCCGCTCTTAGCAAGGGATTATTTAGGAGGAAGAGGATTTTCCGCAAAAATACTGTGGGATGAATTAACTCCAGGAATTGATCCTCTTTCCCCTGAAAATATCTTGATTTGCGCAACTGGTATCCTTACCGGCCACAAACTCGTTTCTGGCAATCGAACCATATTTAGTTGTAAATCACCTCTCACCGGCGGCTATGCCGATTCAATGATGGGAGGTTACTTTGCTCCAGAGCTGAAATTTGCAGGTTATGACATGATTATCTTCAAAGGTGCCTCTGAGAAACCCTTGTATCTTTACATTCAGAATAATGAAGTAGAACTTCGCGATGCATCCGAATACTGGGGGAAAGGGGCCGTTGAGACAGAAAAAATCTTGAAAAAAGAATTAGGGAAGCGATTTCAGATCGCATCTGTCGGGCCAGCTGCCGAGAATGCTGTGAAGTATGCATGTATCACTCACAATGAAGGGCGCAATTCCGGGAGGATGGGTCATGGAACCGTTATGGGACAAAAAGGGTTGAAGAGTATTGCTATTCGTGGCACAAATCGTGATCTAGAAGCCCATGATCCCGAAAAACTAAAAGAGCTCCGAAGTGCTGCGGTCAAAGAAATCCGATCGGGATCGATTTTTCCAACATTTAAAAGCTACGGGACTACAATGGTAGTTCCCTGGACAAATGAAGTTGGAATCTTCCCTAACCGAAATTTCCAGTATGGCGTTTATGAGCAGTGGGAGAATATTTCTGGAGAAGCCCAACGCAAGTACCTGATACAAGATCGGGCCTGTTTTGGATGTCCCTGTGCCTGCTGGATGATGGTTGATATCAAAAAATACAATCTTAAAACACATTTTACGGAATATGAAGCTTCAGGACTTATCGGGGGCAATCTCGAACTTACTGACGTCCATGACCTCCAATATGCCAATTATCTTTGTAACAACTTGGGTATCGACACCATATCAACGGGATCGGCTATTGGGTTTGCAATTGAATGCTTCGAGAAAGAAATCATAACTAAAGAAGATACGGGAGGACTTGAACTTCGATTTGGAGATGCGGATCTAGTTCATAAACTTCAACATATGATTGCCTACCGCGATGGGATTGGTGATGTGCTAGCTGAAGGCACCCGATATGCGGCGATGAAATGGGGGGGTGAAAGTATAGACTTTGCCATGCAAGTTAAGGGTGCGGAAGTCTCTGCTTATGACTGCCGTGCTACTCCAGCTATGGCACTGTCGTTTATGACTACAGATATTGGTGCACATCACAATCGATCATGGGCTTCTGGACGGGATGTCGAGTTAGGTCGAGAAAAACTGGAAGGGAAACCGGAGGTCGTTTTCCATCTACAACACCGACGGCCTTTGTTAGATCAGTTTGGAGTCTGTCGTTTTCCATGGATTGAGGCCGGAATGGATTATGAATACTATACTAAATTCTATAATGCGGTCACAGGAGACAATAAAACGACCGAAGAGCTGTTTAAGTACTCTGAGCGCGTCTGGAACTTGACTCGTGCATTCTGGATTCGAGAATTCCCGGACTTTGGACGAAGTTGGGATCAACCCCCCAAGCGCTGGTACCAACCTGCGAACCGAGGCCCTGTAAAGGGAATACATTTAACGCAAGAAAAAGTGGATTGGTTGCTGGATCACTATTACGAACTACGTGGTTGGACAAAGAACGGAATCCCAACACGAGAAAAACTCGAAGAACTTGGTCTTACAGACATTGCTGCTGAACTAGAGACATTAGGCCGATTCTGAAGACATATTAAACAAATAAACACATCAAAGAGATATTAAACACCATTCATACATCTCTTTTTTTTATTTGGTCATAATGGCT
>JAEOSY010000046.1 GCA_016840125.1 Candidatus Helarchaeota archaeon | reverse complement strand
ATCACTCCTACGGAGTTTTCAAAATTATATTGGGGGATATGATTACTAGAAACATTTCACGCCTCCGGCGTTTTGGAATTGATATATTTGGCGGTAATGTTTTTCAAACCCCAAATCCGTACCGGTAGACGTATGTGACTAACTATGTACATAGATACCAGAAATTCGTTTAAAAGTATCCTTGACAAAGTCATAAAAATCGGGATAACATTTGAATATCGAATAAGGAATGATCCCGATGCATCGGGAATTTTTGAAGATGTTTTAGGTTTACTTCCCAAATCAGAATTCGTTAATCGATATTCATTATTCAAATTTCCCCAAAGGGGTCCTATGGACAAATATTTCTGGTTAAAATTTATCGAGCACAATTTCTTAATATCTGTGTATTTCCCTCCACTTATTTTCTATATTGTTTTCTATAAATAAATCGATTTTAGATTATTTCTGTATAAAGTTAAGAATATTTTGCTAATTTTTTTGTCTAATAACTAGTAGAGAGGGTCTTTAAGAAGGTAGTTATATTATGAAAGATGATGATATTCTTTTGGTAAAGGAATGTCAGGGTGGAGATAAAACGGCTTACGATAAATTGGTTCAGCACTATAAGAGACCAATTTATCAGCTAGCTTTTCTGCTATCCGGTAGCCATCACCATGCAAATGAAATCTCTCAAGAGACCTTTATTCAATTATACCATTCCTTAAAAAAGTTTAAAGGTAAATCGAAATTTTCTACCTGGCTTCGCAGGATTGCGATTAATCTTTCCATTAACTACTTAAAAAAAGAATCTCGTCATGATCACGCCCATCTTGAGGAAGATATATTTGCTAAGAATGACAAATCTCCTATTCACGGATTGGTAAATAATCCGGTTGAAGAAATTGAGGCTAATGAATTAGCTCAACAAATAAATGAGGCCATGGAGTTGTTACCTATAACAGAGAAAGTCGTCTTTATTCTGCGAGTCCAACAGGGATTATCATATAAAGAGATTGCTAAAACCATTGGTTGTCCCATAGGTACCGTCATGTCTCGATTGAATGGGGCTCGCAAAAGGTTAAGAGACTTGCTTAAAGATTATGTAGTTTAATAAAAGGGGTGACCAAACGTGAGATGTAATAGGATTAAAAAAATACTAGGCGCTTTTTTAGACGAGGAACTTTCACAGAGAAGGGTAAAACAAGTCCAGCAACATTTGGAGAACTGTTCTGCCTGTGCCTGGGAGTTGAAATCATTGCAAAAGGTCGATGGGTTGGGACGATGGATGACAGAAACAAGCTCGAAGCAAATGCCTAAAGACTACTGGGATGGCTTTTTAACCAATATACATGAAAAGTTACAGAAAGCGGATAAATATAAGCAGTCTAAAATGATAGGATTCTTTAACCGTGGTAGGTACTTAACTCAGGCCTTTATAGCGTACTGGTTCAAGAAGGCTGCACATGCTTTCGCTGCCGTTGTCGTAATTTTCGCACTGATTTTTGGGATAGATTATATTCGTGATAGTTCGTCCCAAATTGCAAAACTGGAGGATTCCGAAAGTGAAAAGATTAGCATCAATTTTTATCTTAATGAGCACGAAAAGGCACTAACAAAAGCAGCTTATTCAGCCCATCCTTCACGAAGTGGGATGGATCTTGGTTATGAAGATCTGCTCTACTATAATACTGTGAGAGGATCGCAAAGAGATTGGCCGGGTGAAGCAGGCATTATCCTAAGGGAGCCAAACTATTACAATGATCCAGCTCGCAGAAAACCATCTCCAGCAGTTGATATCGCTAATGGAAAAAAATTAAACCTGGAGGAAGCACAAGAAGCCGTCAGCTTTAAAATAATAAAATCTCAAACCCTCTACCCGGGATATTTCCTTGAGAGCATAAGGAAGATTGAAGGAAGGGAATGCCTGCAGTTGGTATATACAAACGGTATCAGTACTATTTCCTTATTTGAACAGGCTTTAACGAGCAGTGAAAAATTACAATCAAGCGACTTTAGAGAATATGTCATGTACTCCCGAAAGGGAATCAGATCGGTCAATATTATAGGTTGGAACAGTGCGGAAGTATCCTTTACCCTTATGGGAGAACATGACCTTTCGCATTTTTTAACTATTATCCGTGAAATTCAGGAAGTTTATATAGGTAACAATGATATGGTCCAATAAAACAAGGAGCAATCATGAAAGAAGTAAAAATATCAACTTCTATTTTAGGTATCTTATGCTTGGCCTGGGCCATCAATGCTTTTTCGCAAACCAGCGATGCGCATTTTAATAAAGCGCGGGAGCTGCTTAACACATGGAGATATAGAGAGGCAGCTGACGAATTCAAAGAAATTATTAAGCTGGCACCCATTGGTAGCAAAGTTGAGCAAAACGCCAAATACTGGGTTGGACAATGTTATTTCCGGGCGGGTCAATTTGATCAAGCCTTAGCTACTTTTGAAAAGCTCATCGAGGAATATCCAGAAAGTGCCATCATTCCTGCGACACAAATAATGATGAACCAAGTACAACAGGCAAAAAATAATGAGAAATTGAATAGGACAACAAGCGAGATATCGGAGAAGGGAGTAATCATTGATCCGAAAACAGGCGTGAAGTACATCAGAACCAAGACCTTCACGGGTAAAAGGGATGTGATCACT
>JAEOSY010000491.1 GCA_016840125.1 Candidatus Helarchaeota archaeon | reverse complement strand
TTTCCCCCGGCAGCTCCCCCCGCGGCCAATCCGCCTGCAGCCTTTCCCCCGGCAGCTCCCCCCGCGGCCCAGCCCCCGGCACCCTGTCCCCCGGCCGCTCCCCCCCCCGCCACGCACCCCCCACCCACAACCCCCGCCCCCAGCAGCAGGACCCCCGGCAGCTCCCCCCGCCGCCAATCCCCCCGCAGGCTTTCCCCCGGCAGCTCCCCCCGCGGCCAATCCCCAAGGTCCGCCGACTGCTGCGCCTATATCTGGTTCTGAGGATAAATCCAATAATTCAAATGAACTAATGAAAAGCTTAAGCGCTCTAAAGGATTTGCTTGGAAAAAAAGAGTAAAGTAGATCTTCCCTTCACTTATTTATTACTTCTCTAACTTGTCTTTAAAATATTTACACGTATCTCTGAGTTGAATTTCTGAACTCTTTTTATCTATTTTATGCACCCACGAAAATTTCCATTCTACTTCTCCAATCCGCCATATACCATCGGACCCAGGTCCGAGATCCACCTTTACAACCATTCCATGGCGATATTTCTTGAGATTTAAGTGCGTACAGAAATCTCCTAATGAATATGCAAGCACTTTATTTGTCCCGTTGATGTCATAAGTGGTTATCGGCTGGGGACAGTGTGAATGGTGTCCGATAATTAGGTCCCACTTATCTAACAGCTGTTTCCCCCGTTCAATGTGGCGCGGATTCGGATATAATTGCTCCTCATAACCCCAGTGTGGAAACAAAACATTGAAGACAGCAGCGGAATTGACATCTGCTTCTACATCCTTTAAGTAGGGAATATAATCACACGGTTGGTTTGACCAGGTGGTGCAACAGACTACATTAACCTGATCATTCAATAAGATCGCCGGTTCATCCCTACGTCCAATCACCAAGAACCCTCGATCTTTTAGCATTTGATAGGATTTGTTAAATTCAGTCCAGCCAAAGTCGCCGGAGTGGTTATTTGCACACGCGAGTACGAAATTTGAAGGTTTGAAAAGGTTTTCTAATACTGGAATGATCTTCTCCGTATGTTCTTGAGCCATAAAAACTCTTTTGGCATCGCTGATTGTTCCCTCGAAATTCCCAATTAAAAAATCAACATCTTGGAAAAACCCTATCACATTTTCACCTATTAATAGGTCCTTTTCTTTCATTCTCATAAAATCCCCAAAGAATCCCAGTTTTACTTTAGGCGTGATGGGATTTCTAATGCTTTTTTGGGGAATGAAATCTGTCAAATCCTTGAATTTATGGGATGGTCCGATCGTGTTATTTTTCAACCAACTCAGAATTTCTGTAACAGTATAGGGGAATGAGATTTTTTTTCTTGGCTTATCATGTGCCCAATCTGGACTACTTTTCGACTCCTGCGCGGTCATTCGACTTAATCTCCTTTTTTTAATCCTTATAATATTTAAATATTGGAAATCAAATACTTAAACAACGTTTTTCTAGCACAAATAGAATTATTAAACTAATGTCAATCCCCTCAATCTGTGATAACTGTGTTATGAAAAAGGCGCGAATTTTTCAAATCATCAATTTTTTTAAAAAGTAATTCGCAATTTTACTTTCATTTCAAAAATGGAAACACTTTTATAAGGAATTTAACTCAATTTTGAGTATCAAAAAAAAAACATCTTTCATTTTGAAAAGTATTCAAAATGAATAAGATTCAATATCCACATATTTCTGCACTATTTAAATAGAGATATATAATCCACAATAAGCTTTATAAAAATTGAACATTATTCAAAATGTTAGAAATCTAGCATTTGATGTTCAAGTGTGAACATACCTTGTTTATAGTAAAAATTGCAATTTATGAATCTGAGGCTTGAGATAATTGGTTGTTTTAAAAACAAGACCCCTCCCAGTGATTGACGAACCCGAGGGTACAGATTGTCCCGAATGTGGATCGGCTGATATTATAAACGATACATCACGTGGAGAACAGATCTGTTCAAATTGTGGTGTGGTCGTTACTGAACGCATTGTAGATAATGGTCCTGAATGGCGAGCTTTTACTAATGATGAACGCGAGAAACGTAGTCGAGTTGGTGCCCCTGCTACTTTTACTGTGCATGATAAAGGTCTCTCCACAATGATTGATTGGCACGACAAAGATTATTTTGGAAAAAAACTCCCACCAAGTCGGCGTGCCCAAATATACCGGCTCCGAAAGTGGCAAATTCGGACTCGAGTCCATTCGTCCATTGCGCGCAATCTAGTTATTGCGATGAACGAGTTGGATCGTTTATCCAGTCAGCTAGGAATTCCGAAAAGTGTAAAGGAGACCGCAGCGGTGATTTACCGCCGAGCGATAGAACGGCGCATTATTCGCGGACGATCGATATCGGCGATGGTAGCAGCGTCTATTTATGCCTCTTGTCGTATCCGGAAAGTACCCCGCACGCTCGATGAAATATGCTCCTACACCAGTATCAAGCGAAAAGAGCTAGGGCGAAGCTATCGTCTAATTGTAGATCATCTTAACATTCATATGCCCATTGCATCCCCCATCGATTATGTTTCACGGTTCGGAGAAGAACTTGAGCTCTCAGGTCGCGTGCAACAAAAGGTTTGTGAGTTACTCGAAAAAGCACGTGATTTCGGACTGACAGCCGGTAAAGATCCAACAGGTTTAGCCGCCGCATGTATCTATATCATCGGAATCCAAGAGGGCGAGCGTCGCACCCAACGTGAAATTTCTAAGGTCGCACATGTCACGGAAGTCACCGTGCGCAATCGCTATAAGGAACTCGTGAAGAAATTAAAACTTAAAGTCGAAGTCTAATTTTTTTTTCTTTTCTTTAAATGCAAGGTAGATAATCCAAGAATAGATTCCATTTTTTGAATATATGCAAGCGTTCGGGCATCTAGATTCCATCAAAAGTCCGCTAATATTTTGAGATGAAATTTGGGAACATTTCTACTAAAGCTTCCCAACCAATTTTCAAACTCTTGCAGAGTGGTTGGACCTTTTGCTTATAGCGGTCGAGGACTTGATCTTCTCCCTCGAGGATGGCAGCGCTAGCATTTACCGCACTTGTCAAAGCTGGTGAAATCCCCTCCGCAAAAACATTGAATAATCCCGCAGCTTCGCCGATTAATAAGACATTATTCCTTCCAAATTTATATTCATAAGCGTTATCAAAGAATTTTGGTGATGTACAGGCTTCTTTAAAAAGGAGCTTCTCCCCGCGAAAACCACAGGCTTCCTCAAGATACTCTTGAAATGCACTATAATAAGTAGGGATCGTGCTCCCCTTTAAAGCATTCGTATTGATAATGATATATTTTCCCTTGGAACCTGTTTTAACGTTCATTAACGCAAAAAATTCTGAGAATTCTGGATCGAGGAAGGTGTGAAGATATTGGGGATCAAGGTCAATTTCCCCTTTCCAATACTCCTGATATACTGAAAACCAAGTTATTTTTTCATCGGGAAACAAGCTTCTCCGAATAGAACTGGTCCCACTATCCGCGCCTACTAAAAATCTGCATTTTTTTGTTTGGTCTCCAAAGATCGTTTTTAATCTAACCTGAATTGCATCCTTATCTTCAGTAAACTCGACATATTTTGTTTGATCCAGGATTTCAGCACCCGCCTCCGAAGCTTTCGTAGCAAGCCAAAAATCGAAATCAGAGCGCCATACATTATGAGAATTCTCGCGAAGCTTTTGGGGTGGTTGTCCCTTCATAGGGTAAACATGAGCACCTTTGATCTTTTTGGGATGGCAGCAAAGGATATCTGGAACCTCACCAATTCCCTCCTTTTTAAGAACTCTCCGGGCGAATGAACTAATTACTCCCGAACACATTTTATGCCGTGGTAATTTCTTCTGTTCAATGACTAGAACCTTTAAATCAGCATCCGCGAGCTTTTTTGCGAGCATAGAGCCAGCAGGACCAGCTCCAACAATGATAACATCGTACATTAGCAATTTCACCTGTTGTAGATTTAATGGGCTATATTTTTTAGAAGATAGACTTAGGAAAACCAGCGTTTAAAAATATTTCGAATCCGGTCTGGTGCTTTCGAGATATTAATGAGTGCCTGTCCCAGCGCATCTGGTATAGGACGTTCGTCTTTCTTCTCGGAAAGCAGGTATTTTGGAATAGTACTAACAAATTTAATATCCGTTTTAAGAAGGATGAAAAGCTCATTATGGGCCTCTATCTCGGTGATTAAATCCTGCTCTTTCAGGAATTCGATATTATCGAGGGCTAAGTCCCGTATATCTTCACTAAGTGCTTCTTCGAAATCCGCTTTTAAAAAGACGCCTCCTTCTCGGAGCATTGAAATAATCACATAATTAACACTATCGAAAACGAGTCTTGAGAGAAAAACCGTATCGCGCCGGGTGGGTTTATATCTACGGAAAAATCGTTGAACTTCTGTTTCATATAATTCAAGCAAATCCGGGTATATTGATTCAAGTGATTTAAGTTTCTCCAAAGTGGATGAGGGGGTGATTCGATATACATGGAGTTCTTTAAGAAGGATTATATGATTCCGTCCTGATATTTCATTAACAAGTGCGAATCCAAAATCAACTAAGGGTGAAATAAGCGCTAGAGGGTCGGCATTTTCCCCAAGATTCTCCCGGATCCATTGATGGAGTTCCGTCAACTCCATGGATCCCTCAGAAAGTTTCTCCACTAGCCTTACACGATTGTAATCTCGTAAAATATTAGAAAATTTTACTTCAGAAGAGGTTTCTTTATGTTCCTCAATGCAAGCCTTATAGACTTCGATGACCCAATCATGGAGGTATTGGTGCATTTGCTCGATTTCTTCGAGATTATTTTTGATCCCATAACCATGTTTATAAAATCCCATAGAGATTCTTGGTTTCTTGGCGAGTTTATCAATGAGATCTGCCAGTCGGAATGAAATAACATTAATGGTTTCTTTAGAAGGCATCTTTCCGAAGATTAATGAGATAAGGCACATTTCACTCTTTCCACGTGCCCATTCAGACGGAAGTTCGAAATAATAATGAAGAACTTTATAATCTGGATATGAACGTGTAAAGAATCCCTGCTCAAAATTCAGTTCCAATTCTTTGGCAGTCCGATACTGTTGTTCTTTATCAAGAATATCCTCTGGATAACAGTAAAATGGTTTTGGTCCGATTTTGCTATGAAAGTAGGAAAGCAGCACACAATTTGTACCTGCTTCGTCAAGCGGTTCTTGAATATCGGTAATTTTCTGAATAGCCTGATAACGATTCACGAATTCAACTAAATTAAAATAAAATCGAGATAAAATTAACCTTTTCCGAGTAGTCTCCTTATTTAATTCTTCACCAAGTGCCTCAAGATCTTGCTTCAGTTTTTCCATGTTCTGATAGAAGAAGTTGCTATGATCTTCATTGATTAAAAGCGTAATAGTGGCAGTATTGGTCTTTTCAGGCTTATCTGAAGAAGATTCTTCATAAAAATAAGTCAAACCCAGCACTTTATAAGCTGGAAACGGAAGAATGGATATCTTACCAGTCCAATCAGCGCCGCCTACTGAAATATATGATGTAAACTTAATCACGATCTCAAGAATTTTATTGTACGTCAATGTTTCAGGAAACCAAACGTGCGGTCTCGGACCTAATTCAGATAATGTCGAATAGATAACTCCGTCAAGGATCCCTTCAGTCTTTTCTACCTTCACCGCTTTCCCTTCGGTCCTGATTTTATTTAATAAAAGAGGTTTTATATTAGAAATCGCCATTCTATTGAGGAACGATAATGAAATGATTGTTTTTAGAATGGATTGATGTTTCTATTATGAATTTTCGCATTTAAATTTTCTTTTTTTTGATAAGAGCAAATTTAAAACCTTAACTTTAAAATCCATAAAAAAGGATGTAAGCATGTTAAAGTTATTATAAATAGAAGATACTAACCAAAGAAAAAAAGGGTAATAAACGAAAAGACCTGGATATTTTTACGAAAAAAGCAGGGGTATGAAGATTATGAGTAGCTTTGAGAAGAGAGATTCCGAATCTGAGTTTAAAAGACCTGAATTGACAACGATTGGCCACATCTTATTAGATATAAGAGGCTATGTAGATGAATTTCCTAAACCCGACAGTTCAGTTAAAATAAAAGGTGAAATCCAGTACAGTCCCGGAGGATCTGCTACTAACGTTGCTGTAGCTGCGAACCGTTTAGGCATAAAAGCTTCAATAGCTACAATTCTGGGATTTGATGAAAATGGAATACAAATTATACAACAACTACTGAAAGAGGGCGTCGATGTAACGAATATCAAAATTAATTATCAGAGACCGAGTGGCATTTCGATGTTGCTCATTAATAAAGAAGGAGATCCGATTATAATACAAAGTTTGGGAGCAAATGAACCTTTTCCTCTTTCACAACTAGATTTACGGTGCATTATCCAAGCAAAACATCTACACATGACTGGTACTGATTTGAATATACTACGAGAAGCGGCGCGTGTCGCAAATCATAACAAGGTCCCGGTATCCTTTGATCCTGGGCGCTCTATATCTCATATGGGTTACCAGAAGTTAATGCCAATCCTTGAGAATGTGGCTTATCTTATCATAAATCGACCAGAAACGGCTCGAATGCTAGGTGAATCCACCACGCAGGATATTGTACAGCTCAGTGATAAACTGAAATCCGTTCTACCGAAAGCTATAACTTTAATTATTAAAGGTGGATCAAAAGAAACCATTGTAAAATCCGATACTGAATATTTTGCAGTACCCCCCTACAAAGTAAAGGTTTTTGATACAATTGGCGCAGGCGACGCGGTCGCTGCTGGGTTGATTTCTGGTTTATTAAGAGGAAAATCTTTAAAAGACTCAATGATTATAGCACATGCGTGTGCCGGATTTAAAATTCAGTTTGGAGGCGCGCAGAGTTCTCCTACAAAAGAAGAACTAGATAAATTTATGCAAGCCCACAAAAATGAAATCACTATTCGCGATTTATAGGTTAAATCCCCTCAAGCCAATCTGAGACCTGCCCGACTAAGGTCTTTGTAATTTTCTTTCGAACATCAACGCCATAGTAAATATCGGCAAGTTCTTTAAGGATGGGTATGTCAGATCTCTCAAGTATTATGTTATGATTCTTCTTCATTAAATTAATCAGTTCATCTTCTTTGATTTCCTTGTATGCTTCTATTTCATTTAATACCGTGTCAATATTAAGGATAAGGCGCTCAAATTCCGCGTGAGTTTTTAGAATTTGAATTTTTTCATCAGCTTCCGTTAAAATCTCTCGGAAAAGTCTCAGTTCGAAGTCAAAGTCTTCAGCTTCATATGGCTCATTCGTTACGATATTTGATCAAATATCGTAACGAATGAGCCATATGAAGCTGAAGACTTTGACTTCGAACTG
>JAEOSY010000490.1 GCA_016840125.1 Candidatus Helarchaeota archaeon | reverse complement strand
GCATTTATTGGGCTATTAGCATTCTTATTGGGTATTCACGGGTTAATTCTGCCTTAATTTTGCTTGAAGCAATACAAAGGAATTTGAACCGAGAAGTAAAAAAAAAGGAAAAAAGAGAGATTAGGGAATGTCTTTCTTTTGGATATAGTATGTTGAGAGGGCGAGGCAAGCGATGGTAATGCCGGAAAGAATTAAGATAATTTGGATTGGTGTTATATCTAGGGTAGTTATTGTAATTCCAAACATACTTCCGTACATGCCACTCATAGATCCGAAGATCCCACTACCGCCCGAAGCGACCCAACTGCCCCCTAAGGATTCATAGTAATAGGTGAAGGAAAAGAGTAGCGGCCACTCGTGTCGCGTCACAATTGGTAGAAAACTCGTAATAACAGGGACGACCATTAACAGAATAATAGGTATTATAATTACTAGTCCGGGCTTGTTAAACACCGTTGAGCAGAGAATGACAATGGCAGTCAAGGGGATAAGTGCCGAGAGCCCTATAATAAATACATATCCGCCCATCGAAAGCAGGTCAGGGATGTAAATTGGATCGATAAAGGACATACCTACAAAGACGAAGGAAACTGTAGTTGATATAACTACGAACATAATAATAACGAGAAATGAAATTGTTTTACCCCAGAGGAATTCCCAGCGCCGCACGGGTTTGCTCAAAAACCATGATAAAGAGCCATCCTTCTTTGATTTCACCACAGCTCCCATCCCGAACATGATACTAAAGGCTAAACCAAAGTACATGAGGAACATTGTATAGATCGTATTTACCAGCCCCCGAATACCGTCAATGGTGGCTTCTCCAGGTAAGCTATTAAAAATGAAGAACATGATGATTCCGGGGACAGCACCGAGTACACAGAAGAGTATTATTTTTATTTTGCTATCACTTAACTCCTTCTTCAAAAGTGTTCCCAAAGCGCTCTGATAGCCATGGCGCTGCTTGTATTTTAATATCATAATAGCAGCAATTATTATCCCAGCTATAATTCCAATAACAATCCAGAATTCAAACCAGGGAAATACCGGATATTCGATAAGCTCTACTTCAATGGTGGAAGTGTAATTATTTCCATTCCCATCAATGGAAACAAGGGAAATGTTATGCAGACCGGTTTCCGTTAGATTAACCATGAAGCTCCCTGAAAATGAGTCGGAGAATCCAGAGCCATTTACAGTTGAATAGAATTCCCCATCTAGATATATTTCAAAGGTCAGGTTCATAAACCCATCTATAATAGGGCTTTCCCACCCCAGCCATGTAAGGTTGACTGAACGCTGAGCTGTCGAATAGGCAGTGTAATTCATAGTAAAAATATTGAAGCTAATTGGACCTGTAATGATGTTAAAGGGGAGTGAAGAATCACTCAAAGTTGGGGTGTTTGAATTGTTTATGTAGGTCGTAGATATTCCATTTAGGTTTACTACCGATATCTGAGAATCTAAAATCTGGATGTAACTAGATTTAGGGAAACCCTCAAAATTGAAATCATTAAGTAGTCCGAGAGAACTATTTGCAATGGTTATATTTGCATCATTGAATTTCCAGACCTGTGTGTTTCCAGTATCGCATTGAGTCAGGTTCAATAAGGATGAATCATGACACTCGATTGTACCTCCGACAGTGGAATTATCAATAGTAATTGATGTGGAATCGAAGGTGACAACGTTTCCAGTAATATTAGAGCCTCGAGAGATGTTTAGGGTACCTGTATTGAAAACGTACATGCTACCTTGAACAGTTGTATTAATGAGCGTTACATCAGCAGTTTGCATAACAAAGATATCATCTAAAATAGTCTGATTTTCGATTTTCGTAGTGCCAGATTCGTAGGTTACGCTCGTCGAAAGTGGAGTGGAAGTACTAGCCGGTGAGTTGTGCTGCGGAAGCGCGAAAAGTGAGGTTTGTTGCACAAAAAGGCAGAAGAGAAACAACATCGAGAAAATTAGTATAGGTGTTCTAAGCCGGTTTATTCTTGGTAACATTTTACGCACTTTTCAAACCTCCCTGATCATTTTCGGATTCTATCGCTTTCATGAAGATTTGTTCAATTTCCAATCCTGAAGCGCTGAATTGGCTAAGTGGTATTTTATTTTCAAGGGAAATTTTTGCGATAGTTTCCCAAACAATTTCCTTATTATCCGTTTCGATAACTAAAACATCAATTTCTTCGGACATTCTTGTAACCAACGGCGAAAGAGCAGATCGAAATAGCTCATGGTTTGGACTAATTTTAATCAGTTTGGTTCCCAGAGTTTCATTTAACTCATCTATCGTTCCGGCCATAACCAAATGTCCATGGTCGATGATCCCAATGGAGTCGGCATTCATCTTCTGGATCTCGGGGAGTATATGCGTTGAGACGAACATGGTTTTTCCTTCCTGACGAAGCGTTTTGAGGAGAGTGATTATTTGATTTCGACCAAGGGGATCGAGATTTGAGGTAATCTCATCCATTATTAGGAGGTCTGGCTCGTTCATCAGCGCTTGCGCGATACCAATTCGCTGTTTCATCCCAGCAGAAAATTTAACAATGGGGCGATTTTTCGCCTCAGTTAAGTCGACTAGGTCCAATAGTTCGCTTATCCGCTTCTTCCGTTCCTGTTTTGGCATGTGAAAGATGTTGCCAATATATTCTAGCATTTTTTCAGCGGTCATACCCATAAAATATGTTGGATGTTCAGGGACGTACCCGATGCGCTTATGGATTTTCGTCCGATCTTTTACTCTAACATCCTCCCCAAAAAGTTCGATATTGCCTTTCGTTGGGAAGAGCGCTCCGATCAGCATCTTTATAGTGGTGGTTTTACCCGCACCATTCGGACCTAAAAATCCGTAGATGCCACCGGTCACCTTTAAATTGAGCTCATTCACTGCAACCGTTCGACCAAATACTTTGGTTAGTCCAAAAGTTTCGATAATTGCTTCTTTCAACTCGAATTACCTCGATATGTTGATGAATAATAAAATGATATGATTCAAAGATATTAATTTTAGAATATAAATCCTTTCATATGAATAATAGTATGAATATTAATACAAATGTATCGAAGAATTTAGAGTGAAAAAACCAAACATTTTAAAGGAAAAAGGATGATAATAAGAGTCCGGTGAGTGGAATTGAATGGAACAAACCTAGAAACCATTGATATTTTCCTATGGAGTATTGTGATTGCAGTTTTCTTTATTATTATAATTTACTTCTTCGTAAAATATAGGAAGATGGAAACCGGATCTGGGGTGTTTATCCTAGGTATAGTCTGCTTTGCCACTTTTTTCACCATGTCTAGAATTGTAGATGTGTTACGCAGGCTTATGGGAGGCAAATCTACTGTTGAACTTTACAATTATTTCCTCATGCCAACGACGATTGAGATTTGGGACTTAGTCTTACGGCTTTTTTATTATGTTTTTATTTGGCTGGGAATCGCAATTTTCTATTTTGCATTTGAAAAATATGTCATGAATAATAGAACTAAATTTATCTTGATGATAACTTCGATATTTACAACTTTTCTATCCTTTGCAATGTATTTTACCGGATGGCAGGATTGGATTTTTCTCCTTTATGCAGTCTGTTTTTTCATTGTTGGTTTATTTCCAGTAGTGCTCTTTCTATATCTTGCAAAAACCGCCATAACTCGAGCGCAACGAATTGCGTGGCTTGTCATGATCGTTGGATTTTTGTTATTACTACTCGGGGTTCTAGGCGATATGCCGGAGGCATATTTTATAACTCAAAACTTAGATCCAGAGTTTGTCCGATACTTTACACCGCTAGCACAAGCAGGAGGAGCAGTACTGATGGGGTATAGTCTCTCAATAATTTACAAATACGTTTAAAAAACCAGAATCAGCTCGAGTTCTTCTCAAGGTAATACTTTTTGACGTTCGCCATCATTATTTGTGTATTTTCCTTCGACATCTTTTCTAGCATCGGCATCATCAATTCTCCCAGCGCGGCCAGATGTTCCGAAATTTCTACCTTCGCCGTTATACTGTAAAAATGGGTGTGTCCCTCCGGAGTTCGTTCATAAATACAGTACCCAGACATAGATTTGGTGTAATTACTATTTACAATCCACCACTCTTCTATCGCTCCCTCGAATCGGTAATGGACATCCCATTTGATAATCATTTTCATTAATAAGAGACTTAGTTTCGCAGTGTAGCGTTCTCCATCAGGATGGACGCCAGCGCCCTCCGGGTGAATCCGTTCAACAGTTAAGCCTTTTTGCGGATTCTTTTGCATGATAAACCAGGGTTCATGAATCGTCTTTTTAAACTCGTCTGGGTCAACCTCAAAAGTTTC
Source organism: Candidatus Helarchaeota archaeon (assembly GCA_016840125.1). The sequence goes on along the minus strand of JAEOSY010000490.1, from coordinate 37,701 downwards.
CTCCAACAAAAACCGATAACTTTTCTCCTTCAAAAGATTATACACATGATCTGAGAGGGAATCCACCAGGTAGAAATCCAGGACTTTGGATTTCATAAAATCCTCCATGGCTTCGGCAATTTTCTTCCAAATTCGTGAGAATAACCGATAAAGTGGAATAAAACTGATACTGAAACTGTTGAGCACATCGAGGGTGTAGAAATTACGCCAGCTGGCACCTTTTTTGAACATTCGTAAAACTTTACGGTCATATTCATACTGGGCTCGCAGATAACCCGTGAATTGTTGATCCTCGGGAAAAACATACTGCCAAAAATCTTTCACCTGCGCATTTGGGTTGAGATCAGAGGCTTGGATAATGCGGAGGAAGGCGGTGAAATCACGAATTCTCTGACGACAATAGCGTTTTGTTCGGCTTTCAAACCGTTTTAAAAGCTTCTGGATATGGCGCGGTACAATTATTCGAGGGATGTACAGCATGACTAAAGCATAGAACGGACTTTCTTTGTAATACTTCTTTTCTACTTTTTTAATTATATTTTGCTTTCCTTCAGGATCTTGCAATATTTTCTTTGCGGCTTCAAGAAGGAGATTCTTCTGCTTCACCAATTTTCTTCGGAAATCTTTAACATAGGGGTAAATTAACATTTTAATAGGGACTAGTGAGATCAATGCGGACTCATAGGCATCTGCTTTCTTGTCTATGACATCCTTTTCAAGCCTATTTAGCGGAGGTTCGCCCTTAAAGACCATTTCTTGCAGCACATGTATCTCCTGAGATTAATAGATTGCTTTGAAATCTAACTAACACTGTTGAAGGTGATTTAATAATCTTGCTTTTTAATATCGGAATGTCTGAAGATTTTTTCATATCTATTAAGTTGGGAAGCCAAAACAGCGCTATTAGTCATTTTATGCACCCCTAAAAAATATAAAATTGACTATAATCGAACGGAATATTGCCACTATCTGAAACAAACTAGATTTGGTATGTTCTTGTTTTAAAATAAGAAATGACTTCGAACCTACAACTCCATTGGAAATGGACCCTAACTACTTAAATTTTGAATTAAGTATTTCTCCAAGGAAAGTTTGCAGTGGAAACTAACCTCAACTCCTTAAACCGTAAATTAACCTTTCGAAATGCGCAAATTGAAAAATCGTGGCATAAAAAGCAGTTTTTTGCGCAAAACTTATATAAAAAGTGTTATTTAATATATACTAGAGACCAAAAAATCCTACTTCCAGATATGAAAAAGTGAGAAATCTTATGGGGAAAAGAAACACCACGATTCATCTGCCGCATTTGTACCTAAAATTGATCGACGAAATTATTTGTGAGAAGGATATTCCTTGTGCTAGCGAATTTATTCGAATTGCGATACGAAAACTATTGAAACGAGATATGGTTCTATTATTTAATCCCCGGATTGAGCAGATGTCAGATGAAGTTAAAGAGTTCCTTACGAAACAGAAAGCAGCAGGACTTCAAAAAAGCCTTGATCAATATAGAGCAAGTTTAAATCAGAATCTGGGTCTCCATAAAAACCAACCACCGGCTAAATCAGAGAAAAATAAACAAGCGAGGATTGAGTCTTTTTGGAAATAGAATTCCCGGATATCATTCAGGTGATCTCTAGAATGCAGGACGCCAATACCATCTTCATCACCGTAAAACGGTTGCGAAAATTACTCAAAATTGAGAGTGAAAACGGAAAATTGATTCGGAAATTGTCTAATACCTTAGTGTGGTTGGAACATTTTGGTTTTTTAGATGTGGAACAAAAGAAGAGCCCGAAACGATATCGCATCCTCCCTGATTTTTCGTCCAAGACTCGCGATATCGTGCGAATTTATCGAAGATAGCTCAAATACGTTTCAACCTAATTCCGTATGTTTATTATAGATTTCTAATTTTTCTTCTTATGAAGAATTGAGGGGCAATTTGACTAAACAAATCAATTGTTGAGTAAGTGTTAATGAAAGAAAAAAAATAGGGAAATAAAAAAAGAAATTTAGTGGGAAGCTTTAAAGAACAGATAGATTCCAGCGATCACAGCGGCTGCCACACAGACAATGATGACCCAGATGAGCCACTCCGGCAATCCAAGATCGACGTATTCCAAGGTGATAGTGAAGGAGCCACTACCCGAATAAGGAACCACGAGGATATAGATATAGCCATCGGACTGAGCTGTATACGTTAGACTTTCGGGGTAGTTATAGGCATAGCTGTTGGTTAGAAGATTTAGACTACCATCTAGCAAGTAGAGGTCGAAATCATGCTGTGCGCTATCACCGTCAAGTGTTACTCTAATCGATTGCCCTGATGAGAGATAGACTCGGTAGTACATGTATCCAGTGGAGCTAGCCGCGGGGCATGAACCAGTCGCGGTTGTGTAGTTCGGGCGGAAGGAGATCGCAGTCCCAAACGCAAGCCCATCCTCAGGCCCGGGAGAATCCGAAATGGTCACATTGAGCGCGAAGACCCCCTCGCCTGTAAATGGATGAATCCGAATTCGATAATAACCTGTAACCGGCGCGTATGTGCTGCATGTATCTGGGTAGGCGTCAATAGCCGCCATGGTCAATATTGAACCGGACGGGCTGTAAATAAAAGCATCAAAGTCGGTTCCTGAACCAGCTGTAAGAATGGATACGATGAGGTACTTGCTGATATTTACCTCAATTTTGAACCATGCACTGAGGTCTAGCGGATCTAACCCCGGCATAATGCTATTGAACACCCCTTCTGTAACTTCCACAGCGTTAGCGAAACTATCCCCACCAAAGATTGTTGATACATTCACTATTAAATAGATGGTCTTAGTTTTTGCATAATTTTTTAGGAAGGTTCCATTGATAACAAAATCAAAGGTGATCACCTGGCCAGTAACCGCGGTTTGGCTCACATTGATTCTAAAATCTAGAGTTAGAGAACTACCTTGAGATAGAGCACCATAATCTCGGAAATCAACTACCATTGTGATGTTCGGATCAGTGGTGCTGAGAGTTCCGTTAACATTTGTAGCGCCAACAGACCCCGTATTTTTGATTGAAATTGACACATTAACGGTTTCACCTGGATCTACAATATCGTCTCCATCATTCCATGCAGCTACGCTCAATGAATCATTGTAACTATAGCTTATCAGCGAAAGCGAATAGCTTGGACCGTCATAGTAATCAGTTAAGAATTTATCCCAATCGGTTTCCTGACCGAGATCGATCACAGTTGAATAGCCACTATCATAATCAGCTTTTAAACTGGGGAAGTAAATAGCAATCCCATAGGCATCGGGATTATTACGTTGCTTTGAATTAATTACTGCGGCGGTTATATTTGATTTCAAATTAGCAGCGGAGGTATCAAAGCCCGGATCGGTAAATCGCGCCTGGGCCTCATCAGCAAAATCATAAAGATCTACGAAAATATCATAGTAAAACTCCTGTGTTGCCGCTCGAGCCGCGGCAATGGTATTTTTTTCCCCACCAGCAACTTGGTCGATTAATTCCGCTGTGAAGTTATTGAACGCGTTCATCAATGGATTGATTGAGCTGGGTCTGACATCTACCGCAGAAAGTGTGATATCACTAGAAGGATATGAAGCGTAGTAATCATTCACCATGTCATTAGCGAACGTGACTGGATCCCATGTAGGATTATCACAGAGGCTTTCGATCATGTCATCATAAGGATAACCGTCTCCTGGGATTGTTTCCTCGGATGCTAGAATTATTTCAACCTTCTCTCGGAACTCGTAGTCTACTTCAAGCATATGCATAAGGCATGCGTCCATAGCCAGTATATCAATGGTTTCACCCGCAGCGGTGCAGGCTTCGTCAATTGCCTCGTCGACCTCGTCAAAGCTCAGCTTATCATTCCCGCTGGAATCATCCCAGCAAATTCCAAAGATGCCGCCGCCGTGGTCCCACAGATCGAGCACATATTTATCGGCGGGGAAGTTGTTGAACACGTACGTAATGAAATTCTTCAACGTCAGCTTGGCACCCATATTCGGCTCGGAGGGGAATCCCGTGGTTAAGATGGTCGATGTAACTACCCCCGGCGCCTCGTCATGGGAAATTTGATATGTTTTAGCGCCTGAATGCTCCCGGTCAATGAATACAATGACATTCACATCGCCAGCAACGGCGTCATTGAACCCATCTTCCATCTCATTGATGTCGTCGACTCCGTAGCTGTCCAAGTTGTTATCCGCATCCAAGTAGACCATGTAGGTCCAATCCTTTACGACTGTGGATTGAAGGTCTGTATTCTGTAGATTTTGGAGAGCAGGTAGCATCACCATAGAACCGAATAGACCGAAAAGCAGAAAGGTGACAAATATCAGCTGAGCAACTAAGGTAAGTTTCTGCCTCATTCCTTTTCAACTCCCTTATACTCGGGAAGATAGATGTAAAGTACAACTGCAACAATGCCTATGATACAGATAATGACAATGGTAATGTATGGTGGTATTACTATGAGTTCGAAAGTGGTCACAGCGAATGGTGTAGTGGCGTTGCCATAGTATTTTTGGTTACCGGTCTCATCACTAGCCCAAATGTAGTACTCCAACCCGTTGGAGGTTACATTCTCGGCAGGTATGGCGCCATACCAGATCCCCTGTTGGGGTGTTCCAGAGGCGAGTTGCAGACTGATTTGATCAAAGGACCAGTTGGTCACGATCTCGCGAAATGCGAGGGTAACAGCTCCAACCCCAAATTCATCACTGACTTCGACGCTTATATAGAGATCATTTCCTTGGATCGCGGACTCAAAGGGCACATGGTCGAAAGACGGTCCGGTGATATCTTCGATCTTAGCTCGGATCATGATATTCCCGCCAGAAAATTGTTGCCAGGACCCGCTTATATTGGTATAACTGCGCCCAGAGGTTGTTGTCGTGTCGATACCAATTCCGACGTGCGGTGTCGCATTCCATTGCAGGACTATATAGAAATTCGAAGCATTGCTTGAAGTGAAAATAGGTCCTTGATCCCCAAAGTCGACTGTAAGTTCGGGCGGGAGAAGTCCAAGATCTAAAAAGGGTGCAATCGGACCGGCGATTACATCTCGTTGGGCATTTAATACCCAGACGCTGAGATTCTCGACATCAGTTGAATTGCAGAACATAACCATTCCGCTGACCTTGAAAACATCGGCTGGTTTCGTGAAATAAACTGCAACGGAGTCGTCAGTCGCGAAGGATTGGTAATAATCGGGATTCCCGTCGTCATAATAAATGACGTCTACTGCAGCACCGTGGCTTGGAGGCGGAACAAGTATTAGCGCGATGAACATTAAGGCGGTGAAAATTAATAGGATTCTTTTTTTCAAGATAGATACCATCCTTAATCAAACCGTTTGAAATGCTTTATAATATAAACACTACTCAAGAGCGCGATGCCAAATGCGATGATTTCTAGAACCAGATTTAAGGCACCAAAAACGCCAGGGTTGATCACAAGATGCATAACCATTGTAAAGGATATCAAACCCATGAGAATTAAACTAATTCCCGCAGCCCATTCCTGCTCCTGAAGGATACCCACAGTGCAAACCACACCTATACCACCAAAGGCAATTGTTGTGAGCGCTGAAATCAAGAAGAAGCCTTTGAAGGCATCTACGATATAACTAGGACCACCCATTAGGGGAGCAAAGCCAGAAACTTGGAGGACACCATAAACAGTGAGAATACTTATAATCGCCTGAATTAGCAAGATTAATGCAAGTGCAAGAAAAAGATATCCCACAATTTTGCTACCAATATAGATTCGTGGATTAATCCGTTCTCCGTATTTATCTTTTTTTGTCATTTTTATCTCATACCTTTTCGTTTAGGTTTAGTACGAGACCTTTGCACCTTCTGCTATTTGAAGCTTTTCAAGTAAGGATCCTATGAATTTGATCAAATTTATCAAACAAAAATAAGAAGAGGCTGGATTAATGAAAGAATATTTTATCTATATATTTAAAAAAAGAGGATTGGAGTGTCTTTTCTTGATTATGAAAAAACCCGTGACGATTACAATCGCTAACATGAGGGAAATTGCCGTTATGGTTTCAGATCCGATAACGTCAGTAATATTCTTTATCTCAACAGTCAGGTCAAAGCTTCCACTCCCGCTAAAGGGCGTCACCACGATGTAAACATATCCCATGCCGGGATCTGCGGGGGCACCCGAAACCCGTTCAGGATATCGCGTTAGAGTACTAGAATCAATCAGGCTTTGCATCTGGTCATAAAGATGTAAATCGAAATCATGTAGGTCACTATCTCCGTTAAGTGTAGCCACAACATATTCATTGATGGAAACATAAATCCGATAATACAGCCGCCCATCAGGTCCTGCGCTAGGTAAAGTTCCTTGTATAGAGTTGGATTCCTGAGTAAGGGTGATCGCAGTGGCAAAGGAGAACCCATCTTCCGAAGTGGGTTCAGGGGTGCTTGGGATATCAAGCGTGAAGGTGTAAGCGCCAGATCCGCTGTAGGGGTTGATGCGAAGGCGATAATATCCACTTGTTAGGGCAGTGTGGGTGCATGTATCGGGGTAGGAAATTCCCCAAGCATACGCCATAAGAGTTCCCGAGGGATCATAAATATACGCGTCAAAATCACTCCCAGGAACCCCATTGTCAATGGAAATGTCAATTTGTTCTCCCGATGTTACTAAAAACTTAAACCATTCGCTCGAATCTGTTGGGTCCGGCCCCGGCATAGAACTATCATAGGTTCCAGGCACTATCAGAATGGCGTTCGCGAAGCTGTCACCCCCACCGGCAAACTGAGAAGCATTAATGACTAATTGAAAATTGAAGACTTTGGAGTAGGGGGATGAAAAAGTCGCATCTACCATCAAGTCAAACATAACAACAAGATCATTGGGGGCGGTGAGGCTCACATTGAACTGAAAATCTAATGTTGTACTCGAGCCAGCAGTGATAGTCCCGTAGTTTTGAAAATCAACCAAGATCGTGATGTTTCCATCTGTGCATGTTAAGGTCCCATTCACCGCTGACGCTACCTCGGAACCCGTGTTTTTGAGAGTGACTGAAACATTGATAGTTTCGCCCTGATCTACAATTGTATCGTTATCATTTCCGGGGAGGTCATCATCAAACTCGTAGTTAGTGAGTCCTAATGAGTAGCTTGGACCAAAATAGAAGGTTGTCAGGAATGTATCCCAATCAGTCTCCTGACCTAGATCGATGACCGATGAATACCCACTATCGTAGTCACCAGGATTGTCTGGGAAGTAGATCGCGATCCCATAGGCATGGGGATTGTTTTTTTGTCTTGAGAGGAGAACCGCACTACTAATATTGTTCATCAACAAATCACACGTATGATCAAAGTAGGTGTGAGAAATACGCGCTTTGGCTTCCTTCGCAAAATCATATAGATCCACAAAAATATCGTAGTAGAATTCCTGAGTGGCCGCCCGAGCACTCGCCAGGGCGCTTGTTTGGCTATAAGTATTAATTTGGTCAATGGCGGCGGCAGTAAATAGATTGAACGCCCCCATCAGATCATTAATCGAAGTGGACGTAACATCCACAGCTGAAAGCGTTAGATCTGTGCCAGAACTGTAGCTATTGTAATAGTCGTTGACCATATCTTGGGCGTAGGTGGACGCGGATTGGGTTGGATTCGCACAGAGGCTGTTAATCATCGTATTGTAAGGGTACCCATCCCCCGGAATCGTCTCTTCACTCGCAACGATATAGTCCACATACTCCCGCATTTCATAATCTATTTCAAGCATCCCCATCAAACATGCATCGAGCCCCAGGATTTCAATGGTCTCGCCCGCGGCAGTGCAGGCTTCCGTGATGGCTTCATCGACCTCATCGAAGGTCAGTCTATCGTCCCCGCTGTGATCATCCCAGCAGATCCCGAAGATACCTCCCCCATGATCCCATAATGTGAGAACATACTTCTGGGCGGGGAAGTTGGTAAAGCAATACGTGATAAAGTTTTTCAGCGTCGCTTTACTCCCCATATTCGGTTCCGAGGGGAATCCCGTGGTGAGAATTGTGGAAGTGATTGTACTGGGGGATGAATCGTACCCAATGTGGTAGGTTTTCGCCCCAGTATAATATCGATCAATCATACAGATAACATCTACACTCGTCCCTGTGATGTAACCCGTTTCCATTTCATTCACATCATCCACGCCATAGCTGTCTAGGTTGTTGTCCGCATCAAGATACACCATAACAGTCCATTCTGGTATGGTAATTTTCTTCTCGAGGTTTGTCGTTGTTATATTTTGTATCAATGGAATGACGAGGATAGATCCAATCAAACTAATTATCAGTAAAGTGATAAAAATAGTTTCAGATAATATCAACGATTTTCTTTGCATGGTCCTTCAGGCTCCTAGAATTAATTTATTGAAGAATTCCGAAAATCTTACTACACTATTGAAAATTCTCACATAAAAATATGATAGGTTTTAGGGGGGACAGCGTTTTTACTTTTCCATACCAAGAAGGGTGCGATTTTTTGGTGGCTTCAAGATTCCGAGTGGAACTCGGAATCTCCTTGGAAGATGCCCATCGGATCCATACGGGCGCGTTGGACTACGTGAATAAGAGCCAGTAGGGGGTAAGTTTATATTAGAGGACGGAGTTTATTTAAAAATGGAACCACGTAGGGTGATGCTGTGAGTGGGACTGACCGGGAAAGGAAGGATTTTGCTCTTTGTCTTGGCGTGTTATCCAAGATAGGTATCATTCAAATCGAAGGAGAGGATATCACCATAACACCTTCCTTCGCGACCACTTTTGTTGAGATCTATAATGTACTTTTAAACTCTAGAAGCATCAGCTTAAACTCCAAAATCCCATATTTTCGTAGTTTAAACGAACATTCATGGGGGTGAGGGGGGAAATGCGCAAACGCCATACATGGATTTAAATAGAATGGACGGGTTTACTTCTCTACAAGTGGTTATTTCATAAAACCAACTGGATCCATCCCCATGCTCACCACCACCATTTTTCGTCTGCACCCCTCAGCAGCCCAAGTACAGAAGCTCAATGAAATTTTCACCATTTATAATCGGGTGAAGCGCAAGGGGTACCAACTCCTCTTCAAGGGCGATCTTCAAATTCAGCAGAAATTGATGCACACATGCCACAATAATCCCTATGTTAATACCATTCTAATAGAAAACAAGACGAAGCTGCAGCAGCAGGAAACATGGTTGAAGAAACAAGGAAAATATTTGAAGCAGAAAATTGAAGTCGTCACGGGGAAGATTAACCGAACCAAAGAAGAAGATCCGAAAGATCGAAGGTTGCGAGGGTTGTACGCGCGTTTGTCCTCATTAGAATCTAGGATGAGGAATTTAAAATTGAGACCCCTTGTATTTGGGACGAAATCCCTGTTTCGTGAACGGATTCGGAAGAAGGTCTCACGGGATGCATTTAGGATCCAGCGCGATGCGTCCTTCAGCTGTATTGGGAAGGTGCAAAATGGGATGAAGAACCTTAACTTGAAAGTTCTGCCCACGGAACACCTGAAAGTCAGGACCTTCAGTAAAGAAAAGGGAAAGAAATGGTTTCTCATCCCCTTCTCCATGAATAAACGACAAGCATGTAAATTACAAGCAATTCTGCAGATGGACAAATACACGGTCGTCGTGAAACGCAAACTCGTGAGGCGCGAATTGCGTTACTATGCCCATATATCGTACGACATGCCAGTCCCGAAGATCCAGTATTGCTTTACGAACGGGGCGATTGGGTTGGACTTCAACCATGACTGCCTCGCCTTGGTGAATGTAGACGGCGAAGGGAAGTTTTTAAGCTATCAAACTATTACATTTCGTAATCTCCATTCCTACCGCAAAGGGCGGCGGGACGATTACGCAAGCTTCAAGCTCGATAAAGTGATTAATTACTGTCTGAACAAGGGAAAAGGGTTAATTATTGAAGATTTATCCTTCAATCAATCCTTCTCCTATAATAAGAAACGCAATCGGAAAGTTAATCAATTAAAAACTTCAATGCTCCCCCTGCTGGAGCGTAAATGCATCCGCCACGGGATCGCGGTGCGCAAGGTGCATCCGGCATATACCTCTATCATCGGGGCATTGAAATATTCACGGTCATATAATCTCTCTGGGCATGTCCTAGCGAGTTACGTGATAGCTCGAAGAGGTGTAGGGTTCGCGGAACCCCTTCCAGCCTGCTATAAGCGGGTGCTCGCACAAGTCGGGGGCGTTTTAAAACCTCGTTTGAAACCGAGCAGTCCCTACTATAAGTGGGCGCAACTCTACGACCTCTTCAAGCACTACGGGGTAACTCCCTTCCGGTCTCCAGACCCAGCGACCAACCTCAAGAGAAATCTCTTGGGTGCTCTCAATACCGCGCTGGATGGCTGGAACCCATCACTGGGCGTACCGCCTGATAACCTTAGGGCGGGTCTACTCGCGTACGGGTAGAAAGAGAATTGGCATAGAAGTCTATTGATATCTTAAAGATGGACTTTTATAACAAATTTCAGGGTTAAGGACACGGTGGTTTTATTTCTAAATCAGCTATTTACCTTAATCTAATTTTTAGGTACCAACTCCCTAATAATTTGTATATGAAAAAATAATTATGCGCTGAAATATGGGTTTATATTTAATAACCTACTTAATCGATTCATAAATGTTGGAGGGAGAAAAAAGTAGAGAAAAAACGGGATAGAGTCGGATTACTCATTTTCATTGCTTTCATCATGTGCCAAATATTAACATTTGTGGTTATTATTATTTGGGACCCTTGGATTTACCCTTATGCAGTGTTGATTCTAATCGTAGAGCTAATTCTTGCAGTGGTGCTAGTCGGGTATCGGATAAAACATCGAAAAAACTCATGAAATCGGAGATGGACTCTTTTAATAGGAAATTCGGTAAAATTCTTATTTGATAAACACGTCGATCCGCTTAAACAGGTCCTTGACCGCCTTCCAGATCAAGGATCTTGATCAACAAGTACTTCAAAACCGATTACCAGCAGTTCTTCTGGGGGCGCTGAGTTACGGATTCTTCTTATAAGTGGACAAGAACTTATTTTCCCACTCTGATAAGATACGACTAATTTCCCATTTATTATAATCGAGTTGGGGAATGTAAAAATTTATCTCAATCTAATTATTAGGTACCATGTCCTTAATAATTTGAGAACGACTACCAATTTTCACGTGAGATGAGAAATTTAGGTTAAATTGGAGTAGGTTAAAAATGGAAGATCCCGAGAATGTCGAAATAATTGAGTATATGAATATTGCTCTGAAAAAGTTGAAGATGTGGGTTGACAGGAGTGAATTTACGTCAAAGTCAGAGCGGTTCGAGGGGCGTACTCCGATTGGAGCGGTCACAGCTCCTATTAAAGGGATGGATCATATATTTGTTGCAATTCCGAGTGAAAATGAAGATTATACACCACAATTAGACCAAACTTTACTCATTTTTAAAGAAGATGGAGATGAAGTTCTCTCAGGAGTCGTAGAAGATTACCGGGTCTCAAAAAAGGATCTGGCGAGAGGAATGGCATTGTTGAAAGTTAGGTTCATGAAATCCCATGGGATTTCACTCAGGGATATTCGTCGAATCAAGGGAATTCCCACTCCCGGTGCCCCGGTGTTTGAAGCCCTAACGGAAGAAATCCATGAAATCCATGGCTTGGTAACGCCCGCGGAAGGAATAACTCTCGGAGTTATCTATGATCATGGAGACATGATGAGAATCCAAGAGACACCGGTAAAATATATCCTTAAAGATTCTTTTCTTGCGAAACATATGGCGATTGGGGGTTTGACGGGGCAAGGGAAAAGTATATTGCTGAAAAATCTTATTTTAGAACTCGCTGAAAAACAGACAAATCTCATTGTTATTGATACACAGGGGGATCTCTGCCAAATTATGAAACCTATGCCAGAAGAATTGCTCGATATTGACACGAAAATCATGTTAAATGAGTTGGGTTTAGAACTCGAAGGCTTAGAAGATATGCTCATGAGTCGAGATATGAGTTTCTATAAACCCTTTTTTGTGAACGTGGAGGGGTTTCTCACAATTTTTCCCTGGAAAGAATTCGGCATTGAATCGAAAAATGTGAAAACCGGTGAAGAACTCGCGCTGTACCTCCCGAACCTCACCAAGAAGGCAAAAAATGTGCTCGAAGCCTTGTTTAATGTGTTCATGAAGGAAGTGGATAGTTTTAACTTCGAACAATTCTACAACCGAATTACTGAGAAAATGCAGGAGGGGAAAAATCAGTACTGCTGGAAAATAGCGGATAGTTCCCACGAAATCATGGCGAGTAAACCAACCGCACAGAATTTATTACGGGAGTTAGCAAATTTCAAGGTGCGCCAAATCTTTGATAGAGTGCCACAACCAGATATCAAAGAAATTCTGGGCAAAAAAATTGCCTTCTTTTATTTGCCGCGAATAAGGGGATATGAAGAACTCCGAACACTATTGCTTTTTGAACTGATCTCTAAAATCATTAGTTTTAAAACGCAAGCAGCCAACCGGGGGAAAGTTGAAAGTTACCTCAAACGCCAGAGTGTTGTTATCATCGACGAGGCGCATGAACTCATTGCAAACCCCCATGGCACGAGCGGTCATGAGACCACTTTTACTAAGCATGTTGATGAAGAATTTAGGATCCTGGCGACAGAGGGACGCAAATATATGGTTTCCATGATCTGTGCGTCGCAAAGCCTGCGGAAACTGAACCCTAACGTCGTAGAGCAATCCAATACTCTCGTTCTGTTCCGAGGATCAAAGGCTGATATCGATACTCTTAGTATTCCCACCCCTCTGAAGAAAGAATTGCTTGGGTTAACGGTAGGGAATGCGTTGGTCTACTGTCCAGGTAACCTTCCTACAAAAAATGCCAGTGAAATTCGAATCTATCCGCCTCGCTTCCTGCATGTCAATCCCCTGAAAGCCACGACTCTTTTCCTTGAGGGACAAATTAGAAAGTACCAATTTTAAAAAAAGAATAAAGTATTAGAAAAGGGGAAATTAAGAAGATTTCAGACCAGCTTCGAGTTCTTTGGCACGAGTTTTCAGGAGATTTTTCATTTGAAGCACATCAGGGTCGACAGTTTTCATGGAGAGGAACCAGAAGACGGCACACGGGATCCAGAAGAGCACTCCAAAAACGATAATCAAGGGTTCACCTTGCCCGCCAAGAACAAGAAGGGGACCAATAATAGCAGCAAGGATAGGACCAAAAGCGTTCCCAATTCTGTCCGTCAAAGCATGGAAACTTATGATTGTGGCCCGAGTTTCGGGTACATTCACATCAGAAGTGATAGTATACCAATTTACGCCAGCGCTACCTGCAAAGAAGGACCCGCAGGCGATTAAAAGGAAGCCCGTAATATAGAGGGGGTTGGCGAAAAATACCCCTAAACCAGCGTCAGGTCCAACGAGAGGATAGGGAAGTAGGAAGGCGGTAGCGAAGAACGGGACGGGTATAAGAATACATAAGGCGACAAATAACACCCTTTTTCTTTGAGATTTAACAGCAAGCCGATCACCATACCAACCAGCAAAGATAGCCCCAAGAGCATTAGTAACTTGAGACCCAAGCACTATTAGATTCGCGGTGTTTGCTTCATAGCCAAGGTGTTGAAAGTAAATCGGAGCCACAATGAGCAGAACTGCCCAAGGAATCATGCCAGGGATACCTTGTAGGAATAAATATACATTGGTGGGTTTTTTCCAGAGAGCGGTTAGATGTTCCCGCTTAATCTCGTAGGTGTAAACTGCGCCATCTTCGAGTACCTCTTTGAGTTCATGCTCAGCTGCCCCTTTCTTCAAATCTGTTCCAAAAAAGAGAAGAATAAGAATCAAAACAGTACCAATTATTGAGATAATAAGGAAGGGCATTTGCCAGTTAAAAGGATAGGTCCCTAAATGAAAGGCAGACCCCATAAAAAGCCCTACTGCCATACCAGCGCCTCCAATAACAGTCACGACGCCATATACTTTGCCACGACTTTCCGGCTTTACAATATCACCAAGGAGAGAATAACAGATGGGATAAACAGCGCCGAAGCCTAACCCAAAGAAAATTTGAGCAAGGAATAATTGTGCGTAGGTAATGGAGGCACCCATCAGAAACATAAAGAAACAGGAGGCAATCCAGATAGCACTGGAAAAAATTAACATCTTCTTCTTAGAATATTTATCCGAGTAATACCCCCAGAATATTAGGGTTGCAGCAGAAATCAGTAAAGAGGCAGCTATCATCCAGCGGATGTTGGCGAGGTTTTGTGGAGTGTCACTCCCGAAGAATATTATTGCCAGCTCATTTTGGTTTGAATAGAGGAGAAATTGAGCCCCAAAATTGATAACGAAAATAATTATGACTAAAATAATGGTCACATTGACCCGTAAATCATACCAACGGTCTTCCATTTATACACCAACTGGAGAAGGGTATGAATGATCCCTCAAAAAAATTTGATAAAAGTTCCTACAGCAAACAAGAGATTTAGAAGGCGTCGAGCTCCGGAACGAAGAAGTCCGTATGGATGTGTTCTTGTGCTTTCCGCTGTTGGGAACGATAGAAAGCAATACCTAAGAGGACGATAGCAGCAATAATGATAATAATAAGGATGAGTAGCCAGATGGGGAAGATATAATCATCTATTTCTAAGTCAAGAGTAAAATCGCCAGATCCGGAGTAGCGGGACAGGACTATGTAGTAGTAACCCGCGGAGGAAGATCGAAAAACACATTCTTCGGATGAATCGGGACTAGTGGATCGGGATACTTCCTCAAGATTAGGCGTATAGCAATATACATCAAAATCGGTTCCAAGATCGCCATCAAGAGATACCCGCAATACTTGACCACTGTCCATGATAACACGATAGTAAATGTATTGAGAGGAATTTGGTCCTGGTAGGGATCCGGTAACTGTGCAATTGCCCGGGAGGGTGAAAGCAGTACCGTAAAATAACCCGTCTTCATAGGCGGATGATGTAATATTAACCAACATTTCATAATATCCGGACCCGCTTCCACAGGCTAGTAGTTTAATGTAATAGAAACCTGATTGGGAAAGAAGTATGCTGCAGATATCCGGGTACGTTGCTTTACCAGCTACCGAAACCAAATCCTCATCAGGACCATAAACGTAGGCATCGAAATCAGTCAGCAGAGGTCCCGTCAGATTGAGCGTTAGATACTGGTCAGCAGAACAAGACAGTTTAAGCCACGATTCCTCCTCGGTTCCTGGACCAGGAAGGTTGCCATAGATTGTCCCAAAGGAGATCTCCGTGGCAGTCAGGAGCGTGGCACCACCGATGGTGATTTCCCGTCCCACGACGAATTCGAACGTGAAATTGCGAGTAATGGTGTAAGTATCGAATTTCGAAATCGTCGTAATACCAAGGGGGAGGATCTGACCAGTCACGCAACTACCACTAATATTAAACGTAAAGGTGCGTGTAACCGTATCGCTCGGGTTCAAATTGCCATAGGATTTGAAACCATCGATAATAGTCACATTGGCAGTATCCGAGCAAAAAAAAGTCCCATTAACAAATTCAGCATTAATATCACCCACATTTTCTAGTTCAATATTGACTTGAACCGTTTCTCCGGGATCGGGAGTGTTATTATTATTTCCAATTGAGTCATCAAGTTCATAGTACCGCAGGTCAAGACCGAAATTGGCAGTAGTATAATATTTCACGAGAAATTCATCCCACATCGAATCATTTGAGAGTGAAAAGTGGGTAGTGTAAGCAGATGAATATTGAGACTGTAATCGTGGAAAATAAATGCTCAACCCATAGGCACCTGGATTTTGATATTGGTGCTCGTTGATTATGGCAGCGCTGATGTTATCCATCAGATCCTGCGCGTTTTGGCGAATTGTGAGGTTGCCTGCTTCATTTTTAGTATTCTGGGCAAAGTCATACATATCGATGAAATCGGGATCATAAAAATTTTCAGAATCACTCCTCGCGTTATAGAGCTCATTTTTAATGCCCAAATCAAGGTAGCTATGCAGGTTTTGAGCAAATGTGGCAAAATTTGTAGCGATAGAGGACCCCACCAACGTTAAATTTACTGCCGCAAGGCATGAGGCGAAGAAGGGAAACTGTGCCGCATGAAAGAGATCAACGATGGTGCTCGCAAATTCAGTGGTGTTTTGAGTGGGATCAGCACATAAGTCAGCGATAACTGTATCGTATGGAAATCCAGCTGCGAGAATTGCATCTTCAGATGCTACTAATATGGATGCATAATCCCGGAGTTCATAAGCAACTTCTAAAGTTCCCATTAAGCACGCATCCATCGCGAGTATATCAATTTTATTTCCAGTAGATGCATTAATGGTAGCCAAGGCATCCCGCAGTTCAGCCATTGTAAGCGCATCATTCCCGGAGGTTTCATCGATGCAAATTTCCCAGCCAGACCCGTGGTCCCACAAATCTAGTATATAATGGTCCGCGGGATAATTGGTCATGCAGAAATTAACCCAAGTAACCAGCGTATTCGGGTTGCCCATGTTCGCTTCCGAGGGGAGTCCGGTCCCCGCCAGTACCGTTGAGGTGATTGTGTTAGAGTCCGTATCATGGGAAATGTAATAAGCGACAGAATCGCCACTGAGGAGGTCTAGGAGTGAGAGAACATGGACATCAGTTACGAGATCATCGTAACCCAGCTCCATTTCATTAACATCCGAATTTCCATAAGTCCCTAAGTTATTATCAGCGCAAACGTAAGAAATATAGGTGTATTTCGCAGGGACACTCTTTTTGAGTGGTTGAGAGGCATCTATAGGAGAGCTAGATAGTGGAAGTAACGGAAGAATTGTACTTATGAGCATTAGCAAAAACAATCCGGTGAAACATTGTGCCCATTTCCCTCTATGCAAAAGCTACACCTAGTATTATTTGTGTTTTATTACACATAACATAAGTAGATCTTAATTAAACATCGGATTATATTAAATCTGTGGTATCCCTATTTTATCAGAATAAAATAGGGGGTACTTACTTCTTTTTGAGTTTCTTCCGGCGTCGGACGGTTTTCCGCAAACCTTTGGTGGAGATCTCTTTCGCGTGACGTTCCAAGGGAGCTTTTACATCAGGAAGGACCCCTTTATAGTCTAACTCATCGATAATAAGGTTGATTTCTTTCTTGGATAGGGCAAAATTATGAGCTAGCTCGCCAATGGTGTGAATTCCCTTGGAGTATTCTTCTAAGAATTGCTCTTGGAAGGTTTCATTGAAATGCATATATTTTCCAGATAACGAAATCAAAATACCTGGTTCAAATCGCTTCCGAAAGATAGGAAGCACGCGCCAGAGGGGTTCGTCGAGCATCCGGGAGATCTCCAGAGGAGTAATTCGTTCGCTTTCATCCAGGATTTGGTGGACATCTGATCGGAGCAAAATAAAGGAAACTAGATCATACACAAACATGCTACCGATGAGGGCGCCACCGATAATATATAAAAATATATAGAGATTTTGATCAATTCCATCCCAACCCAAACCCTCTGTATAAACTTGCGATAGCATGGTTATAAAGGTGAATAGAAGTATCAAACCACCGCTTATCAACAGAATTTTTCGTATCCAACCCATAGGGATCATCTTCCGGGCTTTGAGAATTGTAAAGAAATGTTAGGATAAATGTAAAAAAAGTCTTTCGCCCCTATTTTAGCAGGCAGGCCCTGCCGCTGTCATCCATCTTCTTTCAAAAACCTCTTTATAAGAGGGACTCATCCAGCATTTATTTAAATTGTAGGATAGCTTCTTTCAATTGCTCGGGTGAGGAAACACCGACCAGCCATTTTTCACCAGCAATAATTGTAGTTGGCACAAAACGGACTTTATAGTCAAGCGCTGCTTGTCTCGATGCCGGTTCCGCGACATTCCGCGTAATCCATTCGATCGAATCCGTTTCCATTTCGCCCTTCACTTGTTCAATCACTGCATCTTGAAATCTACAGCTTCCTCACCACGGTGATGTGAAGTATTCCACTTTCACCATAATATCACTTCTTTATCATATCACTCGGTTTAGGGAGGAATAATTATTCTTACGATATGTAATGTAATAGGTTTATATTAATCTTGGCAAAAGAAGGGGTAGATTTTATATCTTTTTTTAACTCAATTATTATTACAGCTAATGTAGATTAAAAAAAATATAATCAAAAGAAGGATCTTGAGATGAAAGGAAAAATAATCAAAGAAATTTGTGTAGCTAGCGGAACTATTGGATTCATAATTCTTCTCACGATGAGCTTTGGTATAATCCCCGCCTTGGGGAATTTTCTCAATCCCTTTGGAGTATGGACGGTTCCAGGAAATGCAGAAAATCACGATATGACAATTACTGATTCGCAATTAGATGGGATAGTTACGGTTCAGATCGATAATCTTGGAGTTCCTCATATCCATGCGACAACTGATGCCGACCTTTTCTTCGCTCTAGGCTATGTACATGCTTCCAATCGCCTCTTCGAGATGGATATGTTTCGGAGGGCTTCGGATGGTAGATTAGCGGAGATTCTAGGGGAAGATTTCGTTAATACAGACAAATATTTTAGGATCCTGGGATTCAACCGACATGCGGAATTAGCAACAGCATATATACAGGAAAACGATACTGCATCCTACAACATGCTTGTAAATTATTCAAATGGGGTCAATAAATTCATTGATTCAATCACACCATGGACCCTACCTTTAGAATACAAGTTATTATCCATCACACCAGAACCTTGGTCCCCCTATGATACGGTTGTCTTTAAATATCTCCAAGCATGGGATTTATCAGGCGACTTTTCCGATCTAGATAATACCCTCCTTCAAGCGAATATACCGGCGAATGTTTATGAAGAGTTATATCCTAATTCTACAATGGGAGAACCTTTTATTCCTCCAATTATTCAGGAGTTAACTACCTTAGAAGAAGAGGAGCCTTCGTCATTGCTAAAATCAATTTTAGCTCTCAGAGTTTTGGTAGAGGAACGTCTTAATATATTTGGAGCCCTAACGGATGTCATTGGCAGCAATAATTGGGCAGTAAATGGCTCCAAAACACCGACAGGCAATCCCTTGTTAGCAGGTGATCCCCATCTGGGCTATCAACAGCCATCCTTATGGTATGAAGTGCATATGGTTAGTGATGAAGGATATAACTGCACTGGAGTTTCGTTTCCAGCAGCACCTGTTATCATAATCGGGCATAATGACCATATCGCCTGGTCCCTTACCAACATTGGAGGCGATTCTCATGTCGATTTCTACGAGGAACAAGTTAATGACACCCATTACTATTACGATGGAGCTTGGGTACCCCTAAAGCTTCACACTGAAGTCATTAATTTAAAGGACGGTTCAAGCGAAACCATAACGGTCCGTGAAACGATTCATGGTCCTCTCATCACCGATCACAATATTGTGAGAGATCTGACAGGAACTGGGTTTTCCAACATATCTATGAAGTGGACGGCGACGCATGTAGAACTTGGGGAGAATTACAGCAATGAAATGAAAGGCTTAGTTCTAATCAACAAAGCAAATAATTTTACAGAATTCAATGAAGGACTACGTTGGATGGGTATAATGCAAAACTTCGTATATGCAGATGATAAAGGGAATATAGCCATGACAGTTTCGGGTCCGTTTCCTCTTCGTAAGCAGGGGGTAGCGGGCAGTCCCGACGGGAATTTGACAGGGAATGTGGTACAGAATGGGACTGGAGTTGGTGAAGAATGGGCAGGATTCGTTCCGTTCAATGAATTGCCGAGGGAAGTGAATCCTAGCCGAGGTTGGGTCGGCTCTGCTAACCAGTTATCGATCAACCGTGTCAATAACAGCTATCAATACTACATCGGTGAAAACACATTTGCTGATGGGTGGCGTTGCCGAAGAATTAGAGAGCTCCTAGAAGCAAGTAACTCATTCACAATGACAGATTTCAAAGCGATGCAAGGGGATAATTATGCTTATTCAGCCAGTCAGTTCCTCCCGATTCTGATTGATGCATGGAATTACTCAATCAACGTACAAGGAATCACATATGATCAAACTACTGTCGATGTGATGAACCTATTGACTACTTGGAATCAAACATACATGTATTATAAGAATTTGACCGCTCCTACAATCTGGGATCGATGGCTACCGACCTTTGAGTTCAATACGTGGAATGACGAATTTAGTGACTGGGATACGACGGGCTTGCGGAAACCACGAATCACTATTTTAGAGAATCTTACGAAGTTTCAGCCGAATTCGATTTGGTTTAATGACACTTCAAAAGCTGGAACTCAAGATCGGAACCACACAATGTTGAAGAGTTTAAATGAAACTGTTGCCGCGTTACAAAGTATGCATGGACCTATCTCAAATTGGACTTGGGGATTGCATCATCAAATTTATGTTGAGCATCTGACGGGAATGTCGGTATTGAGCAGTCCTCATATCCCACTAGACGGCGGTGGAGGTATCTTAAATAATCAGTGGGAAACAGGTGGCCCCAGTATGAGAATCGTTATAGATCTAGGAAATGTCACAACATCGGATACATCTTCATTTATTTATCCAGGTGGGCAGAGTGGTAATCCAGCGTCAAGTCATTATTTGGATTTACTTTATATGTATGTTGAGTATCAATATCATCCAGTCTATCGATCTACTGTTCCGACAGCGGCTCTGGAGGCGACTTGGACTTTCAAACCATGAGGTGATTATGATGGATATTAAAGAATTTTTTAAAGATAAACAACCGTTTTTAATTGGGTTCCTTGTGACATTGGTAGCCGCAGGGCTATTACAGCTGATTGGCATCTATTGGGAGTATTCATGGATTTTAATGGTATGTGCAGGGTTTCTAGGTGGATTTCTCGTTAAAAAAGCGGGAAAGGGGTTCCTCGTTGGGTTCCTCGGTGTTCTTGTGGCGTGGCTAATCTATTTTATAATCTTTAGCTTTCTGGGACCACTCTGGGCGTTTGCAGATGTCCTCGCAGGACTGTTCGGCTTGGCAGGAATGGGATTCGTCGTTATCATACTTGCATTGGTACTAATTGGTGGCTTAATCGGCGGACTTGGTGCATTAAATGGGCATTTTGTCGCAGGGTTAATCTACGAAGACAAATAATTTCTCTTTTTTCTTTTTTATCTCAAACGCTTAGACAGCATTAAAATATCCTAATCATATTCTGGAACAAACGAAAAAAATTCTGAGATAAGCACAGACGTAGACTTAAAATTATCCAATTTATTAGGATTATTAGCAATAAACGGAACCACAGCATTAGGATCAAATGAAGTAAATATAACTGCAGTTGATAATGCGGTTACTAGCAATATTTTTAGTGGATCAACTGATTCTCTGGAGATTGCATCAAATATCAAGACTAACCCAAATCCTAACGGAATATATAAATAAACAGCTAAAATAAACAAGGATTTTGATAAAAATAAAATCGACAATGCCTGTGTTAAACACCATGCCGTATTAATAATCCAAATTAGAGCTAATAAGAGTAAGTGGCGTTGTTTTTCTTTTAAAAATTGAAAAAGATAATTATAAATGCACAAAATACAATACTTGCTGAAGTTAAACCAGTAATTACTTCTATTGTCCAATTTAAAGATATGCCATTTATAAGTATATGCTCAATTGTAGTGGTTCAAATTGTATTTTAATTGAACTTTGGTTTTTTATCCTGCCAAGGTTGAATTTCTTCAAAAGCTTTCGACGCTTGTAACACGGTAACTTCATCAAATCGCGGTCCCACGATTTGCATCCCAATAGGCAAACCATCTTTTGTCCAACCACAAGGAATAGAGGCGGCAGGATGGCCAGTGAGATTGAAAGGGTATGTAAAGGGAAGCCAATCAATTGTGGGATTGATCTTCTTTCCATCGATCATACTAGGCCCCATTATATCTTTTTCCAATTTAAAGGCGGGACACGCGAGGGTTGGAGTTACTAACACGTCGTATTTCTTGAAAAAGCGGCAAACACGTTCAAATATCATTTCGCGTTGTGTTTCGCAGGCTTTTACATCGGAGACAGAGTATCGCCTTCCGATGTAAGCACTAAATTGTAATCCAGGATCTAACTTTGCTTTTACATCATTTGGAAATGGTTTTAGGATTTGCCGAAAGGAAGTGGTCCATAGGGTAGTCAGAAGCTCCGAAGGATTTCGTATTCGAAGTTTCCCCGGTTCAACAGTCCAATCGAATTTCTCGAACTTTTGAACAGCGTCTAATACACTTGTTTTTACTTCAGGATCCAGTGCTTTGACGAACCCTAAATCGATAGAATAACCTATTTTCAATTTCTTCGGTTTCTCTTTGAGTTTATCAAAAAAACTGAAGGTTGGTTTAGGCAGAGAGTATCTATCTGAATCATCCGCGCCGACAAGAACATCTAACATTAATGCTGCATCCTTTACGTATCTTACAATAGGCCCTTTATGGATTAATGTAGCAAGATAGCCAGCCATTTTCATCAATGGGTGGGGAACCCGTCCAAAAGTCGGTTTAAGACCGTAGACTCCACAAAAGCTGCTTGGGAGCCTAATTGATCCGCCTCCATCCGAACCTAAAGCTAATACTCCTAATCCAGAGGCTATCGAGGATGCCGCACCACCACTTGATCCCCCACTCGTGCATTCCAAATTCCAAGGGTTTTTTGTTGCTCCAAATATTAAGTTATCAGTTACGCCCTTATATCCAAACGCAGGTGTATTGGTCTTGCCTAAAAGAACAATTTTTGCTTCTCTTAATCTCCTAACTGCTGCCTCATCGTTTGCAGGGATGTTATCCTCCAATAATTTACACCCATAAGTCGTTCGAATACCTTTGGTGTCTGTTTCATCTTTTATTGAGGTTGGTAATCCATGTAAACGCCCTAGTTTTTCCCCATTTTTTATAGCTTCATCAGCTTTCTTGGCCATTTCCCTAGCTAAATTGAATGTAGGAGTACAAAAGGCATTGATAAGGGGATTAATTTTTTCTATTCTTTCGATTATAGTTTCAGTAACTTCTTGTGAGGAGAGTTCTTGGCTCTTTATCTTTTCCAGCATTACAGTGGCAGACATAAAGTAAATTTCATCGTTTTTCATTCTATTCCACGTCCTCGATAGAAATTGATTGAATAAAATGTGGGTGTATTTTACTAAAAAGTCTTATTTTTTCCCTTAATGATAACCAGAAAATACATTTTTAAATAAAAATAGAAAGAATGTTTTAATAATGAGAAGAATCCACATAGAATTTGGAGAAAATATTTTCTCAGAAAAGTTGAATTCACTGGGGAGCTATATTTTAGTAACAATGGAGGAACCATGGGGAATTTTAAAACAAAAACTGACTAATCCGCCGAAAGATGTAACATTCAATAAAGATATGACTATAAAGAACTTAAAACATATTGAAGCAACTCGAAAGTTGGATGTAGATTTCGTGATCGGGTTTGGAGGGGGCACCTCATGTGATACAGCAAAATATCTCTCATGGAAATGGAGAATTCCATTAATCCTATCACCTTCAATTATTTCGGTTGATGCTTGGCTCTGCAGATCTATTGCCGTCCGTGTGGATCATAAAGTTAAATATATTGGAGATGCAAGAGCTCAAGGTTATTTTGTAGATTATGGATTAATCAAATCTGCACCAAAATTTTTGAATTGGGCAGGGATTGCAGATGTTATTTCAATCGTTTCTGCATTAGGAGATTGGGTTATTGCCCAAGAGAGGTATAACGAAAAGTTTGATCAAGGAATATTTGACAGAGCAAAGAAAATTGTAGATGATCTTATTAATCAAGCAGATGAAATCAAACAACTGAGTAATAGAGGAATCAATGCCTTAGTAAAAGGACAAGTTGATGAAGTGGAATTGTGTGAGGAATGGGGAAATGCCAGACCTGAGGAAGGATCAGAACACTTTCTTGCTTATTGTTTAGAAAATATAACACATGATAACTATATTCATGGAAACCTCATTGCCTTGAATGTTTTAGTTGCATTAAAGCTCCAAAGAGAGAAGGCAGTTTTTGGTTACAACGATTTACAAACTTTTTTTGATCGCGTTGGAATTAAGTATCATCCGCAAAAACAAGGAATACCAATAGAGGATTATAAAAAAGCGTTGGAAAGAGTGCAAAACTATGTTAAACAAGAAGGATTTTTTAAGGGATTTTGGTCGTTAGAACAAGTATTTGATGCTGAAGGAGAGTATTCAATTCAAGGGATATTAAATTGGATTTATACGTTCGAGTAAGACATTAGGATGTTAATAAAAATGGGAGCTCAGAATGAGAGAATTTTAATTTTTGAACCGCATCCTGATGATGTTGCTTTTCAAATTGCAGGAAGTGTATTTAAGTGGAAAGCTGAGGGGCGGGAAATAATGATTTGCACGGTCACTACGGGAAATAGCTCGACATTTGATATGAATGTTACATCGAATGAAATCAAGGAGATTATGGCGAAGGAACATAGGAAGGCAATGGAATTTTTAGGGTTAGATGATGAACACTTGGTTCAATGGGATTATAATGATTTAGGGTTGGATCCTGGGCGTGATAGAATACAATTACTCCAGGATATGGTTCGTTTAATAAGAAAATATAAGCCTGTTACTGTTATTACTATAGATCCGAAAAATAGGGATAATGAAGAGAATGGCGATCATAGGTTAGTTGCAATGACTGGATTTGAGGCAGCGGCTATTGCGGCGTACCCCAATGTTTTTCACGAACAATTTAGTGAATATGGGGTAGATCAACATTTTGTTGCCCGAGTGCTTTTTTACATGACTCCAGAACCTGATACTTTTGTAGATATTGAAGGAGTTCCATTAGAAAAAAAGATTGAACTAGGCTTAATTTATGTTTCACAGTTGGATCTCATGCAGACAGAGGGTATCAAAAGGCTTGAACCATTGCAAGTGGATTTTCCAGCTTTAAAATTACCAAAAGAAAAGATTTGGCCCACCTTTTGTAAAGAAATCGCTAAAGACGCTGCTGAAAAATGTATTAAATTCAATCCCAAGAGGAAGAATATTCAATATGCGGAAGTGTTTCGCCTTAAATATCTAGGAGTTGTCGATAAACTACGGGATATGCTTCCAAAATCGGTTCAATTCAAATAACAAGTTGAAAAAAATGGTTGATTTCAAAAGGATTATTAGCTTTTTACAAGAACTATCCTTTCCTCGGGCTACAGGAATGGAAGGAGATCAAAAAGCTCAAAATTTTATAAGAGAAAAATTTTCTGAGATACCCAACACTCAGGTGGAGGAACAAGAGTTTTCATTTAGCTATTTTTATATGAATGGAATCTTGAATTTTATACACCCCGCAATCGGGATATTAATCCTCATAATTTTTGGATTAATGTCATATAATTTATATGAAGCAGGATTGATACTTTCAATTATTTTATTAATATTTGCAGCTTTTAACCGTCAATTAATCTATATGCTACAATTTCGTGTTCAACGATTGGGAAACCAAATTTCTGCCCGAAACATTTGGATAGACCTTAAACCATCTGGTGAAATTAAGCAGAACATAGTATTTTTAGCACACTATGATTCTATTTCACACCGATTGTCACCAATCATCGAAGCGCTGGGTTACATAGCAGGATTCTTAGGAGGGGTTATATTCGCTATACACAGCTTAATATATCTGATCCCTGTTTATTTTTTTCATACAGCGCCAGGATCAGTTCTCCAATTACTCTGGGGCGTGCCAATAGCTTGCATTACCTTCATTGAATTAGTAAATATTAAGGGAAATAATTCTGATGGAGCTATTGATAATGCCTCTGCTGTAGCACAATGTTATCATTTGGCATTATGCGTCGCTGAAAAGTCCCTCAAAAATACACGAGTTATTCTTGTTGCCACTGGTGCAGAGGAATGGGGAGATTATGGGGCGTTTTATTTTGTGAAAAAGAACCCCTGCAAGCTATTTAAAGAGAACACCCGGTTTATTATTGTAGATAGTATTGGCACTGTAGAGAAAGCAAAGATTATCTATGGTATAGGGCTACCAGTAAAACATTGGTCCAACTTTCTAGAGAATCATGCCAGAGCTCTCATCCAAGAAACTAATGCTCCACTTGAGATGCAAGCAATCCCACCGCTTCTGCAAATTGCAAGTGATCACGTGCCAGTTGAAAATGCAGGCTTTGAGTTCATATGGTTTGCGTCTAACACTTTTATTTTCCATTCATCTAAAGATAATATCTCAGCCGTGCATCAGGAGAACTATCAGCAGGTATGTGACTTTATTGAATTCTATGTTCGCCGAATTGATAGCAACACCTGATTAAAGTTGAAGCCAAGTACCTTATAGATGGTTAAATTAATCATCCGTCTATCTTATGTTTATTATTTTAGGAAACCATCTCTTTTCTGCGCTCATAATAATTATCGAATAGATGGTTGATGAGTAAGCTGTAAGATGGAGGGCATCCTTTGATATAAGAGAGGTTATGATTAAATCAATATTCCCTTTTTGTTCTAATGCCTCTCTCAGCTCAGCAGTAAAGAAAATTTTTTGAGCAGCAGCGCTAAAATTCATTTGACAGCTTGTACAACCTTTCTCATCGGAGTAAGCGTAGATGTTCTTAACTTTCAAGTATGCCTGAGGCGGTTCAAAGGCGGATTGTACCTCTTCAATCGAAAGACCCCGAATATCTATGTCTTTACGCTCTGGAATGTGGGATATTTTTGTAGGATCAAATCCCATGATTCTGGCACTGACATTATCAACTTCAATTTGATCTGTACCAACGACCAAAAGATCCATCTGTTTCGGTTTCGAGCCGACAGTAGCAGGTCCTGTCGCCTCACAACAATAAATTGCATTCATTACAGTTAGATTCGGGACTGCAATGGTTGCAAGCTCGCGAATCATGCCGTGGAGATCAGTTTGTAAGAAGGCAAAACTTATTTAATTTTGGTTCGACATTATTACTTATAATGGTCGAGCTAAACTATAATCTCCTTGAAAAAAATCCTAAACGCTTGTATCATATGGATATTGCCCGATTTTTCGCGATAGTATTTATGGTACTAAGCCACGTGCAAGGTATTTATTGTTCTGAAGAGTTCTGGGAAACATTTCTAGGCTATTTTTTTGATATAATGGCAGGTCCGACTGCTGCGCCCGTATTTATGCTTCTTATGGGATTTTTTATCGTGTATCTTAGAAAAACAAAAGTTAAGCCGGGATTAAGGAGAGCCCTAATAATCTTTTTGGTTGGTCTGATATTGAATGTAATAAGAATGGTCATTCCCTATGCTTTAGGTATACAGTTAGATCTCTTTTCATATGAAGGATATGGCGCAAATTTTGGTGAGAATTTGCTTTTCTTCTTATTTGAGGTTGATATTTTATTATTTGCGGGATTGGCCTATGGACTAACTATTATCTTACTCCAGTTTCGACCAAAAATTACATTGCCCATTACATTTTTCATAATCGCTATAATTTCACCTTACCTGTGGGGAATTTATACAAATAATCCCTCTGCTGATATCTTCCTCGATCTAATCTGGGGTAATAGAGCTCATGTTCTCTTTCCTCAATTTCCATGGTTGTGTTATCCTATACTGGGTGCATGGATTGCTATATTACTAGTTCCTCCTAAGGGTACTCCCCAAGATATCTCTCCTGAGAATCTTCAAGATCCACAAAAATTAGGAAAAAAAGTCTTTTTAATCGGTCTATCCCTTCTAGTTTTGGGTTTAATAATTGTCTTAAATGATGTAGATGGACAGATCGGAAATTATTTCCATAGTGGTCCGGGGGCTGTGTTCTTGTTTTCGGGAATAGCCATTTTAGAGTTATTTCTGGTGCTAAATATTATGAAAATACTGGAAGGTAAAATTAAACCGCTCATTGAGTATATCAGCATCAATTTAACATCAATATATTGTATCCATTGGACTATCATAGGATGGCTTCTTTTCCTGATTCCATCTGGGGCTTATGGTGCAATTGGCGTGTTATTAATCTTCGCATTTGTTTTCACAATATCTGTGCTATTAACCACAAAGATCAAAATAAAGCTATAATTTATCGCACCAAAGTTGTTCCGATGAGTAGATAATGTGTGTAGGAACTGATTACGTTAAATTTAATAATCGTAATTATTTATGGATTATATAATCAAATACATAAGAAGGAGCCCTACCGTATTCATCCAAGTTATAAACTATTGTATTAAGTCATCATTTTTTTAAACTGAGGGCAGCCACACGTTCCTTTTCATTATTCCACGTTTTTTGGATAATTCATTGTTGTGATTTTTCCTGTCGATCATAATAATTATCAAAGAGAAAATTGATAACATCACGGTAATTGGGAGGACACCCTTTGATATGGGGCAGTTGGTGCTCTTCAGCGGTCGCTCCAGCACATTTACCAAAACAAATGACAGTTGGGCTCGGATTTTCAGGCAAAGGATAGGTTCCCAATAATAAATCAATGCGACCCTTGACCTCCAGTTCAACTCGGAGCTCTGGTGTAAAGAATATTTTCTGGGCGGTGCGGGAGAGATTAATTGAACAAGAAGTGCATGCTTTGTCATCAGAATATGCCCAGATGTTCTTGATTTCAAGATATGGTTTCGGAGGTTCAAAATCAGATTGCACGTCTTCGATTGAGAGCCCAGCGACCTCAATCTCGGCTTTTTCAGGGAGATGTGGAATGTTTGCTGGGTTAAATCCCATTATCCGCGCACTCACGTTATCAACCGCTATAATATCAGTGCCTGCAATTAGGAGATCCATGCGTTTCGGTTTAGACCCAACCACAGCTGGACCCGTTGCCTCACAGCAATAGATCGCATCCATCACTACTAGATCTGGAACGGCAATTGTTGTCAGTTCCCGAATCATTCCATGTAGATCAACTTGGTGGAATTGTTTCTTATCTACCAATTTCAATAAACCTTTTTGGTTTTTCAACGAAAGGGTAACTAGAGTCTGAATATGCGTCTTCATTGTCGGAACATTCACATATTCATGTGTGTCGAGATATTTAGGTAATTGAATATCCCCGTATTTCCAGGATTTTGTTACTCGTTCCGTCTTTTCTAAATTGACAAGTTCTATGCCATATTTCTTTTCTAATTTCGCGTAACCAGATTCCTTGATTAACTTTCTAAATTTTTCATCCGTATTAAAAAATCCGGTGCCCTCTCCAATGACCACTTCCTTTCCCAGTTCTTGAAAATATTTAAGCAGCGCTTCGACTATTTTTGGATGGGTGGTCACGCCTAGTTTGGGATTAGCCGAATCCACTATATTAGGTTTCAAGAATATTTTATCCTTTTGTGGCGTATATTCAATCAATTCCAAAGCGTCACGCAGCTTCTCATCGACCTCGGTAATTTTGGACCGTACAATGCTGACTACCATTAAATCATCTCAAAAAATCTAGAAAGACAAGTGATAATTTAGAATTATAAAATAGATTTAAAAAAATTTCATATAATAATTAAGAAGATAACCATGAAGTTGGTGGATTAAATTGTCAGAAAGAACCAATGAGTCATATAAAGTCGTCGTAGCGGGTTTAGATAAAGCGGGTAAGACCTCAATCCTCAATATTTTAAATCGCAAGTATAATTTGATGGATGATATTAAGCCTACCGTAGGGATTAGTAGGTCTACTATTAGTATTCTTGGAGTACCAATCGTCAGCTTTGATCTCGGTGGGCAAGAAAGATATCGGAATGACTACATCAAAGATGAGCATTTATTTGAATTTTCTGATTCTCTTTTTTTCGTGATTGATGCAATGGATGCAAGTAGGCATGAACTTGCGTTGCAATATTATAAGGACATACTTAGCATCGTAAACTCCTTTAAAGATAAGCCAAAAATTGCAATTTGTATCCATAAAGTCGATCCAAATGTCCGAAACATCCCCGAAGTTACTTCAGCCATTGAAGAAATTAAGAAGCTGTTCCAAAGTATCTCAGAAGGACATGAGGTATCAATTTTTGTTACCTCAATTTACGATCAAAGATCTATTGTCCAAGCATTTTCATCCAGTTTACAGGAATTAATTTCCACCTTAAAACCTCTGAAAAATGTGATGACGTCACTGGTTCGCATTCTCAGACTGGATGGTGCGATACTATTTGATGAAAACATGATGATTCTTAGTGATTTTTATCTCAGTGAAGAAATCGAAAAGATATTTCTCGAAACGGTATATAATAGCACGTATTATATCAGAAACGTAAATCCACAAATGGTTGGCGGTTTTTCCACGAGTTTTGAACTTATCATGGATTTTCACAATCAACAAAAAAGGTTCAACTTTGTAGATGTAGCTTACAGAGGGTGGAAACTCTCACTTTTAACTATGGGAAAAGAAAAACATGCGACCCAAACGTTACAGAAGAAGTTTAGCTCATTACTAGATACTATCTAATGAACTAAGAATCCGGTGAGAAAATGGAAAAACCTCTTACAGCCATTGTTTTAGGTGCGGGTAGCCGGGGACGGGATGCCTATGGAGCCTATGCAGTAACAAATAATGATAAAATTCAAATAATTGGTGTCGCGGAACCCGTTGAAGAGCGAAGGAAGCAGTTTATGGAGATTCACGAAATTCCTGAGGACCGCAGTTTTAATACGTGGGAAAAGATCTTGGATATTCCAAAATTTGCCGATGCCGCCATCATAACAACTCAAGATGAGATGCATACAAAACCCACAATCCTTGCAATGGAGAAGGGGTATGATGTTCTCTTAGAAAAGCCGATGTCGAACAAGCTGAATGAATGCGTGCAACTGGTGCAAAAGTCTGAAGAATTAGGCAAACAGCTTCAAATCTGTCATGTCCTGCGCTATACGAAATTCTACTCAACAGTATATGATATTATACATAGCGGCAGAATTGGAGATCTTATTAATATCCAATGCAATGAGAACGTCACTTATTGGCATTTCTGCCATTCCTATGTTAGGGGCTTTTGGCGGAACTCGAAGGAAACATCGCCTTTAATTCTGGCAAAATGTTGCCATGATCTTGATCTCTTGTATTGGATGGTTGGGGTGCTCCCAAAAAAGATCAGTTCATTCGGAACCCTCACACATTACAAAGCGGATCAAGCCCCACCAGGTGCACCGGAACGATGTCTTGATGGGTGTCCCCACGCCGAGACCTGTATCCATTATGCCCCATTTTTATATATTGACGTTGTCCCTCTACTCCGAATAGGAGCAGAATCGAATTGGCGCCTCGCCAGATTTTTCGCAGGGCTTGCACTCAATCATAAAACAATTTTTAAGATCTTCAGCACCTTGGTTCCCCTCCTCAAACAAGTGAATGATTGGCGGGTCTGGCCCGTTTCGGTCATCACGGATGATTTAAGCTATGAAGGGAAGATGAAAGCACTGGCAGAGGGTCCATGGGGGCGGTGCGTGTATCACTGCGACAATGACCAGCCCGACCATATGCTTGTGAACATCGATTTCGAGAATGGGGTAACAGCAAATCTGACCGTCCATGGACATAGTTCTCAGGAAGGACGGTATATCCGCGTAGACGGAACCAAGGGTACTTTAATAGGAGATTTTCTACAATCTGGCGAGAAGCTGTGGTTATATGATAAGCTATCGGGGAAGAGGGAGATTGTTCATAAAGCACGATTATTGGAGGAGGGAAGGGTCGCCCACGGAGGCGGGGATTGGAGATTGATGGATTCCTTCGTCGATTTACTGAAAAATAATCTTGCGAAGCCGCTAACCGGAGCACGAGCCTCCCTAGAAAGTCACATTTTGGCATTCGCTGCCGAAAAATCAAGATTAGAGGGAACAGTTATCAATATGGAGGAGTATCGGAGGGACGTAATGAAAGTAGACTGAGGTATTAAGACTACAATGAGCGTTGAACCGGAACTTTCGGATGAAGTTAGCGGCTTTGATGAAAAAGTCTCAAGAAGACAAATAGTTTATTATGGCTTCTCTAAATTTGGCTGGATAATGCTCGCCGGAGTTATGGGATTCCTAGTCTATTTTTATCAAATTAAATTAGGGTTAAGTGCGGGATACATCAGCTTAGCATTTATGATTTATGCAATTTGGAATGCAATAAATGATCCTCTGTTCGGAATTATGAGTGACCGAACCCACCACAAGCTGGGACGGCGCATTCCCTACATGCGTTATGGGGCACCTTTTCTTTCAATCGCTTTTATAATGCTCTGGCTTCCCTTTGTGACCGCTTCAAGCCAGCTTGGCTTATTTTTTTACCTACTAATAATACTTTTCTTTTATGATACCTTTTTTACTCTCGTAGTCATTGTCAATATCTCACTATTGGGGGAAATGGCCCTTACAGCGAAGAACCGAACCAAAATCGCTTATTTGAGTGGAATTCTTGCAGGAGTGGGTTCGGTCATAGCGGCACTCGTACCTCCCATGCTCTTATATAATGATCAGCCCCTTCAAAAACCGATTGATCCCTTTCAAATCTTTGTAATTGTAGTTGGGATCATTGGTTTTATCACGATATTCCTTAGCTCATATCTGCTGAAAGAGAAGATCATGTTTTCTCGAGAGGACCAACCAGGATTCATTGATAGCATCAAACACACGCTTAAAAGTCGGGCATTTGTCATCCTGGAAGTTGCGATCTTTGCGGGTGTATTCCTATCTACCTTTGTCGGGACAGGCATTTCCTATTACATAGATTATGTGCTGAACCTTTCAGGCTTTGAGGCGATTCTCCCGATGATCTTCTTCTTCCTTGGTAATTTAATTGGAGGCTTTATTTTTATGAAGCTGGCAGGGAAGTACGGAATGCGAAAATCATTAATACTGAGTATTCCTATCTTAATGGGCGGACTAACACTTGTATTTTTCCCTACAACCCTCATTGAAACAATAATTCCGCTACTCATCATTGGAATTGCGATCTCTGCGTTTATGACATTTATGGATCCGTTGATTATGGATTGTACTGACGAAGATGAGTTGCGAACGGGTGTTCGGCGCGAGTCAGCTTTCTTCGGAGTCAATGCACTCATAACCAAGCCCGCAGAATCAATCGCTGTTTCGGCGTTTCTAACTATATTAGTTACTGTTTTTGCTTTCTTGGAACCCTATATCGATGAATTTGGAATTGCCCATCCAAAATCTCAACCCGCGAGCGCGATTTTTGGGATTCGGTTTTTAATGAGCTTTTTCCCAGCCTTAGTTCTAATAATTCTTCTTGTTGTGGCGTATTATTATCCCTTAGATGGTCCGAAATACTTGGAAATGAAGCTTCAAGTCCAGCAGTTGCATATAGAAAAAGAAAAACGTTTTCTGGAAAAAGCTGCACAAGAGGGCTTGTTAGACCAAGACACATAGACGTGTAATGTCAGATCATCAAGCTAGGAAACTCGTTTGTTGAAAGAGGATTATTTCTCAATCAAAACCAATCACTGCCCATGTAATGATGTTCTTTTGGGCAATAGAATAATTTTTTACTATGAGAGGCGTACGCATCGTTACCGTCGTACATAGTCAAACAATCCACGCAAAAATATTGCTTACATTTCTCACAATAGTATAATACATCATCTAAAGGTCCTTTTTTGCCGCATATCTGACACGCTTTATAAGGACTCATTTTTATCACATCTAGGGGGGAAATTCTAGCTGGAAGGTGAATGTGGCACCTCTATTGATGCCATCCGAAGTACCCCAAATTTCTCCATGGTAAGCATCAATGATCTTCTTGCAGATGGACAAACCAATGCCAATCCCTGTTGTATTCAACTTATCATCTTCTACAAACTCAGGGTAGCGCCGAAAGAGTTTGGCAGATTCTTCCTTAGAGATGCCAATTCCGCGATCCTGAATGGAAAAGGTCCAGGTATTGTCTTTTATAACAGATTTAACGATGATAATTCCATTCGGAAAGGAAAATTTGACGGCATTCTCGAATAAATTATTAATGACCTTGGAAATTTGTGCTTTATCTAAGAAAAGGTGGTCATCCGGCTGAAATTTCGTTTGAATAGATAAATTCTTAGCGGTTATTAACTCGCTGTGTTTCTCCCGAATTTCTTTGATAACATCAGAAACATAGAACTCTTCTTTTTTAGGTTGAGCTAAACCTAGTTTGAGGCGAGAGTAGGAAAACAATTCATGCATGAGCTGCTCGATTCGGTCTTCATTTTTCAGGATTTTTCGCAAATTTCTATGTTGAAGGTCATCTAAATTAGTGGAATCTAATAATGTCGCTGTTATATCCTTGATTTTGACTAGGGGATTCTGAATTTCTTGAGAAATCTCCTGGTAGAACTCATTTTGAATACGATCGAGATCTTTTCGCTTTGTAATATCTCTGACTACGCCAATATGCTTTATTTTACCGTCCTCTTCAACAGGTCCGCCATTGACAGCAATATCAACATAATGTCCCGCCTTATGGCGCACCCGATACTCAACATGCATTCGCTCACCGATTTGAGTAGCTTGCCGAAGTTTTTCAACAACGTGCGGTATATCCTCAGGATGAATAAAGTCAAGCCCATTTTTACCGATTATTTCGCCTTCATGGAACCCAAGGATTGTACGAATCTGAGGGCTCACGTACAAGAAGGTGCCATCCGGACTCATTTCCACAATGATATCGGAGAGATTTTGTAAGATGTTTCGGTATTTCTTTTCGGATTTTTTCAAATCTTCTTGAGATTTCTTGCGTTCTGTGATATTTCGGGATATCATTATAACTTTCTTTTCCCCATATTTATCAATGAAGGTTTTTCCTTTCAATTCAAACCATAGATAGTGCCCATCTTTGTGTTGGAAACGTAATTCTGCGGAACCCTCACCTCTCTCAATGCCTGTTTCAAACGCTTTTGTCGCGTTTTGAAGATCATTTGGATGGAGGATATCAAGTCCACTTTTACCAAGCAAATCTTCCTTTTTATAACCCAACACCCGTTCACAAGCTTCCTCGTTAATAAATTCTATTACATAACTGCGACTTATAATAGTAATGATATCATTCGCATTCTCGGAAATGATACGGTACTTTTCTTCCGATTCCCTTAATGATTGGTTAGCTAATTTCCGTTCAGTAATATTTCGGATAATTGCTTGGATATGTGTTTGATTATGTAGTTCAATTAAGGAAATCTTGACACTTATCCATATTTCACGTCCATCTTGTGTATGGATTCTGAGTTCTAAAGGTTTGGGTATGAAGCCCGAGCGAATAGTTTCAAAAACGTCAAGTAACAATTGCAAATCCTCGGGGCAAAACAATTTGGAAAGCTCCTGAAAGGGTTTCCCGATATAAGTCTCTCTCGAGTATCCAAAATTTTGCACCGTCATGGGATTGCAATCCACTATAATACCATCATTATTTACTAATACAATAGAATTTGGAGAATCTTCAAATAAAGTTCGGAATTTCTCTTCCGATTCTATCAGTTTTCGGTCATTCTTTTTCCGTTCGGTCATATCCCGTAAAATCAGAATCGCTTTTAAATCATCATTTGAGTCTCTAAATGTACTTCCTTTCACATCAAACCAGAGATATTCGCCATCTTTCCTTCTGAGGCGGGTTTCTATATGCCCTTCGCCGCTCTCAAATCCCTTTAGTAATTTTTCTAAATCGGCCCCAAGCTGATCAGGATGTGTGAAATCGAGTCCAGATTTCCCAAGCAGATCTTCCTTTGTATATTGCATTATCTCTAAATGAGGTTGTTCGTTGATATATTCAAATTCAAATTTATCGTTGATAATTGCAATTAAATCATTCGCATTTTCACAGATTAAACGATATTTTTTTTCGGATTCTATTAATTTTTGGTCTGCTTCTCTCCGCTCAGTCATATCCCGTGCAACCATAAGACCTTTTAGATTACCTTTTTTATCTCTGAATGTACGTCCCTTGATATCAAACCAAACGTACTTTCCGTCTTTTCTTCTAAGTCGCGCTTCCACTTGACCTCCACCTGCTATCGTTCCCTTCCTTAAATATTCTAATTCGCGCTCAACATCGTCAGGATGCGCAAACTTTAAGGAAGATTCCCCGATCACGTCCTCTTTTGTATATCCCATGACTTCCTGAAGCATACGTTCATTCACATATTCGAATTCAAATTTATCGTTAATTACCGAGATTAAATCATTTGCATTTTCAAAGATAAGTTTTAATTGTTCTTCGGATTCCCTTAACTGTAGATCTTTTTGTTTCCGATCTGTAATATCTCTGGAAATGATGATGGCTTTTATTTTACCATCTACATCAGTAAATGTACGCCCACGTAACTCAAGCCAAAAAATACGCCCATTTATATCTAAGGCCCGAGTTTCAGTAAACCCTTCCCCTTCTTTAAACCCTCTAATTAACGCATTCCCAACTTTCTCCCGATCAGGGGGATAAACAAACTCCAGCGCACTCTTCCCAACTAAATCCTCCCTCGAAAATCCTGCCATTTGATAAAGGGGATTTTCGTTGATAAATTCAATTTCAAATTTCTGATTCACTATACCTATTAAATCGTTCGCGTTCTCAGTTATGAGGCGATATTTTTCCTCAGATTCTAATAAACGTTTTTCTGTTTTTTTGCGTTCAGTAATGTCACGTGAAACGACACTTATTATATGTTGATCTAGGTAATGGACAAGACTTGCCCGTACTTCAACATCGACAAGCCGTCCATCCTTCGTCCGATAACGCCGTTCTCCAAAGAAACTCTGTTGTTCCTCTAAGATTTGATTGATTTTTTGATTGATATCCTCACTATCATGCGCCACAAAGTCGAAAAGTGTGAGCTTCGATAATTCTTCTTGAGTGTAACCAAGGAGTTTTTGAAGGGCTTGGTTACTTTCAAGGATCCGCAACGTTTTTAACTCGATAAGGAATATACAATCCGCACTCTGATTCAAAATTGCCCGGTACCGTTCTTCACTTTCTTTATATGCTTTTAGAAGCGTTTCATAATTAATATCTGATGAGGCGATAACAAAGACCCCCGTAAGTCTATCTTCTCGCTATTGAAGAAAATAAATTAGTACTCACTTTTAATGTTTACTATTTCTATAATATTTTACCAACGGAAAATAACAGGGAAAATTACGGGATTAGAGTCAAGAATAACTATAAATAGTCTATAGTAAAGATTTCACTCCTAGTAAGTTACTTATGAAACATAGGTAATCAAATAGAAACAATCGAGAGGGTATAAGATGCCTAAATGCCCATATTGTAAAGAGGAATTAGAATTAAGTGTAATGATGAAGCAAGCACCAGTCGACGATGCGTTCAGAGATTCTGCAATGGAAGCAATGGAGCAATACTTAGAGTATCGGGCCTCCGCCGCACCATTTGGAGGCGGAATGATGAAAAAGATGGGAAAGTTTGGTTTGAAGTGGGTTCGCAAATACCTCGACCAAGTTGGAATGTTGCCCATATCCCTTCATGTGTGTAAAAACTGTGATACCGTTATCAATACAAGTACATTTATCAGCCTCGGTGCTTCATCAGGCGGTCAATAATCTTTTTTCTTTTTTTTTTTTCATGATCCGCAAAAGTAATCTTTGATACGAATTAGACCTGTACCCGTGATTTCTGAGCGAGCTCAATCATTTGGTTAATTAGCGGGGCTTTTGGGCGGTCTGTAAACCAGCTGCT
>JAEOSY010000489.1 GCA_016840125.1 Candidatus Helarchaeota archaeon | reverse complement strand
TTTCTTCAACTGCCTCGTATTCGGGAAGCCCCCTATTGCAGACGGTAAATTCGGTATTATCCTCTTTCACGCTAATATATTTTAATTGGTGATTTGTTTTTGAGGGAGGCTGCTTCCACTTTGATCCTTCGGATAATGTAACGGGTCGCTCAAGGATGGCGAAGTGCCCATCGGCATATACCTTATCAGAACTTAGGGAGGTTGGAAAAAGAATTCGTACGCGATGATCTTTAGACCGATTATCCATCTCTACACTGATGTCAATTCGTTTTATCTTTGGATAAAGGGTGAGTAAAGTAGTAATTGGCAGAAATTCAGTTGTTTCACTCCTTGTCAATCTGTCAGCAGATAATGAAGATGAAATTTCTAGTTTATATTTGATTTGAATCTTCTTCTCAGCGGGTCCAGAAGCTTTGATGGATAGATCCGCCTTTACTCCTTTATTCGTAACTTTAACATCGTTTTCAACATTTGGAGGAGGTGAATAATCGTATTCATCGCCCCAATCCCCAAGGTCTTCTATCAACCCCAAATTTTCAAAAGTTTTTTGTAGTTCCTTGTCGGTGACCGAAAATGTGCCATTTTCATGAACGATCACCTTATAAAAATTGTTCTCTATCGAGTTCGTTTCTCCAACTTTGTCGTTTTTATAAGGTGTTTTTACCAATTTAAGGTAAAAAACTTCATATCCACATGCAGGTACATCCTCCGCAAGAAAGGAGAGCTGGTATGTCACAGTTTTCGGGGTCAGTAAACGCGGTTTTTCGGTAATAAGTGTGAATTGGAATGGTACTTCTTGGTTCGAACTATTAACTAATTTGTAAGGGAACTCATAGTCATCCTTTTTAAGACCTGGAACCGATAGCTTAATCTTAGCGATATCGGTTCGTGTCCAAGGTAGTGGGTTGAAAACAAGAAATGGATATTCATTTTTTAAGCATGAATCCATTTGAATTCGCTTATAAATTGCAAACATCACATCTTTTAAAATTTCTTCAGCTATCTGTTTTGCCCACACAAATCTGATTCGCATGTCCCGGTGGACTTCATCTATTGAACACCCACAAATGCTATCATGTGGGTGATTTCGCAATAACCATTTCCATCCTGCCCAAAGATAATTCTGTGGATATGATTCTCCCAAAACCCAAGCCCACGCCGCAAATTGTTCCGCCCAGTTTTCAAGTAAATATTGACACTCTGTATTAAATTGTTTAATCCACATCCGCGCAGAAAAAACACCTGAAAGTAGCGGATGGTAGCGAGACCCTCGAAATTCCCCTTCATACCTCTTTAATTCTAACTTTTGCTTTTTAAAAGTGTCAATATAATATTCAAAATCATTTTGGACCAGTATAAATTCATTTAAATCAGGATTATTGTTCCAATCTAAGATTATTTCAGGAAGTTCGCCTTGGACTTCATTGTGATCACTCCCATTGTTTAATAATAAAACATTTGAAGCGGAATGCTTGAGCAGCTTACTCTGAACTTTCTTGATTCTATTCAATGCGGCCTTATAGATCCCTTTGGATTTGTGTGTAGGGAGTTCCGCTACTGACCCATAGCCATGTCTGAGATGGATAGCTAAAACGGAAGCGACTTTTTGAGGGGAATCCCAGATAAATTCTAAGTTTAATCCTAATTTTTCCATTGAATCATCCATACCCCTCATAAATAGGATGGAGTCGATATCAAATCCTTTGATTATTTGAGGTAATTGGGCAATATGACCAAAGGGATCCGGGATATACCCTGCTCGCATGACTCGCCCGAAAGAACGTGCAATCTTATGCCCCAGCATTAGGTTACGAATTAAAGCTTCTCCTGAAACTAAAAATTCATCTGGAAGCACGTACCAGGGTCCCACTGAAATGCGTTTCTCCTGGATATATTTACGAAGGAGCGGCTCATTCTCAGGTTTTACTTCTAAATAATCCTCAAGCACAACCGTTTGTCCATCGAACGTAAAATTAGTAAAATTCGGATTATTTTCTAATATTTTCAATAATTTATCTATTAAAATTACTAACTTCGCTCGATATTCTTGGAATGGAAGATACCACTCCCGATCCCAATGGGTTTCTGGAACAATTACCATCTCTTTTTCGGATGTCATACAAACTCACTACCTGAAGATAATAGGAGGACTACTTTTAAATCCTAATGTACTGGATTTAGTTAGGTTTTAAATTCATTTTTACAGTGAGATCTCGGTGGATACAAGATCAATCGCGCTAACTCTGGATGTGGAAAATGATATCAATCTTCCCTCATATAAGGGCATAGAATTCGGGTTGCCTAAAATTCTACGAATTCTAGATCAGTTTCATGTTAAGGCGACGTTTTTTGTGACTGGCGATGTGGTTGAGAAATTCCCAGCTGTAATCCGCAAGTTAAGCCAGCAGCATGAGATTGGATGCCATAGTTACCATCATCAATCCTATCAAGAATTGGATTCAAAAAAGGAAATAATCCTCCAATCCGCAAAGAAGCTAATTGAAGAAACCATTGCTAAAAAAGTCTTGGGTTTTCGTGCACCCTATCTTCGAGTTTGTCCACCGCTATTTGAAACCCTCCGAAAAATAGGATTCAAATATGATTCCTCACTTGCGCTATTTAAAATTTCACACTGGTCAATTAAACCTCCGATCAAAGAATTTCGCCTCATATTTCCAAATGTGATATATCGCTTCCCTCTATTGAACTATCTCTTCGATATAGCTTGTCGACTACGGAATACTCCCGTGCTCTACTTTCATCCCTGGGAAGCTATTGATATACGAAGCCTTTTAATTTCACGTCCCCGCTATTCTTGGAATATTTTTGGTCGACCTGATCGTTGGTTCAATACTGGAGACCAATTTCTTCAACGCATATCTAATTTCATTCGCTATCATATCCAACATGGGTTCCAATTCAAAACTTTGAAAGAGTTATATCTGAATCTTGAGAAGGCGAAAGAACTTTATTGAAAAAGAAACTAAGATCCCAAGGTGATGATGTGGGCGTCTTCAAAGAACTAATGCTTAAGGATTATGTTACCCTTTCGGGGACCATTCTTGGAACGACCGCGATTCTTATGGCTTTATTGGGGGCGTTTTATAATTATCGTTTCTATGTTCTAATAGCTACCTTTCTTTGGGGTGGGGCATTGTGTGCAGATCTCCTTGATGGCTGGGTTGCACGTAAATTAAATCAAGTGAATGAGATTGGAAAAGAGATTGATTCCTTAAGTGATGGGATTTGTTTTGTAGCAGCTCCCGGGGTCATTATTTTTAGTGCAACCTTAATTGAAGAATTTCCCTTTAGCCCTTTTCCGAAAGAAATTGTCATCATTGGTATCGTTTTTTTTGTTTTTTGTGGAATTATTCGGCTTGCGTGGTTTAATGTTGCAAATACGGGGGAGGGCTATACCGGCCTAGTCACTCCGATGTCAGCTACAATTTTGATACTCGTTTTTGTAAGCCGGTATCACTTCAATGGCATTAAAGATATCTCTCCCGAATTTCACCTAGCACTCAGTCCCCTGGGCGACTTCCTCTGCCATACAGTATCTCTCATAGTCTATATGATAATTCTAGGTGTTCTAAATTTATCACCAATTTTAAAATTCAGCGGGGATATGCAGAAAAAACGTGGTATTTGGGTAACATTTCTCATTATTCTCGGTGTATTTTTAGTTATTATGATAATTTTGGCCAGCGTATTCTTTAGTTTGGGGAGTAACATTGCGGTATTAGTTGGTTATATATTCCCACTCGGATTTTTATTCGTTGTGTTAGCGTATGTGGTGTACGGCTTTATCAATTACCTCAACACAAGAAAAAAAGGGGAAACCTAATTCTATAACAACAAAACCTAAAATATTTTATTCCCTATTACGATTAGATAGGTTTTTATTCCTATCCGCTATTAATAATCCAATTATATTCAAATTCCTATGGTGATTGCGTGAGTGTGATTAAGGAATTACAATTGAAAGATTATGTAACTCTTCTAGGAACTATGTTTGGAATGGGGACAATCCTTTTTTCAATTATAGGTGTAATGGAAGGATCTGGTACCTATATGATCGCAATAGCTTCGCTAATGTGGGTGCTTGCTATGACCTGCGATCTGCTCGATGGGTTAGTCGCTAGGAAACTCAAACAATCAAATCAGATCGGTAAAGAACTCGATTCCTTAAGTGATGCCGTGAGCTTTGTAGCAGCCCCTGCGGTTTTAATCCTATGTGCAAGTCTAATTGGGGAATTTGGTTCTATAATTCCTCCTGAAACTATCATCATCGGTATAGTTGTTTTAGTTTTTGGGGGTATCACCCGTCTTGCCTGGTATAATGTCGCGAATGTTGGCGAAGGTTACACGGGGTTAACCACTCCATTATCTGCGGGCTTCCTCTCGATCTTCTATATATCACATTATATCTTTAAACATTACTTAATAACCGATTTACCTGGCTATTATTGGGCCTTAAAACCGGTTAGTGATGTCTTCAGCAATATGTTAACAGTTCTCATCTTCACCATTTTGATGGGACTCTTAAATGTTGCACCCTTTTTGAAATATGGTAGGAATGTGCAAAAGCGTCGTGGGATTTGGAAATGGATTATTTTTGCACTCGCAGCACTCATAATCTTCACCATTGCAGCAGGCAATGCACTCCCCGGAACAGTTTTTGCTTCCGTTATCCTTCACTTCCTTCCTCTTGGATTCTTCTTTTGTATTGTGGGATACATCATCTATGGTTTCTACCATTATTTTGAGCTGAGAAGACAGGATGAAGCAGAAAAACTCTAAAAAAATTTAATTTTCGACTTTTCTCTATTCAAGATCCCATTTAAAAGGCTCATAGCTTTTACAGGATATACACAAGTTCAGGAGTGATTATGAATGAGTGGCGCAAAAAAGGTAGGCGGTATAATAGCCATAATCTGTGGGATGCTACTGCTAGTACAAACCATCATGAATACAGATATATATTGGACATTTGCGGCATATGGAATTGTAATTAATCTTCTTATCGCAGGTTTTGCAATCATAGGCGGTGTATTCGGGGCGAAAGGTCAGCAGGGTCCCGGATTTCTTGCATTAATTGCGGCAGTACTTTCAATTGTCCTCGGTATTGTATTTGTATCTGG
Organism: Candidatus Helarchaeota archaeon; assembly: GCA_016840125.1. The sequence continues at coordinate 9,829 of JAEOSY010000489.1, read as the reverse complement.
TGGTGCAGTGAATTTCAATTTGTTACAATATTCCTTCTTTATGGAAACAGTACACATAGGGAATCCTAATGTTAATTTATTTATGGGTATCTCATTGGAGGCAATTCTCATTGCTATCGGTGGACTGGTCATCGTAGCCAGCGGATCGGATTAAATCAATACCCCAATTGTTCCAACGGAACTTTCCAAACATATTTTTTTTCTTTATTTTCCTGAAAATGTGCTTTCGCCCGTTCAGAAATCGGTTTTATCATCTGAAGAGTCGTCCTATTGACATAAATATAACCCATTTTTTTCATGAGGGTACTGAATATGCCATGATTTCCATGAAAATGCAACAGAATCGCCCCGACTCCTCTCAGTCTAGCTACCCGTTCTAGCTGATATAGCATGTAACAACCGAGTCCTTGTCCTCTATATTGTTTGTCTACAAATAATTCAGTTAGGATAAACAATGGGACCCATTTTACACTATTAAAAACCATTAAGAAGGATCTTGTTATTACGCCCCCTGCGACTATACGATTACCTTCTTTTGCTGCGATGACTATTGATTCATACGCTCTCGGTCTTTCCACATGATACCAATTCCAATAATCTTGGTTAAATGCAGCAAAAGAATATAAACTGCGATAATTTTCATTTAGCTTCCGTCGAAAATGAGTCTGATTCTTCCCAAGAATTTCAAATTGCAGATTCCCTTCATATTTCCTGATGCTTCTGCGAGACTTCAACTCTCCGTAGAGTCGCAGCAGGGGTGCCAGAGGTGTAATGGGGGGAAAACTGTTCAGTACATTCCGAAAGCTTATCACTTTCAATGCAATGGAAAAAAATGTAGTATATTGATAACCTGAACGCCAATAGATTTTTTTAGCATGCCCTCCAGGATCCGCGGATAAGATGGTTAAATCAACTTCGGTGTCTTCTATAAATTTTAGTGCATTTTGCATTAATCGCTTTCCTATCCCCCTTCGCTCTAAAATTGGACACGTGGCAACATCATCTATCCCCGCTATTTTATAAATTTCCCCCTTAAATTTCATAGTGCGGATTGTAGTCATGATACTACCTACAATCCTATTTTTGTATTCGCAGATCTGATATCCCTTAGGATCATAATTGGGACGGTTTGGACCGTATTTCCAGTCCCAAAATTCAGGGGTACTTGGCTGACAGATACGCGAATTACAAAATGCAGCTGAATATGTTTTAAGAATGCCTTTTTGGTCACCCTCTCTGAAAGTGCGGTAAATTAAGTTCAATCAAGTTCACACAGCAAAATTCAAATTGTCAATGGTTGTAACTTTAGATTATTATTTGTGTAATAAATCTTATTTAAGCTGACGTGATAAATCTTTTTTAAGGTGATATTAATAGATAATATCTATTTATGAATAAGTGGGGTTAAAGCTCAGTTGTCATTAAATGTAAGGAACTGAGCTTGTTTATAACGATAGAAATTTTGAATAAAAAGTTTTAAATTAGCTATTCATCCTTAAATTTCAAGAATAAAAAATGTTGATTCCCCTAGCTAAATGAGGTGGAGGCATGATTGAAACAAAAGATTTATTATGGGAACGTCTTCAGGTAAGAAAAACCATACAAGTACAATTTATTGACAAGTTGGCACTAGATACGGATATCACGTTGAATTTATATGATCCATCCCAATTTTTGGGTCATCCAGGTTTCACAGAGAAATTGATGGCTAAACTTGAGAATTTGATTAAAACAAAAGAATCTTTTCATGTAGAACAAATATTAAAGAAGGTAAAATTATCAACTGGCAGAATTCTTGAGGGAAACTTCTCATTTCTAATGGCAAAATCATTAAAACGTAATCTTGATTTTGGTATTTTATTTAATAAAACGCAATCAAGTGTTTATCAAATAGTAGGTCTCTGGCCGCGTGATTTTCTTGAAGTAAGTAGAGAGGATCCAGATATTTTCAAGTTTTTTCTATACAGATTAATAAATACACCCAATTTCTTTGTTAATGTGAGATTATTTCTCCCAGTCCCCGGAGGAACGCCTGATACCAGCATTCAATATCCCACTCAAGAAGTAATCCCTCCGTCACCAGAGCAACCAGTAACAGTACCCTTCCAGACAACCTCAGTTGACGTAAATATGGTGATTCAAACAAAACGTTGTCCCCATTGTAAGGCAAAATTGCCAGACGCGCGCCTTCAAGTACTTCAACGTGGAAACAATACCTTTTGTAATAAATGTTATAATATTATTATTAAAGGAGTGTCCCCTTCCAGTTCTGAGATTAAAACATCCGATACAAAACAATTGAATCTGCCTCGATTTTTAGAATCATTCATAAATTCCCTTCAAAATCCTCAATTTTTACTTGAATCCGCGCTTTTATATGTCATATTCAGTCTTGACCTAATGAATATAGAAATGCGTAAGGTTTATAACAAAAATATGACTGAAATCGAGAAGCGGAAGGATGAAATTCTAAGGATACGAAATACGATTTTATCAAGCGATGATACTACTAGCACCAGAGTTCAATTTAAACTCCCTGCTTATACCGAAGCTATTTATCCGCTCATAGAAACCCACCTCCAAGATTTAATTGGGTATGGATTATTAATGATTATGGAATGGCTAGAACTAAATAATCCACTCATCTCTCAATTAAGAAGTATTCATGAGCGAGTATTTAACCAAGTCCGTCAGAATCTTCCCTCATAAGAGGGATAATTTAATTTTTAGAATCAAATTTGTCAAGATTTTTCTTTTTTATCCTTACTAGGCTCAGTTACCCTCTTTGATTTTCCAGTTTTCTGTGCGGATTCTTCTCCTGTATCGCCCTTTGGTGGTACCATGATCTTTTTTACGGTAGGTCCTGCTATGAATGTAGGCTCGGACTCCGTTTTGGATGGCTTTTCTTTCTCATCCTTCTTGGATTCAGTTCTCTTCTGTGCGGGATCTTCTCCTTTATCGCCCTTTGGAGGTATAGTAACCGGTTTTACTATATGTCCTGCTTTAAATGTAGAGTCGAGCTTCGCCTTGGATGGTTCTGGTTTTTTGTCACCAGAGTCTACGCAGATCTTGTTATCGGACGTCGTAGGAGGAGCAGTAGAACCCAATGGGGTACTTCCCACTAGCTTCGATCCCTTGGGCACTTGATCTCTAGGTTTGGGAGTATCCACACACACCTTTCCAGAGGAATCCGTACCAGTCGGTTTACCTGAATCTATACAGATTGGTCTTTCCTTATCGGACGTGGGTACAGTACCAAATGAGGTGCGGTCATCTGTTAGCTTCGATCCTGTGGGCACTTGATCTCTAGGTTTGGGGGTATCCACACACACCTTTCCAGAGGAATCTACACTGTTCGATTTACCGGATCTATCTGCACCGGATGTAGGACTGCATGGGACGCCTTCTACTAGCTTCGATCCCGTGGGCACTTGATCTCTAGGTTTGGGGGTATCCACACACACCTTTCCAGAGGATTTCTTTTTCCTTTTTACCACTAGCAAGGTCCCGCCAGTTCCCGCAATTGCTCCAATGGTAATTATAGCAGCGAATAGAACCCAATCGAATGTATCAGGGGGAGTCAGAATATTGTCATGGACATTATTATTAATTCCAGTATCTTGAATAGCATCAATATTGTTTCCCCAAACAGAATTAAAGCAGATTTCATTGAAACTTGAACTGGCCCCTAACCGGATTCCAACTTCATTGTTGTAGCAGTAATTATTAGAAACGAAATTATCATTTCCTGAATCAATCTGGATGCCATAAAGTGTTGAATCACTACAATAATTATTGATAATTGTAAGATTGTTGGATCCCGTGAGAAAAATACCAACAAAATTGTTGGTACATATACAACTCTGGATTGAAATATTATTTGAGTTAGAGATCATCAGTCCATTGGCTCTATTTTCGATGGTGCAATTAAAAATTGTGATATTTGAGCAACCTAATAATTCTATACCCGGATGATTGTCAGTAGAGGTAACAACGCAATTAGAAATATTTATGTACTTATCAGTGTTTTCGATGTAAATCCCAGCCTCCACCACTGTATCAATTTCGTAGTTTTCAATTAGATACGCATCTGCGTAAGAATTTCCAGGTCCTCCAGTCACAGCAGGTTCACTATCGAGAGCACTGTTACCACTAATTATGATAGGGGGATTTAAGGCCGTAGCGCCTAAATTGCTATTTGATTCAGTGATATTATGATCAGAAGAAATCATAAAAATGCATAATCCCCAGCAGATAACTGCAATACAAAAAAAGGTGAGAAGTACAGATCGGTTCTTTTTGATTCGGTTCCAAAGTTTCAATTTCTAATACCAGCTCTTGAAAATGTAAGAAATTGATTAACTTATTAGTCTGTGTTTATTAGTTTTCGTCCAGAGAATAAAATTTTAATAGAGGAGAAACCAAGTAGAATAAGGTAGATTGGGGGGTAAAAATTCACCCTATCCTATAATTCTTCTTTCCCATTTAATGGGAAGACTAACAAATACCTTTTAGGATAGAGTCAAGGTCTGCAACCTTTTTTATAATAGATCATGGATTAATTTTAGGAAGAAAAAGTCCAGTATAACTAATCCAATGATGACTACAATACCTAACATGGTCAATCACTACGAACCTCAAGTAAGCACATGATTTGATGTTTTCACATCAAAATTTTATGTCCATTGGAACTGATTGGCTTGAAGTGAAAAAAATCGAGATTTCACTTAGACTTATTGGCAAGCATTGCAGCTTTTTTCAATTTTGAGTGAGAACTTCAGCGTTGAAAGGAAAAAAAAGAGAAGAAATGTTGAATTTAATTTAATAAACTTAGCTGGTCTTTTCGGAGGAGGAAAATGACGCCTGTTACGATAATTACCCCTAAGAAAACAGTAAATAATTCGAAGCCGGGAATTCCTGGAAATTTAGCTCCTTGGGCGTTCATTATACCTAAGATATCGGATTCACCTGCACCACTATCTGAGGGGGTTTTTGGTATAGTTAGCAGACCACCAGCAAATGGATTTCCGGGGGGTGTTTGACTACCCCATCCAACTGCCCCAAACATCACATTGTCATGATATCCGATTGCTGCCCAGACACCACCTGAACTCCATATAGCGCAACCATCAAGTCCAGTAACTGATTTTTCCACAAATCCTATACCTGCCAATGCTGAAACAATCATGTCCCAAACTGAAAACCCAAAAAAAGCCGTATTTAAATCAATATTCATATCAATTGCTAACAATCCCACAGCTGCTGTCGCGTTAATCCACGATTGATTATTGATCCAAATCTGGTACCACGCACTCATCTCAAGTAAACCTGCTGTGCTACCGGACCAATTCCAATCATCTAAAACCTCTCCTTCATCATAGAGATACCACCCTGGCACATCCTCAGGATTTATCATATAAGTAGGTCGGGTCGCTGCTAACGCTGGAAGGGCAAAACTGATTGCCAATAGACCAACCATTAAAAATAAGAGCGGTTTTTTGGTACTCATAAGAGAACAACCTATTAAACAGTATGAGTAATATACCAATCAAAGCTTTTAAAGATTGGTAACCGACTAAAATTAAGTCACGAAGTGAAAAAAACGACGTGTAGAGGCTAAAAAACGATGGCTCAATTGATAAATAAGTGGATTGAACTAGTATATAACGAAGAGACTAGATTTTTCGATATATCTGAGAAAAATGAGAAAATTGGAGTTTGTTCAATGTATATTCAGTTGTAGTTTTAGGTTTGTGATCCTTTTCGTCTAAACTCTATAAGATACCAAATTAAAATGATTATAACTTGCTGAATTATCAAGAAAATTCCGACGATCCAAAAATGAGGGACTAACTCGGAAGGGACCGAAGCCGGACCAACTGACATTTCCACAGTGCCAGCCACAAAAAATACTCCAATAAGGCTTCCAAGGAATCCATGTATAACACCAATTGCAATTAAATTTCGGTTTCTATCCTTCATGTATAACCATGATATGACCACACCCAAGACAGTGGTAAAAATCAATAAGTACCAAGCAGGTACATGAATTAATCCAAAATAGGAGCCGCTAATAATTGAAACTATTAAACGTTTTTTCCATAATTTTCCCTTTACTTCAGAATTGGGTTCGACAGCAGGGCTGAACGCTTTCCGAAAGCGGGTTCCAAAGTAGGAAGCAAATAAAAGTTGTTGTAGAGCGCCCCAAAATATGTAACCAAAGAATCCTAGTGAAAAATCTAGTAAATCGAAATTTAAGAGATTCTCCAGAGAGGATTCAGTAAGAGAGTAAAGAAATAGCAGGGAACCCAGTATTGCAATTACAATTAACGATACCTTGAGAGCTTTTAGAAAATTATCATATCGTAGAATAAAAAGCGTAAAAATGAACCCAGCCACTACCCCTATAGAAATGATAAGTAGTGTTCCAGGTAATGAGGCTTGAAATTCACTTGCTTGCACAGGATCAATGTCAAAGAAATTATCAACCAGATCAATCCAAAAGAAATTAATTGCAAGGACTATTATTGTTATAATAGTAAAAACCACTACTAGGGCAATTATTCTATTTTTCGTAGCTCCAGTCCTAATTTTATTTATAATATAACGAGGACTGCCTAATCCCCAAGCACCTGAGGTATCTTTATGAAGGAGAGGAGAAATCAGCAAAATATAGAGAGCCATAACCCCCATTAAGATGAATGCAATGGTGGGATCCTTTCCTTGCAGTTCCAGAGGGAACCAAAGACCCCACATGAGGAGTTGTAAAACACTCATCATGATAACGGGTTCTAAGAAGTTCCATAGCCGACCTTTAGCCTCTCGTTCCCATTCGCCAGAGGGATTTTGAATTCTCTTAATCGGAGGTTTTTCATTATTTGATTTTTCGACGTTCAATATACCACTTTATCAAAATTTATGCAGGATTATATACTTCAAATGTCGAAGGGTTTTATTAAAATTGTTAAAATTCTAAAGACGAACTTACTTTATTAAAATTGCTAAAATTTTAAAGAAGGACTTAACCTACTAAAATTAGATTAAAAAGAAACCTGAATCGATTTTTTGAGAGTGCGAAGTGATGGTTAAATTAGAAAACCGGTGGATTGGATTTGTATATGACGAAAAAGCTGGATTTTTCGATATTTCTGATAAAGTTGACAAATTTGGGGTCTTATCTAAGGTATATTCAGCTGTAGTTCTAGTATCGCCGAAAGGAAATGAAACAATTCTATCTACCCTAAATGCTAACACGCGTAAATTGGAGATACATGATATTTCCGATGATTATGGAAAAGGAAGATCATTAATTACCACCAATATATTCGAATCAGGATTTGCTTTCACTTTAATCATAACGCTTTATGAAAAAGAACCCTTTCTTCTCATTCAAACCACTCTCAAGACCACCCAAGATGATTATTTTATAAAATTATTCTATCCATTATGCCTGACCAAGTCAGAAAACGGGAAATTAGAGATGGGGGCGATTAAGGATTGGCGATTACTTTGGCAAGATTGGCAATCCTGGAGTACAGCCGAAGTTATCCCACTCAATAAGTCACTAAAGCGGACCTGGCTGCGCGTGCCCAAGATTATAATGCACTCAACTGATGAAAAGCTAGGACGCGGGGAATATTTAAGCGATAACTTTGCCACTATCAAAAACCTGAACACCCAAAAATTCATTACGTTAGGTTTCATTTCTATGAGAAATCATCTTACTCACATTGGTCTCAAAGTGGATTATAAAAAGGATGAGTTGCAGAGGATTTTTGCCCGATCTCTTGTGGGTAATATTCCTTTGAAACAAGATGAGGAAGTTAATTCTGAAAAATTAATCCTCATCTTCAACGGAATGAATGCAGTTGAGAGTCTTTCCTATTATGCTAGTCACGTTCAACAGGAAATGAAAGCGCTAGCTTGGGATCCCATGCCTGTGGGCTGGTGTTCGTGGTATTATTACTTTACTCATGTCTCCCAAGAGGCAGTCCTGCAAAACGCTGAATTTCTTTCGAACCATAAAGACATCCCAATGGAGTGGGTTCAACTCGATGATGGATATTTCCCAGCCCGTGGATTCAACTCGCGGATTGGTGACTGGCTGGACGTCAATAAACGCTTCTCGCATGGCTTGGAATCGTTAGCAACCGAAATCAAGGCAAAAGGATTTAAGCCGGGAATATGGTTGGCACCGTTCATTGTCTCAAAGTCTTCAGATGTGTATAAAGCGCATCCGGATTGGGTAATACGGGATCGTAAAGCCAATCCCATTGTAGTTAATATTCCTATCGAGTGGGGAACCTTTAACAAAATTTACGCCTTGGACACCACACATCCAGAAGTTCAGGAATGGCTCCGTTCCCTCTTCAAAACCCTGGTGGAGAAATTGGGGTACCAATTTTTGAAACTTGATTTTATCTACGCGGCTGCAATCGAAGGTGTTCGGTATGATAATACTCTAACTCGGGTTCAGGCCTATCGGAAGGGACTGGAAATTATTCGGGAAACTGTTGGCGATGAAGTTTTTCTTTTGGGATGTGGCGCGCCATTAGGACCATCCATCGGTTTCGTGAATGGGATGCGGGTGAGCGGTGATACGTTCTTTGCCTTCAACCAACCACTTCTTTACTGGTTCCTGAATACCTTATTCTTTGCGGGGCTTGGGGAGCAGCCATCCATGAAGAGTGCATTAAAAACAGACATGATCCGTTCCTTCATGCATAATAAATTTTGGTTGAATGATCCTGATTGTCTGCTAGTCCGCCAGTATCGCAGCTCATTAAAATCACATGAGATTGAATTTGAAATTACTTTTATGGGATTGTGTGGGGGTATTCTCCTCTCTAGTGATAATCTGTCTGAGCTTAAATCCCGAGACTTAGAACGCATTAAATTCTTATTACCTGCACTAGATAATGCCGCGGTTCCTTTTGATCTCTTTGAAAATAATCCACCCACATACTTCAAATTAGATATGAATCCAGAACAATTCTTTGAACCCTATTATTTAGTGGGAGTTTTTAATTGGACTAAAAAAGAAAAAACGGTTATTATATCAGCTAAACAGCTCCAATTGAGTGATGAAGGAAAATACCATGTGTTCGAGGTTTGGACTAAGGATTACTTTCAAATTGATGCGGAGCACTCAAGTATCAGAACTCTCAAAAAGAACCGAGCGAACCTTCTAGTTATCCGACCTATTATGGAGAACCCACAACTGATTGCCTCGAGCTTTCATATATCTCAAGGTCTAAGTGAAATAACTAATTTTCAGTTTGATTCAGCCTCCAATGAGATCTCCTTAGAAGTGGTAAAGCCCGGAAGTAACCAAGGTAGTCTCTACTTTTACATACCACCACCCCTTCAAGAGAAAGAACTTGTTACTGAAGCGCCTAGGAGTAATATGTTTCGTCATCGGGACGGGCTTCTCGTGGTCGAACTCGAGTTTGAAGAACGGGCGACTGTTAATCTAAAATTTTGAAATCTCTACCTTGGCAAATAACAAAATATTGTGTTCGCATAAAAAGGATTAAATAATTGAAAAAAATTCATGTAATCTAAGCTAGCACATTCTCAGTATCTCAATAGAAAAACAAGAGGCGGATTTCAATGAATGAAAAATGGCCCACTTGGGTTTTAAAACTTGTTGAAGGGAAGCTTTATCTAATTAAAAGTTATGAGCTTGTAATGATGAAGGTGCCTTTTTTTTCAAAAACTGCACCACGGATTCACTTAACGCTGACTAATGGCGATCTAGTTTTCATTTATTTCGTTGATGAAGGAAAAAATACCCACGGTTTTGTTGGTAGTCATGCAGAATTTGGAG
>JAEOSY010000488.1 GCA_016840125.1 Candidatus Helarchaeota archaeon | reverse complement strand
ATGATCACTTTTAGATTTTATTCACATAAAAATTGGAATTTACATTGTTCCTAAATGAGATATCATAAAGATTGATGTTAACACTTACTATCTGTCCTCCCATAATTTATGGATTCGTCATACTTCAACACCTAGAAAAGAGTTTATTCAGGTAGCTTTTCCACTACATGTAACTTTTTCTTGTCATCAAATCCATCCGCATTATTCATGTTCTGATCTTCTTTTAATTGCTAGCAACCACATTTTTCTTAAAATCCAAACACCAGGAGAAATCAGACCCCAGTATAAAATAAATTTCCGTTTACTTCGAGCATCCATTGCTTGTACTCTTGTTTCAAAATTAACTTCACAATAATTGTTATACTCATGAATACGAAAATTTATTATAGTTTTCGCATATTCTGGTTCATTAAACTCTTGAAATGCTTGGAAAGTAGAAATATCCATTGATTTTCGATCTCTTCTCGGAGTGATTTTCCAAAATGCACCAACCATGCCAATAAGTATCTCCTCAGATGATTTCTCGTGATAAAGGAAGCTAGTGGAGCCTGGGTTTACCGCTAAAATGGGTCTATTTAACATTCTATCTGATTTTACATATTTTTCTTTGTGTAATATTCGAGAAGGTATCATCCGTAAACTGAATAGTTCTAACGCTAACGGAATATCTGCAATGGATACAAGCTTAATTGCCCGAAAAATTTTATCAGGAGTTGATTTAATGATTTTTGAATGTAAATTTTTGATAATATATTCTGGTAAGAGTTCATTAATTAGCATTCACTAATTGCATTATTTGTATATTAATAGAGGTATCTGTTTATCATTTAAATTAAGTGGTATTTATTTTAAGCCAAGTAATAAAAAAATAAAAATCATAAAAATCCTGAATATGCACCCATCAGCCAACATAAGATATTATACGTCCAGTCCATGTTTTCGATTAAAACCTTGTGAGATGTACAGCAAATTTCAGATTTGGATGAAGGGTTGGAAAAAATAGAGTTCTAAACTGGCTGATTGTTAATTTTTTAATTGATAATGGGATCACAGGCTTATTCCAAGGAGTTTTCGCGTTTTGGTAACTACAGGGCTCTATGCCTAAACACCTGAAAAAATGGATATGAAACCCGAAAGCACCAAGATGCTGCACCGAAAACCCCAGGAAAGGAGCAATCCACTGCCATGCAGGAACAGGAACCTACGTTACTGTATCCATACTAAAACAGCCCGGGGATCAGGTGCTTTTGTTCAACAAATAGGAAAATATGAAAATGGCAAAAACAAAGAAAGACCCTAACGTAAAATTTTAGGAAGATTGGAAAAACCTATTAGGAATAACTATCCTGAATATTCCTGCATTATCTAGATCCTGATTGAATAGGAATCAAGGAACTTATGCCATTTTTGCTGAATTATTGCAAGGGATTTTCTAGTCAATATAAAATATGATCCAATTTCTCATTATTAAGGTTTTGAGGGAATTAAATCATATACCACACAAATGTCTTTTAGCGGATTGTAGAAATACTTGATCTGGGAACGGTAGATATAATATATCAGATTTATATCAAATTAGGTGATTAATTATTTCCAATGTAGATCAACCAATTATTACAACAATTGATTTCGAGAAAATCACGCTGACACGTGGAGAAGGTTGCTGGGTTTGGGATATTGATGAAAACAAATATCTTGATTGTGAATCCGGCACATGGTGTAATAACCTAGGACATAGATCCCCTGAAATAAATAAATCTGCAAAACAACAGATTGATAAGTTAATTCATACGGGAACTCGCTTCCTTACTCCAATAACGATAAAAACTGCTAAAAGTTTATGTCAACTTATTCCAGGTAATTTTTCCAAAGTGACATTTTTGAATAGTGGTTCTGAAAGTGTAGACTTTGCAATTAAAATTGCTCAACTAGTTACTCAGAAATCAATTATTGTTTCAATTGCAGGGGGGTATCTTGGAGCGTTTGGAGCAGCCTCCTCTGCATCAGGAACAGAAAAAAACATCAACAACATAAAGATACCCCTTATTACTGATTCCTATGCAAAATCAAGACAATGTGAGAATATCTGTAATTTTTCATGTATAGAGTCTGATCTTTGGTCAACATTAAGTACAAATATTGCTTGTTTTGTTTTCGAATCAATCCTGGTTAGCGGTGGTATTTACAAACCTTGCACCAAACTCATACAAGAAATTTGTCGATTAGTGCAAAAACAACAAGGGATCGTGATCTCAAACGAAGTCACTACTGGGTTCGGCAGAACAGGTAAACTGTTTGGTTACCTGCACCACAAAATTATGCCAGATATTGTTTCCCTTGGCAAAGCTCTGGGGAATGGTTTTCCCATTAGTGCTATCGTAACTACTAAAGAGATAGACAAAGTTCTGCAGCAAGTCAATTTTTACTACGCTCAGTCACATCAACTTGATCCTTTTGGCTGTGCAATTGCTTATAAAGTGATTCAGCTTTTTACAGAAACTGATTTCCCCCAAAATGCCTCTAAAATAGCGGAAGATATACTTCAATTTCTCAAAGAAGTCAAATCACCATTTATCAAAGATGTACGCGGATATGGGATGACCATAGGAATAGAAATCCAGGATTATCAGAACATTTCAGCCTTAGAAATACTTGATATGATCAATTCTACACTCCTTCAAAAAGGAATTATTATTGGGTTGAGTAAATTTCGTAATTTGTTACGATTTCTTCCTCCACTTGTTATTGATGAAAAGGAAATCCATTTTTTCAAGGAACAATTTGAAGCCACAATTGCACAAACATTACGTACTTTGGACAAATAAATCAAAGTAAAATTTACCTGAATTCAAATTTTTAACAAGCTAGGACAATTCTGCGAGAAGGAGATTTGATTTTTCTGCTTGCTCTGCTAGACCTTGGGCTAATGAACTGACTTGTTCCATGCTTGATGTCATCTCTTCTGTAGCTGCTGCTACTTCTTCAGCAGAAGCTGCGGTTTCTTCAGAGACAGAGGCAACATTCATGATACCATTTTGAATTTTATCAAATAACTCTTGTAGCGAAGTGGATATAGTTTCAACTACTTGGGATATCTCCTCTGCGGAATTTTTCGATTCGTCTGATAGCTTACGAACATTTTCAGCTACAACAGCAAATCCTCGACCATAATCCCCTGCACGTGATGCTTCAATTCCCGCATTCAGGGCCAAAATATTAGTTTGTAAAGCAATTTGTGAAACAGTCTCTGTATTGGACTGAATTTGGCTCACAATATCTTGTATTACTTTATCCGCATCTTTCATCTGTTCTGCAATTGAGTTTATCATCTCTGCTTGTTGGGATGCACCATTGGACATAGTTTGACTAGTAGAGGATACCTCTTCAGCTGATGCGTTAACCTCCTCTGCACCGGCAGACAGTTGCTCGGAAGTCATCACTATCAAATGTGAGGTAGTTGCTACATCAGAAATCAATGAATTTGAATACTCAGTAATCTCATTAATGAATTTTGAAGGAGGACCAAAAACT
>JAEOSY010000487.1 GCA_016840125.1 Candidatus Helarchaeota archaeon | reverse complement strand
GTAAAACATGGAAAGAGAGATAAAAATAAGACTAAAGATCTTGAGGATTTTGTGGATCAAATTTTCGATTTAAATTCTTTTCAGTTAGTTCAAAATTGAAATCTAGTTTTGGAATAAGCTCTGAAGCGAATGTAAACTTGTGCATTCCTTCAGTAAACCTTTCTATTCCTTCTGATTTGATTTTAATTAGGATATCAATGGTATCCCCTAATGCAATGAGCTTCCCCGCCAATTTTCCCGCTAGAAGATCATCTATTGTAAATTCAATTCCATCATGATAAATTAAGAAGTGATCTTTGATTACGTGAATATCAAATTCATCCTTCGCGATGGTTAGTGGTTCATCATCAAGATATATTTTACCATAATCTGATAGATCAAATTTATTGATTTCAAAATCAGTGCTGTTAAGACCTCCAAGTTCTATTTCTCGAGGGACTTCAATTGGCATGATAATATTAAATGCTCGAATTAGAATTGAATCAGCACTTCCATCCCCCGTTGAATCTATCGTATAAACGCTTTTGCTAGGAGGAAATATTTTTTTAAATAAAATCTTCAAAGCAGAGATATCATAATCCATATGAATTCACTTTCTCCGTGATAGTAATTGTCAATCTAATATTCTTAATCCTTTATTCTATTAATGAATTGTATATTAAAAATCTTGGATATTGAAAATCTTGGATTTTGAATTCAAGGTAAAGTAATTATTTTAACACATTTACGTTCATTCATTAATCTAAAACCAGTGGTAAGTAGTTCACTTAAGGGAATAGTAGTTGTTATTAATTCATCTACATCAATAACATTATTAGCAATTAATTCAATTGCATCAAGGAAATCCTCAGCATATCCTATATATGAGCCAAAAATTTTCCTTTGATATCTTACAATATCGTTTGGTTTAATTTTTGCTTCAGCTCTGTAGTCTTGACCAAAACACACTAATTTTGCCCCAGGAGCCCATATTGTTGTTGCCATTTCAAAGGTATCTGCAATTCCCACAGCATCAATGATTACATCTGCTCCTTCACCATTTGTTATAGTTTTAATTTCTTGCTTTACATCTTGTGTTTTAGGATTAATCCAATGATTAGCACCAAGCTTTAAAGCTTTTTGACCTCGCCATTCATCAATTTCAACACAAATTAATTTTTTTATTGGATGTTTTCGTACTACTGATTCTATAATTAAACCCATTGGTCCTGCTCCAATAATAACCACATTATCGGATTCCTTGACATCCGCAATATTGTGACAATGAACTGCGCATGATAAGGGTTCAATTAAACTAGCTGCTACCATATCAATAGAATGGGGAAGTTTGAAAAGTGCACTTCTTGGTAAAACGCAATATTTAGCAAAGCCACCATTCTGAAATATACCAAATGTTGTACCTTGTGCCATATACTCGCATAGATTCGATAAACCCCGCCTACAATTAATACAATAACCGCATTTTTCATTTGGATCGACGACAACCTTATCCCCAATCTTAAGATCAGTGATTCTTTCTCCGATTTCTTTTACTATTCCTGCAAATTCATGACCTAAAATAGTATTATCTGTTGCAGGATGACCCCCCTTCAAAATTTTTAGATCAGTTCCACAGATACTAGATGCTTTCACTTCTATTAGTACTTGATCCCCTTTTTTGATTTGAGGAATATCAACTTCTTCTAATTTAATTTCTCCACCCTCAATTTTACTTTTATGAAAAACTGCAGCTAACATTTTTTTCTCACTAAACCAAGATTTATAATTAAATGTAAATCTTATGCTAAAGATTTAAATTCATAAAAATTTAAATTCGATTAACTAAATAAAATTAATTTAATCAAAAAATAGTTGATAAATGAATGAATGAAACAAAATCTCGTAAGGTTCCTCTTGGGAAACGTATTGCTTTTGCATTTGGTGAACTTGGAGATAATACCGCATTACAAACTTTTTCATTCCTTATTTTTACGTTCTACTTTGTAATTGTTGGATTGCCTGTTATTTGGATTACTTTTGGCTTTATTTTGTGGAGTTTATGGAATAGTATTAATGATCCTCTTATAGGATATCTCTCTGACCGTACTAAAACTAGATGGGGGAGAAGAGTCCCCTGGATGGCAGTTGCTACTATCCCATTAGCAGTAGTAATGATCTTGCTTTTCACACCACCTATTGCTCTTGGTTCGGATTTAATAAATTTCATATACTTCTTTGTGATGCTAATTCTCTTTGATACTACTTATACAGCGTTTAATCTTAATTATAATGCTGTATTTTCAGAAATGTATGTTACAATGGAAGAAAGAAGTTCCACGGGAAAAGTAAGGATAAGTTTTGTAATGTTTGCACTAGTTTTTGCATTTTTACTTCCTACGTTGATTATTGAAAATTTAGTGGGGAATGATGCACAAACTTTAGGGGAATATCAGTTGACGGGAATTATTGCTGCGATTGTAATATTGATCTCTTATTTCATAATTCTAAAATGGGGTGTGAAGGAACCTAAGCACATCTCAAGAGATGCAGAAACCGCGATGCCTTTTTTTAAAACTTTGAAAACTACATTCAAGAATAAGTCTTTTCTTTGGTTTTTAATACCTGCATTAGGAACTTGGATTGCCATTGGTATTTTACCAACATTAGCACCACTTTTCATGATCCACGTTCTTGGGATTACAGATTCATTTTTAATTGGTATTGTTTTAGCCGTACAATTTATAATTGCAGCACTTTCCACTCCTTTATGGGAATGGATTCGTGTCAAAAAAGGAGCAAGAATGGCAGGATTGATCGGAATTACAGTATGGATATTTCCAATAATCTTTTTTGGTTTTTCAGTGAGTATTGAAATGCTTTTTATCGTACAAATTTTTAATGGTATTGGATTAGGTGGTGGACTATACTTCTATGATCAGTGTATCGCAGAAATCATTGATGAGGATGAGGTTAAGCAGGGTACGAGGCGATCAGGAATTTATTACGCAGTCCTAAATTTCCTTATTAGATTATCAGCGATTGTCAATTTTATCTTAATAGGGATAGTCTTTAGCACAACAGATTGGCAAACCTATGATCCAGTTCCGGGTGTAAATACAGAATTAGGACTGATAATGTTGATAGGTATTTATCCAGCAGTTGTTCTTGGGCTTTCATTGATTGGAATGTATTTCTATCCAATTAAGGGAGAAAAATTAGCTGAAAATCGAAAGAAATTAACAGAAATGCATAAGGAAAAGAAAGCAAGACTTGAATAATTTTTTACCTTTTTATTTTTTTAACTTTTTTAAATTAAAAATCTTGTTATATAGTTTATATTTTTCTTTGAATTAAGTAAACCATTACATTAAACTTAATATCTTGAAAAAATGAAAGCTGTGGAATTAAGTGCGAAATGGGATCCTAAACCAGATTTCAAACTTGGATCAAAGGATATTGACAGAAAGCTTACTTATTTGGGTTCTCAAGTTTGGAGAGATCCCAAAGTGCGAATTGTGGATAAGGAAAAACCAAAAATTCTTCCTAATGAAGTACTTATAAAAGTTAAACGCTGTGGGATATGTGGTTCTGATGTACACATGAATCAAGCATATGAAGATGGTTATATTTACTACCCTGGATTGACAGCATTCCCAGTTACTCTTGGCCATGAATTTTCTGGAGAAATCGCTGAAGTTGGAGCTCACGCGATTAATAAACGAACGAGTAAACCCTATGAGATTGGAGAACCTGTAACTGTTGAAGAAATGGTATGGTGTGGTGAATGCAAACCTTGTTGTGATGGTTATCCTAACCATTGTGAGCGTTTACAAGAAATAGGTTTTTCAATAGATGGAGCATTTGCTGATTATATTGCAGTTCCGGCAAAATTATGTTGGAGTTTGAAAAAGCTTCAAGAGAGATATGACGATATCTATAAAATTGGAAGTCTTATAGAACCAACATCTGTAGCATACAATGCTGTAATTGAAAGGGGAGGCGGTATTAAACCGGGAGAAAACGTAGTAATATTAGGAGCGGGGCCGATAGGTCTAACCGCGACTAAGATACTAAAAACAGCTGGTGCTGCTGTTTGTATCGTATCAGAACCAGAACAGCATCGTGCGAAACTTGCAAAAAAAATGGGAGCTGATCATATTATTAATCCTATTAAAGAAGATTTTGTAGAAATGATCAAGGAATACACTGATGGAGAGGGGGCTGCTTTGTATCTTGAAGCGACTGGATTACCTCAAATAGTGACACCAAATATTCAAGATGCAATTTGGGAATGCAAAGCAGTCAATAGTACTGTTGTAATAGTGGCGAGAGCAGAGCAAAATATGCCCGTGTGTGGGGAATATTTCCAAGTTAGAAGAGCTCGAATAGTAGGTGCTCAAGGTCATTCGGGTCATGGAACATTTTCAAATGTGATAAGTTGTATGGCTGCAGGGATGGATGTTACTCCTATGGTGACAAAACAAATATCAATCGAGGAAGTTCCGGAAAATTTAGACCTTTTACAAACTGATAGAGAAAACTGCAAAAT
>JAEOSY010000486.1 GCA_016840125.1 Candidatus Helarchaeota archaeon | reverse complement strand
TGGTATAATTTCACTGGATATTCCGGTTTAGAGAACCATTATACACAGTTAATGTGGAACATGAAAGATATTGGTATTCGAATTGACATGAATCCACTAATGCCATGGGGTACCTACTTAGATGAATATTTACAGGATGAAGCTGGTAACAAGAAACTGACGTATTCATTTGGTGGATGGGGTCCTGATTATAATGATGCACTCCAAATGATTGAACCTTTATATTATTCAAATAGAGAAGCGAATTGCTTTTTATTATCAGATCCAACTTTGGATAATCTGATTGAAGATGGATTTAATGAAACGGAATCTACTCGTAGGGATGCATTTTATACCATCCAAGAGTATCTTGCAACGGACCTGATGCCTTCGTTTTACATTTATCAAAGAATAAGTTCGATTTCATTCAACAGACTATATGTGAACGAATCTACGGTTCAAGATATGATGAATGCATTTAGATTTCAATATTGGGCTAATGTGGAGTTCCACCCTCCACTCGATAATTTCCAGAAATATGGAATGCATTACATTATCGGCATTATCACGTTTTCCAGTGTAGTTACTATTCTGGGCATAACGATTACAACGGAGAACCTTATAAAAGATAGAAAACGAAATTCAGGTTTACGGAAATCACCTCCATAGTATTTTTGTCCCGAATGCGGCAATGGGTTTACTGGACCAAATTACTGTCAAATGTGTGGATTTAAAGTGGATAAAAGTCGTTTAATTTAATTTTTTTATTGGACTATTGTTGTATCCAAAATGTTATATACGATGTGAAAAGTGGTATCATGTGAACAAAAGTGTCAGTAAAAAAACGGTCGAAAAAAGCAATTGATTTACCTTCAGATCTTAGAATTACTAAACGCACGAAACTAAGAATTATTGGATTTGTTATTATTGGAATTATTCAAGTACTATATTTTATCGGTTCTTATTTTTTAGGAACGATTTATGGAGGATTTCTAGATTATGGGAATCCCCATTATCCATATAGCAATAGAAAACTCACCAGTACTATACTAATGTCTTTCGGAATCATGAATGCTATTTATATTGGTCTTAACAAGCGAATTTCATACCAAAATATGAAAAAAAATATTGCTATAAAAGCTTCTTTATCTATTGGGTCGTATATCCTATCCACTGATTTTTTTTATTGGGGTTATAATGCATTTAAACATTTATGGGATAATGTATATACAGTTGTTGTTCTTTATGGTGTTTTTACCAGGAGAGAAAAAGCGTAAATGAAATATGATTTATCGTGTGCGGTTTGGGAAATAACTCTGGGGTGCAATATGAATTGCAAACACTGTGGATCCAGCGCGGGGACAGTCCGCCCAGATGAATTAACTCTTAAAGAATGTTACAAAGTTTGTGAGGATTTAGCAGATGTCAACTGCGGGATTGTGAGTCTTATGGGGGGAGAACCCTTCTTTCGACCAGATTGGTTTGAAATTGCGCATTGCGTGAAAGATCTAGGTATGAAACTCGCATTTGTCACAAATGGATGGTCTATGCCCGATGTAATTGACCGTCTAGCGGATCTTGAACCCGAGGTAGTGGGATTGTCTATAGATGGAACAGAACCCACTCATGACAGTATCCGAAAGCCAGGTTCATATAAACGTGTTATAAAAGCGATAAACTTGCTAAAACAACACGATATCCAAACAACCGTTATAACTACAATAAGTAAAACCAATCTCCATGAATTACCTCAAATTCGGAAGATTCTCCGACCAAAGCAGGTAAATTGGCAAATCCAAACTGCAATGCCATTCGGTAATTTCGACCGAAATCTGGTTATAGACTTCAAGGAATACTATTCTTCTGCTTTATTCATAATTTCAGAGAACATTAAGAACTCATATCAGGATATGCCAGTTGTGGGGGCACATTGTTATGGATATTTCTCACATGTACTCCCAAACAATAAACAATGGGATGGTTGCACCGCAGGAAGAAGCACAATTGGTATTACTTCAAATGGAAATATTGTAGGGTGCTTATCTATGGGAAATGATCGATTTATAGAGGGAAACCTGAGAGAAATGAATCTTAAGGAAATTTGGGAAAATCCAAGCGCATTCGCATATACTCGGAAATTTTCTGAAAATGGTGTTGGAAGCAACTGCATTTCGTGTAAACACGCTGCACAATGCAAAGGGGGGTGCAATTCGGTATCTCTTCACATCACTAATGAAATGCATAATAGTCCATATTGTTTACGAAGAATTGAAGAAGAAATCCTCGATATCGATACTTCTAATCCCAAAATCCCTCAAGTTCCAACAATAGGAGAGAAGGAATAATGGAAGATTCGAATTTTCGATGGAAAGAAGGAAAATCTTGGTTTAATTTCCCTTACAACATACTACAAATCGTTTCATTCATTCTCACAAGTATAGCTGGACTATTTGAGCCTATTACAATTGCACGCTATCCCGCGCAGCAACCTAATTTGGGGAATACAATGGCAGGAGTGATTTCTTTATCTAATATTTCTGCAACTTTGATTTTCACTAGAAAACTACCAAAACCAATAAAAATCCGTAAAATTATCGGAATGATGGTATCAGTTGTTTTAGGAATTGTAGGATTCATTGGTCTAACATATATTACTCCAATTCCCTGCCGTGAATGGAATAGTTATGGATTTTTTAGTGTATGTACTAAATATGGAGTACATCGAAACACAAAATCAATAGGAGAATGAGAATTCAAAGTGGTCAAATTAAATCTCGGATGTGGAATTTATTACAAACCAGGATACATTAATATTGATAAATTTGAATCCCTAGTAGCAGATCAACAATCTGATTTGTTCACTCTCCCATACTCGGATGATTCAGTAGATGAAATTGAAGCATCCCATATTATAGAACACTTTGATTTTGTTCACTTACCTTATTTGCTTGCAGAGTGGTGGAGGGTGCTAAAGTTTGATGGAAAACTAAAGATTGAAACACCAAATCTTTTGAAATCAACACTAAGACTTCATTTAGGAAATCAACAGAAATCGAATCGCACAGGACGGTTTTTATTTGGGGTAGATATTCCAGGTAATTTTCACAAATCGGGTTTTACTTTCCGCACATTACGTTCTATTTTAATAAGTAATGGTTTTATAGGAATAAAGCGAGAAAAACAACATAGTTTTAAAACTGAATCAGGAATGAGGATCAGTGCAATAAAATCTCGAAATTACACTAATTTACTTGGGAAGCTCCGAGTAAAAATCATACAAAGTTTACCTCCTCCGAACACTATGCTTTATGCAGCTATAGATACAAACGTTATTGAAGTGCTGCAATCCCAGAATTACGATTCTCTCCAACAGATTATAACAAAAATAAGTATCTTTCGTCCAAAAATTGCTACGATGCTTTCTGATTTATTTCCTAAGTCGAAACAGGTAGGTCTCAATACAAAATTATATTAATTTATGGAGAAAAATGATTTTCCCTCATTATTTTATACAATTTGGACCAAACGTGCCAAAAACCAGGATAATCTAGTACAAGAGTATTTACAATTCATGGAATATTGGTCAAAAAGAATCCTTGCCATTCCTAATAACAGTTCAAATTTCTCTGAATATTTCTCCTACATCCTCTCAATTGATAATCCGCTGCGTATTGATTATTTTTGCTTAGAATCCTTGACTTTAGAAAGTCAGAGAATATGCAATGCAGCCATGAGGTTATTTCATAAGAGAACCATTGAGGACGCGTTGGGAAAATTTGTGTTGTCTATAAAAATCAATCCTTCAAATGAAGTTGCTTATTGGAATCTAGCACGGATATACAGTCTATCCAATGACTACAGGAAATCCATCGACTCTTATAAAAAAGCATTGGAAATGATAACAGAACGGAAATTACGGAAAAAATTGTTGCAAGAATTGGACAATTACTTATCTACACGTCAATCTCCAACCGAACCTATTCAAATTCGGTATTAATAGAATGACAGGTTTTTATTAAAAAAAGTCTGTGAAATTAGTAATCTATATATTTGCGATTCTTCCTCCTTATTGTAGGGGTTGAGTAAGATCATGGGAAGGAATAGAATGAAATACTTTCTATGGATGATCATTATCTCTTTTTTGATCCGTACTGTCTGTGTAGAATTTACCGGAGCAAATGATTCTCCCTTTATTGTAGGATGGGGGTATCATAGACCCTTGTTTCTTGATCCCTTAC
>JAEOSY010000485.1 GCA_016840125.1 Candidatus Helarchaeota archaeon | reverse complement strand
ACGAATATTCGGTTAGTCTTTATCTGTCAAGTGAAAAAAAAGGCAAAAGATCCACGGTTGATGTACGATGGGTTTTCGCTTTTTTACAGTGATGTTAGCTCAGCTTCGATCGTTGGAAAAGGTTCTCTGAAAGTCGAAGCTGTGTTAGAGAAAGGGACTTTAAGGTCGAAGAAAGCAAATATCTACTTCAAAGATATTCCAAACGATATTAAAAACGAAGCTGTCATTCGTATTGAGGAATCCCTCAAGGACCGGGGAATGCCCTCTGTAATCGAAGATCCTATTTATACAGAACCCCCACCTGAGGAGAAACCAAAGAAGGCTATGCCACCCCCCGCACCAATGTACTCTGAAGGGGTTGATTATCTTTTGGGTGAAATTGGTGAAGAAACGGTTGAGTTAACCTGCCCTGAATGTGGAAGTTTTGTCACCTATCGTCGGGGAATGACCACTTGCCCCGCCTGTAGAAAGCATGTAAAATTTATCGCAGATTGAAAAGATCTATTTTAATTAACTCTTTGATCTCACAATTTTTTTTTTTGAAATCAAACAATTTGATATCAATTAAATATTAAAGTCAAAAAGGAGGGATTATTAACCAGAATCCCAAGGGGGCAATCACATCTCCGAAATTAACAAGCTCTATGTGGAATTTGGAACGAAGGAATTTGCAGAGGCTCGACAGTTATTTAATCAAGGGATGTACGAGCAAAGTTTAGAAAAATTCAAAACTGCTTTATGGTATTTTGAAGAAATAAAAGATGAGGATCAAATATACCAGGTAAAAGAGCGAATTAGAAGGCTCGAACGATATCTAAAAGGAAGAAAAACTACCAAAGATCAAGAACCAGTAGAAGTAATTCCCGAAAAACCCTCAACAATTGAAGAAAAATCTGAACCGTTTTCTGAACTCGAGGAAGAGGATGAAACCGATATCTTTATTGTAGAACCCCCTAAATTAGATGGAAATCTAATCGTCTTGGAGCCATCTGAAGAGACGGTCTTAGTACGAGAGAAAACTAATATCGGATATACTGCCTATGCTACTGGAGAAGTTTATGAACGAGGAGGGTTCTTTCAGAGGATATTACTCACTAATAAGCGGATCTTCTTGGTTTGGTTGGAAAATAAGAAGCTCCGTTGGCGAGAAGCTAGTTTAGAAAGTATAGAGTCGATAGATATTAAATCGAATAAAACCCTAATGATCGAAGGAAAATTTATTGATGATAAAACAAAAAAACCGTACCATGGGGTTGTTTCTCTTAAATTTAAGGATCTATTAGAGTGTTATAAATGGAAGCGAACGATTTTCTTGAATCAAGAAAAATTAATTACTGATAAGGTAAAGAGGGCACAATGGGAGGAAAGTATCGAATTTGAAGACTGGAAAAAGGAGTTATTCGAGAAGGATTGGTTTGGATTTCGTGATGAAGAAAAAATTGAACATCTAAGTGAATCTCAAAAAGAGCGAATTAAAAAAGTAAAGAAGTTAGTTGAGGGATATATAAAAGACGGACTTTTAATGGATAATAGATTAATTAGAGCGTTTTATGACATTCCTATAGAAGATTTTATTCCCAAAAAGTACTTAGATAAACGTCGAATATATGAGGATAATCGATCAGTTTTGTTTTATGAATCTGCAAAAGAAAACA
Organism: Candidatus Helarchaeota archaeon; assembly: GCA_016840125.1. Next base: position 13,674 of record JAEOSY010000485.1, on the reverse strand, counting down.
GGACGATTTCAGCTCCAAATATGATTATTGAGATGCTTCAAAATTTAGCACTGAATCCAACCGACGATCTTTTAATTCTTGGTTCGAAAAGTGGTTATATTGCAGCCCTAGCCTCGAGACTCTGTCCGTTGGGAGAAATCTTTATCCTTGAGGCAAATCATGAAATATATGAATTTACAAAAATGAATGTTAGAGATTATAGAAAAATTTCAATATTTCACCAAAATCCATTAGATGGAATGCCGGAAACGGCTCCTTGGCAAAAAATTCTTATAACAGGCCAAATTGAAGAAATCCCTGCTAGTTTATTAAACCAGCTGGATGAGAAGGGTGGGATTGTATTTGCCCCAATTGGGTACCCTCCTCCAAAGTCTCAGGTATATAAACAAATCATCCGCAAAAACGACGATTTTCATGAAGAAGATCTACTTCGTGTAGTTTTTGGACCGTTGGAGACTATCAAAACAGGTCCTGGGTTCGTTTCTGTTGAACCCCCTAAAGAAGCACCCCACCACCTTGAAAAAGTTGAATCGAAATTAAAAAAGATTTCAGGGGAATTTTTAGAATCAATTAAAGAATTCTGGGAACGACCTGAGGAGGTGCAGATACCTGAGATAAGGAAGTGGTCTGACCAAGAAATAATTGACGAAACCATCCGGCGTGCTAAAGAATATGAAGGAAGAATCCCACTTATTTTAATTTCAAATGAATTAAATCTGAATTTAGAACGAGTATCAAATGCATTAGGAAGGTGCGAGGAGGGAATAATAGAAACGTATGGAACAAAATTTCTCCATGATGATACTTTTGTCCTCATGGAAAAAATTCCGGCTAAATCCAAGATGATCAATATAGCTCTTTCAAATTTTACAGCAATCTTAGAGAACGCTAGAAAACTTCAAACATTAACTCATACAGCGAAAGTGATCGCTCTTCATGATAAAATGAAAAATTATCTGAAGGATCTCATTGTCTATGAAAGAACGTTGAATTTAGGGATTTTAAAAAGATTAATCAGTAAAATCAACGAATCTATGGCATGTTGTGAGATGTTAGATGAAAATCTTGATGCTACAGAAAGATTCGAGTTTGTAAAGAAAAAGCTTGGCATTCTTGAAGAGATTTCAGACTACGTTGAAGATGAACGTAAAAGATTAGTTGAGCTAAAAAAGTATTCCGAAAAACCAATTACACCCAAAGTGATTATCACTAGTGAAGGGAAAGAATTTGAGGAATTTTCTGAATATGAATATTCTTTATCAATCATTGGTACAACAGATCGAAATTTAGTTATATTGAGAGGGGACTCTGGACAAATAGAGAATGGTGAATATAAGGAAGAGAATCCGGCAGATCGTGATCTTGAAACCACATTTTCAAAAAAACTAGATGGGATTGCAAAGGATATAAATGATATATACAGATCAAGCAATGATCCCTCAATAAATGGAGATCTTTTCAAACGTGATGAGGTTTTAAATATTTTGAAAGAATTGGGGAGGAATTTTTATTCAATGTCCTTATCGAATAAACTGGCAACAATAATATCGAAGTTAAAACCAGGAATTATGCACTTAGAAATAAGTCAAAATTTGCTTTACCTTCCATGGGAGTTGTTATTTGATGAGAATAACTTCTTAACCCTCAAATTTGATGTAGGTCGAAAATTACCAATTGACACACGCCAGCTTGAGGATATAACTCTACCAATAAGAATTCTGTTAATAGGAGATCCCACGAAAAATCTTCCTGAGGCAAAAAATGAAGTATTAACAATTAAACAAGCCTTAGATTCTTTTGGTAGGGATAAAGTAGTTTCAGAGTGCTGGATTGGCGAAGAAGTTGATATTACCAAATATAGAGTGTTAAACGCGCTCCATAGTGGGGATTATCACGTCGTTCATTATGCAGGGCATGGGTATTATGATGAAATTTCACCAGAACGGAGTGCATGGCGTCTTCAGGATGGTTTGGTAACTGCAATCCAGCTAACAAAACAGATGACTCAAAAGCCACCATTGATCGTCTTCAGCAACGCGTGTGAAACTGGCAAGTCGAAGGGTTGGAGGGGTAACGAATTTGAGGGACAGACCTTTGGTATCCCAAATGCTTTTCTTGAAGGTGGAGTTCCGATCTTCATAGGCGCGTATTGGGAAATACACGACGAAGCAGCTGCAAATTTGGCTATAAACTTTTATAAACGATTTGTTTCAGGTGAAAAATTGGGGAATGCTCTTAGAAATGCGAAAAGAGATATTTATTTGGAGTCAGATGGTAGAGAACTCGTTTGGGCAAGTTTTCTTCTTTATGGAGATCCCGCAATCAGAATCAATTTAAAAGAATAACTTGAATTAAGTTAAAAGATATGCAGGGTAGTTAAATCCTATTAAAAATCGGTTTACTTAAAATTTCTATTGAGTAACAAAAATCTTATAATCAAAATAGAGAATCTTAAGTTCTGGAATTTCCAGACCGTATAAAATAATTAAGCCAAATTTACTCTCATTGTCTTTGAAGGAGGGCAGAGAGGATTGAAAAAAGAAGATTTCCTTACCGAAAATCAAAGAAAAATCTATGAGATAGCGAGGAACTACTTACAAAAAAAGCCTAATTTTACGATCAATGACTTGTTATCGGTATGTAGTAAGGAAAGTTGGCTCTCCGATGAGGAGATCCTAAAAATTCTTAATAGATTTATTAAGAAAAAAGTTATCGTCCCGGGTTCCCGACTTACAAGGGAAACAGTCTTGAAAAATGAAACACGAAATAATCTCTATCAGTTTATTTCAGAAAATCCAGGATATAATATAACACGAATACTCACCCATTTTAAGGTTGGGCCTTACACGGGGCGTTGGCATCTCGAGATTTTAAAGAAGTTTGGATTTATTAAAGAAGTTAAATTCTCAATTTATAAAATATTTTATCATATAAATTTTCCTAAGGATAAGGAAATATTGGTATTCCTCATAAGAAACAAAAATTCATTTCATATTTACTTAAGTTTAATAAATAATACTTTGAATCCGACCCAGCTCTCCAAAATACTCAATTTACACTATACTACAATTCAATTTCATCTTAAAAAAATGCTACAGAGTAAGCTGGTAATCGAGATTGACTATAATACTTTTTCAGTGAATACGGATTTCCTTAGTTTTCTTGGACAATATTATGACCTTAATGTCCCCCTAGAGCTTAGCCAAAAGATATCAAAACACATCGAGGTAAAAAAGCCAATAATACTTCCAGTCAAGGAGGAAATCAAAGTTCTCCGCGAGTTTGACTATTTTGGTGGAAATATTCGTTATAAAGTCGCGGTTCAGAATAATACAAAAATGACCATCTCGAAAATTGATGTTATTGTTCGAGCTACTTCGCAGTATATTGCGGATGAGAAAGTTAAAGCCGTGGATTATCTAGTACCTGGTGAAACAAGGGGAGTAGACTTCATTCTAACGCCACTAACATGTGGGAAATCACAGGTGTATTCGACCGTCACATATACTGATGGCATTGGAAATCCACAGACAGTTCTTGTTAAGGCTAAAGAAATTTGGATCAAGTGTCCATTAGTATCTCCAAAGAAGGTAATGAGTAATCAAATTGAAGAATGGAAGAAGGCTCTGCAGAAGGGGTCCAGTATTATTCAATTCGAATCTCTTTCTCCGCAACAGGTTTTCGAACTTGCTCACAATCAAATTTCAGCTTTAGACTTAGCAGAAATAATATACGATGATAAAAATAATATGTGTATTTTCTCAGGGATAGCGAAAGTTACATCCACGAAAATGATGGTAGAAGTTAATATTACATCTAATAAACTTGTCTTGGATGTTTGGGCAGATAATATGAAGCAAGCGACGGGCTTCATTGCGTATATAAGGAACCTTATTAATTTGGCAATTAAAAATGCGCAACAAATGAAGGGTAAGATAGAACAATTGGGCCACAAAATTTTAAACATCTTTGAAATTTCTAATCGATTAATTCAACTGTTTGATTTTTGCGAGAAGTTATGGATCCTCAGTGAAATTCTTATAATTTTAAAGGAAATTCATTCGCGGCTCGATCACATTTTCCCTGATTTAGTAATTATTGACGAAATTTCAAATTGGATTGAAAATTTAGAAAGTAGTTTTAAGGTTGGCGACTCAATTAGAGAAAAGGAAAGCTCAGAGTTACAATCAATTGTACAATCATGGCTGAGCCAAATTATCAGACTGGTTAAGTCAAATATTGAAGTGTTTAATGAAACTTTTAGGCAAGAAAAGGATCAAATAGAATATTTCGCATCATCACTTCATGAAATGGAAACGAATAATCAAAGGTTTATTGAGAAAATAATCAAGAAAATATTAATGTATGCGATTATAATCCAAAAAAACTCTGGTTTAACATTATATAGCGAGAATTTTCAAGAAGCTATAGCTAATCCAGATCTTTGGAGTGGTTTTATAACGGCAATTCAGGGATTTGGGTCTGAAATTTCACAAGTGACCACTCATGTCAAAAAAATTGAGTATCAAGGATTTGAAATAAACTTAGAAGATGGTCAATGGATACGTGTTGCCCTTATTTTAAAGGGAATTGGCCCTGAGATTATCAGAAAAAATCTCAATACTTTTATGAAAGAATATGAGAGGAAATTTAATACACATCTTCAGGAATTTACGGGAGAGGTCTCCGTATTTAAAAATTCACAAGGTCTTATTGAGAAATACTTCCTTGAAAGACCCTACGAAGATAAAGCAGTAAAATTATGAAAGTTAGAAGAAAAAGCTTCTTTTTTTGGTTTTAAATTTTAAGATTGCACTTATTTCCATTCAAAATATTCCTTTTTAGGAGACACCCACCAATGATTTGGTATTTTCCACTTGATTATTTCTTAAGTATATTACATAAATAGACAATTAGAGGTTATCAATAAAGTGAATTTAAGTTACGAGGGTTTTTTAAATGAGAGATAAAAAGAAAATTATTGCTTTATTAATTACTATGATTGTTATTTGCCAATCTTCAATGGTTCTTAATGTTGTTTTATCGCATCCTATTAATGATTTCAAAAGAAAATCCTCAGTAAAAAACCAAAACTTGGATTTAAATAGTAATTCTTACATCGATACCAACGAGGTTTCTATTAATGACCAATTACTTGAGAATTCATTTGTAATCTTTACTCCTGCTTTTGATACTGACGAAACTGGAATTTTTTATTACTTAAAAGTGAATTCTAAAATCGTTGCAGGATTCGGAAGATCGAGCGTGTATTATCAGGTTGAAAACCACACTTTGAATATCCAATTTCCAGGAAGTAAATTGATTGAACCTAAAGGATTGGAAATGGTAGGTTCAACGACAAATTATTTACTTGGAAATGATTCGAATAAATGGCAGACTGGATTAAACGATTACAAGAGTTTAATCTACAATAATTTATATTCAGGAATTGATCTTGTCTATAAAATAGTTAATGGAGAATTAAAATATGAGTTTCACGTTTCAAAGCATTCAGATCCTAGTATTATCTCGATGCAATATATAAATGCAGATAAAATTTTTGTGAATGAAGGTGATTTGAATATTCTTTTTGAGGAGAATGTGATAACCGATGCGGATCTATTTTCTTTTGAAGCTGTAACTAGCTCCGTTGTTGATTGTGCTTTTAATATCGAGGGTTTAAATATAGTTAAGTTTGATATCAAAAACTGGAGTGGTAATTATAATTTAGTCATTGATCCCTACATTCAATACTCAACATTCTTCGGTGGGGCATCGAACTGGGATAATTTCGTTTCTGTATCTGTCGATGATCAATTCATTTACCTTTGCGGTAGTGCGGCATCAACAGACCTTTACATTTCGCCTGGTGCTTATGATCCCGATTATAATGGTGGTAATGAAGACGTGATCGTCGTGAAAATGACGCGCAACTGTTCACAAGTAATCTTTTCGACATATATTGGTGGTACCACGTGGGATTGTGGATATAGCGTTCATGGGGAGTATGGGTACGCATATATTGCAGGATGGACGCATGCCGGTGGCTTTCCAGGGATTTCAGGTTCGTTCGATCCTACATTCAACGGCGACAGGGACGGTTTCGTGTGTAAACTCAACCAGAATGGCTCGGATCTACTCTTCTCAACCTTTATTGGTGGTGTTGAAGCGGATTACACACATGACATGGTCGTCGATTCGGATGCGATCTATATTGTTGGCAATACAGAATCAACAAGTGCTACATTTCCCGTTACTGCGGGTGCATATGACACGACTCACGGGGGTGTTGGGATTAGCGATGTTTATGTTGCCAAGCTATTGAAGGATGGCTCCAACATAACATGGTGCACGTATCTTGGTGATAGTAGCTGGGATGATGGTTATGGCATTGCTGTTGAAGATGGCTATTGCTACGTGACAGGTCTTACAGACTCTCCAAACTTCCCGGTTAATATTACCGCACCTGACAACGTCCACAGCGGTGGACAAGAGGGTTTCATATCAAAATTATCACCCGATGGTAGCCAGCTTCTTTATTCTAGTTTTATTGGCGGTAGCGCAAATGATGCTGGTAGGGCCATTTGTGTGGAGAATGGCTACGCATTTGTAGGTGGATACACGCATTCCAATAATTTCCCGACTGCTGGACCTGTCTTTGGTCCCAGTCATAATGGTGGGAAGGATGGTTTCGTTACCTGTATTTCGCCTGATGGTTCTAGTTTTTACTACTCCACATACCTCGGTGGATTAGCTGACGATGAGGTGATGATCAATGGGCTTCAGGTCCGCGATGGTGTTGCATATGTCGCGGGTAACACGCAATCGAGCAACTTCTCCACGACGTCCAATGCAATGTATCCAGAATTGAACGGCACGGCGGATGCATTCTTCTCGATTATTCGTCAAGATGGGTCCGATTTAGCATATTCGACTTTCATCGGTAGGAGCGGTCAAGAATATTGCGAAGGAATCTACATCTATGGAGATTATGCATATCTTTGCGGTTCCACGACATCTTCCGATTTTTATACTTCACCAGGTGCATTCAACGAGTCGTTTAATGGTGTCCGAGATGCATATTGCATTGTAATTTCATTATCGAATACACCAGATGGGGGAAATCCCTTTCCTTCAGGGTATAAGAGTACTGTTACTGACAAGGGAGTTGCTATCTGGAATGATGCGGTTTACGTTGATACGAATGGAATTGTTCATGTACTCTATCACGATAACAACGGAAACGCGCTCTATGAAAAAAACTCTACTGATGGTATTGTTTGGAGTTCTGAAACTACACTTCGGTCGGGAGTAGATGTTTTTACTGCACGAGTTTTCCAAAATCCTAACGGAATTTATTTTCTAATAATGAGCGAGCAACTTTCTGGCTCTAACATGGATTTATATATACGTACAAGTAGTGATGGAGTAAATTGGAATAATGCAGTTAGAATCTCGAATACTTCAGACTGGTGGGAGTTTTCGCCATCGATTGTTTGGCGATCCGATACAGATGCGTATCTCTTCTATAACAAACGTCATACCGCTGAAGATTCTACAGGAGCCATTGTCATGCGGAACAGTACCGATGGTGGGACTACATGGAATGACGAAATTGTTGTGGTGAATACATCCGCCTTCCAATGCGCCCCCATGGCAGTGCTTGTTGGTAACCAAATTGTATTAACTTGGACGGAGAAGCCATCGTTATCATCTTGGGATAATGCTGAAGTCTTTTCTCGAATATGGTATGGCGATAGAACGTGGAGTTCTCCACTCCAAATGACAAATAATAGTATCGAGGATGGTCATTCCACTCTTGTAACCGATGGTATCTCAAATGTTTGGTTGTTTTTCATCTCTTATACAGATGCTCATGATTGCTATTATTTTTATTCTAATAACTCTGGAAATACGTGGTCAGCATCATATCCCCTCGTAAATGGATCTAATTCTCAATCCTATCCTTATGGATGGTATGATTTCCAATCGGACTCCATCTATTATATTTGGAATGATGGTCCTTGGGGAGCCGCCGGTCAAGATTTAAGATTTCAAATTGCTGAAGACATGACCCGAGCACCTTTTACGTTTTGTGAAGATTGGGAGAATGGTATTAATTCGTCCAAGTGGAAACTCCATGGATCTCCATCGCCTGCGATTGACTCGGGGATGGGGCGAGGTGGTGGTGATGCAGTGGATACTAACGGAGATGGGAGCTATGGTAGTGGAATGGTCTCTTACCAGAATTTCAATTTGTCTCGCCCAACTTCCCTTGAATTCTGGGCGAATATCCACGCACGAGGGGAAACACCAACAGCTTCATGGCAGATTGTGATCGTCGGATTTAGTGTTTCAAATGCCAGCACTTTCACTTCTGATGGGGACCAACCCGGATGGGTTTGTTATATCCGAATATGTCCTGAAACGAGTTATGACCACATTAGATATGTTGTTGGTGGTGAGACTCACGAAGTCGACTTTCCCAATGGTGATGCGGGTTCATACCACCATTATGCACTTGAAATTAACACTAATCAGACTGTAAGTTTTTACAAAGATGGTTCACATGTCTACACTTCAACTGCCACTGTAAATACGGCCTATACAAGTCAACCCGTGCATATCGACGGGCGTTCCTCTTCAACTACAATCTTAGTAGATGATCTTGTTATTATCAATGATGAAGATCCGACAATCGTTTTAGATGCGCCTCTTAACAACTCAATCATGCAAAAACCCTCACTGATTAATTTAACAATTCAAGATATTAACCTGGATACAGTTCTATGGCGAGCGGGTGTGACCCAAACCACATGGTCATCAAGTTTCGTGGGTACTTACGACATCGATTTATCCAGTTTCAGCCCAGACCAGACGGTGCAATTTTGGGTTTATGCGAAGGATACATGGGGAAATTCCAATTATATCAGATTTCTTTTAACCTTTGATGATTCTCAACCTATCATCAACTTAACATCTGCGACTAATAACACCATTCTTGCCAAACCAGCCACCCTCAATTTTACAGTTCAAGATTTCAATCTGGATACGGTGATGTGGCGGGCTAACGTTACTCAAATCACCTGGTCGACAGCATTCGTAGGGAACTATGATATTGATTTATCAGGTTTCGCCTCAGACCAACCAGTGCACTTCTGGTTTTTTGCGAACGATTCTGCAGCTAATTCTGATCAAATCGAAATAATATTGACCTTTGATGATTCCCAACCAATCATCAATTTAACATCTCTTAACAATAACTCAGTTCTTTCGAAGCCTACTACCATCGATTTTACAATCCAAGATTTGAATCTGGACATCGTCATGTGGCGGGCGAATGTGACTCAAACCACGTGGTCGACGGATTTCGTGGGTACTTATGATATCAATTTATCCAGTTTCGCCTCAGACCAACCAGTGCGCTTCTGGGTGTATGCAAATGATTCTTCAGGTAATTCTGATGAGATTCAAATAATTCTAACATTTGATAATTCTCAACCCCAGATTAACCTAACCTCTGCTACTAATAGCACTATTATTCCCAAACCACCCTCTCTCGCTTTTAACATCCAAGATCTGAATCTAGATACTATAATGTGGCGAGCGAATGTAACCCAGACTACTTGGTCGACGGCATTCGTGGGAAGCTACGAAATTAATTTATCTAGTTTCGCCTCAGACCAACCAGTGCACTTCTGGGTGTATGCGAACGATTCTGCGAGTAATTCGGATCAAATTGAGATATTTTTAACCTTTGATGATTCCCAACCTATCATCAACTTATTATCTGTAACTAATAACTCAATCATTTCCAAACCGGCTACCCTCAATTTCTCAGTCCAAGATTTAAGTCTAGACACAGTGATGTGGCGAGCAAATGTAACTCAGACTACCTGGTCGACTGGCTTCGTGAGTGGTTATGAAATTGATTTATCCAGTTTCGCCTCAGATCAACCAGTGCATTTCTGGGTCTATGCGAACGACTCAACGACAAATTCTAAACAGATCGAAATAATTTTAACCTTTGATAATTCCCAACCAATCATCAATTTATTATCTCTTACTAATAACTCCGTTCTTTCAAAACCTGCTATCCTCAATTTTACAATCCAAGATTTGAATCTGGAAATTGCTATGTGGCGGGCGAACGTGACCCAGACCACATGGTCGACAGAATTTGTGGGAATTCATGAAATTGATTTGTCCAGTTTTGCCTCAGACCAACCAGTACATTTCTGGGTGTATGCAAACGATTCTGCAGGAAATTCCTTATTAGTCGAGTTCATCTTCATCTTCTCTGAATCCACAAGCCCGCCCGATTACACTATCATTATCATAATTATTATCATTGGAGCTATCGCAGGAATTGCCACCACCTATACTATCTCACGGAGACGAAAAATCCCCAGCAGTAAAATGAAGACAAAAATAAAGGAATCTATACGTCCCCTAGAAGTTCCTGTGTCACCACTTATATCACCAGTGGATCCTCAGACTACACATCTTGTTATCATCGATGAAGCAGAGAATATGTTTGAGATTTCAGATCAAATCGACCAACTCCCGCTCTCTCAAAAGGAAAAACAGGAACTAATGATGGAACTACAGGGACTCCCCTCGCAAGATCGCACACTCCTTTTGAATGCAATCATTGGTTCAACACCCGTACATTTGGCTCAATCTCAGCTCAAAACAGTGCTACGAGAAATAGACACGCTGGAGACCGAGGAAAGGTGGTCCGAAGTTGTGCCTGAGCTCGAAAAGGCAATTGCACTCTCAGAACTAATAGTTGATGAAGGACTGTATAATGAACTTGTAGCAAAGTATGAAGACCTCCAAGCTATGCTGGCATCCGCCAAGGAAAATAATAAAGCTTAGAAATTATACAATTAAGCTAAATCCTTAAGTTCTAACTAATCATCCTTTAGCTCAGCTATTTCCTCAAGGCTTTTTTGTACTTCCTTTACCTCGTTTTCTAACCCAATTTTAGTGTAAAGTGGGAGTGCCTGTTTCAAAAAGTTTGTTGCCTCGAGGTAGTTCCCCTGCGCCTTATAAATTGTTCCAATATTGTTGTATAGAAGTGCTTCATCGTCAAGATCGCCCAGCTGTTTAGCAATATGGAGGGCCGCCTCAAACGACTGCAATGCCTCGGAATAATTCTCCAGTGAGTAATAAATCATAGCAATACTATAAAGGCACTCGCCTTTATTCCTCTGGTTCCCCAGATGGTCGTAGATTTGGAGTGCTTCTTCAAATGATTGTATGGCCTTGTTGTAGCTCTTTAATGCCTTGTAAACTATCCCAATGTGGTGGAGGCAGTATGCTTTTCCTTCCAGATCGTCCAGATGATTGTAAACTTGGAAGCCCTCTAAATAATGATGTGCCGCTTCGGAATCGCGCTCTAATGCCTCATAAACCCTCCCGAGGTAGTAGAGGCAGTCCGCCTTCCAGACTAAGTCGTTTATTTGATCAAAGATTTGAAGTGCCTCCTGATACCGTTGCAAGGCCTCGGTATAGTTCTCCAATGCTTGGTGAATCATCCCGATGCGGTAGAGACATTTGGCTTTCCCGTACAGATTAGTTTGCTTATCAGCAATTTGGAGAGCTGCCTCAAAGGATCGCAACGCCTGGGAATAATCCTCTAATGCCCTATATGTCATTCCGATGTCGTAAAGGCAGTCAGCTTTTCCATTCAGATCATCCAACTGATCGTAGATATGGAGTGCATCCTGATACCGTTGCAATGCGTCGGAATAGTTTTCCAATAACTTGTACGTCATGCCGATGTGGTGAAGACAATAAGCTTTATCGCTCAGGTTGCCCAGCTGATCATAAATTTGGAGTGCCTCCTGATACCATATCAAAGCCTCAGAAAAGTTCTTCAATGTTTTATGAGTCTTTGCGATGTGGTAGAGGCAATTGGCCTGCCCGTCTATGGCGCCCTGCTGATCGTAGATTTGAGCAGCCTCCTCAAACGATTGTAACGCCTTCACATGGCTTTTCTGTAAGTTGTGGTTCATTCCGGAGTAATATAGGCAATTTGCTTTCCCAAGCAAGTCACCTAACTGGTCGAAAATTGGGATGGCCTCTTGGTAATGTTCTAATGCCTTTGAATAGTTCTCAATTGCATTATAGGTCATTGCGATGCTGTAAAGGCATTCAACTTTCCCGACTTCGTCGCCTATTTGATCTTGGATTTGGAGTCCCTCATGAAACGATTGTAATGCTTTGGAATAGTTTACCGACGATTTGTAAGTCATCCCAATCTCGTAAAGACAATAAGCTTTGCCACTCTGGTAGTCCAGCTGGTCGTAGATTCGGAGTGCCTCCTTAAACGATTGAAGCGCCTTCGGGGGGCTTTTCTGTACTTTGTGGATCCTTCCAATGTAACAGAAGCATTTAGCTTTCCCGCTCAGGTTGTCAATCTGGTCGAGGATCGGAAGTGCCTCCTCATACCGTTGCAATGCCTCAGAATAGTTCTCCATTTCCTCATAAACAATCCCGATGTCACGAAGAAATTTAGCTTTCTCGTTCAAATTTCCCTGTTGATCCGCAATCAAAAGAGCCTCTTCATACGATTTTAGCGCTTCGCCGTAGTTCCTTTGATTCTTATTTATCGCCCCAATTTTGTAGAGAAGATGAATTTTACTGTCCAAGTTGTTCAGTTGATCTGCAATTATTAATATATCCTGATATTGCTGTAGCGCCTCTGGATAATTCTCTAATAACTCATAGATCATTCCAGTATTGTAAAGGCACTTGGCTTTGCTGTCTAAGTCGTTTAACTGTTCAGCGGTTTGGATACCCTCTTGATACCGTTTTAACGCCTCAGGGTAGTTCTCCAATGACTCATAAACCATACCAGTTTCATAGAGGCAATCGATTTTCCCACCCAAGTTGTCCAGCTGGTCATAGATTCGGAGAGCATCCTCAAACGACTGCAATGCCGTGGTTGGGTGCTCCAGTTCTTTATAGACAATTCCAATATTGAAGAAAATGGTGGCTTTCCCGATCATATTCCCCAAGCCATCCGCAATCTGAAGCGCCTCATCATACCGTTTAAGCGCCTCAGGATAGTTCTTCAGCGACCTATGGATCATACCGATACCTGTGAGAAGATTACCTTTCGCCTCCAGATTACCCTCCTGATCCGCAATCGGAAGGACTGTTTCAAACGATTGTAACGCCACAGAATAGTTTTTCAATTTGTGATTAAGTGTGCCTATTTTATTTAATAGGGTAATTCTCTTGTTTAAATCGTTCATCCGATCTGCTATTGGAAGTGCTTCCTGATACCTCTTCAACGCCTCTGGGTAGTTCTCAAATGACTCGTAAACCTCCCCAATCTCAATGAGTAGGATTATTTTCGCGCCTAGATCACCTAGATGCTCGTTGATTCGGAATGACTCCTCAAGAAATTGCAAAGCTTTCGTGTGATTCTTTTGTTCTTTGTAAATTGATCCGATGTTACCAAGCTCGAGGGCCTTCCCACCTAAGTCGCCCAGATGTTCGTCAATTCGGAGTGCTTCCTTATATACCTCCAAAGCTTTTTCATGTTTTCCTTGTTTGCTATAGATGGTTCCAATGTTATTGAGGCGTGTGCTTTTTCGGGCCAGTTCGCCCAGCTGCTCATCGATTCGGAGTGCTGCTTTATAAAACTCCAGTGCTTTT
>JAEOSY010000484.1 GCA_016840125.1 Candidatus Helarchaeota archaeon | reverse complement strand
CCAGCACCGACATCTCCGTGGTCAGTGGCTACTCTGGGGATACCAACCACAACATGGTGGTGTTCCTCGATGACAACTACGGGGTGAGTCGCGGGCAGTCTCCCTCCAGTAAGAACGATTCTAAGGAGTCACCCTCCCGCGATAACTCGTCCAGGGAAGGTGGGCGGAGTGGGGAGACCGGCTATTGCTACCTGTACAACGATTTCACGGGGCAGAGTGCCGGGGCAATTGAGTTCTGGTTCTGCCTACCAGATATGAGCACCCCCGTGCACTTTCAGCTGTTGAACGGCGACCCGCCCCAGTACGCGGCCATGCTCGCCATTTCCTACGACTACGAGAACGTGCCCGAAAACTGGCTCGCCTACAAGAACGGGACTCACTGGCACAATCTCACGCAACTGACCGACGATACCTGGTATCACGTGCGCCTCACGTTTGACTGCACGAATGGCAGCTATGATGGCTTACCCCAATACCACTTCAATATCTACCTGGATAATACGAGTATAGGAAGTAACTGCAGCTTCTACGCGAACCAGTCCGTCGTCAGCCGGCTCCGGTTCAACACCTACGACCACCCGCGGGCGAAAAGCGAGGTCTATGTGGATGCGGTGGACTACAACTGGACTGCCGGCTATGAACCCAACCGGGCCCGTATTTACTACGGGCAGTACGCGAACAGCAGCTACTGGACCTCCCAGGTGGTGGACCTCGCGGTCACCGCCCCCTATTATGGGAGCATTACCGTGGTGAGTAACACGAGTGCCGATACCTCAGTCAGTATCAGCTACCAGATGAGCTTCGATAACACCTCTTGGGCGCACTACAACGGATCCACTTGGAATGCGAATTGGAGTGTCTGGGACGCGAACACCACCTCCTTGAACCTCTACGGCCGGCGCTACTTCCAGCTTCGAGTCTTACTCAGCACGGATGATAATCCCCAGACCCCCACCATCTACTCCATCAAAGTGGATACGTACTTCTTCTAACAACACATCTCTTTTCCTCTTTTTTCTTTTTTTATTCAAGATATTTAAGTTGAATAGTCATAAAAAGTTATTTTGCATGTGAAGCTTGAACCAAGACCCTTTACTTAATCCCTCGCTAATGGCGAAATGGAGCGCATCCTCATGTGGAAGATAATGCTTATTCTTTAAATCCTCTAAGGCGAGGTTCACAATCTTGTCGATTTGCTCCCAATTGAAATAATCCTGCAAGTTTCGCAAAATTGCTAACCAATCCTGAGCGATTATCTGTGCCTTTTCTATTGGAGGGAATTTCGAGAGAATTTCGAATATCTTTTTATGGAAAGTGTCTTTGATTTTTTCATCAAAGGCAAGTATTTTCCCCTCTATAGCACGCCCCTCAAGAATTCCAAATTTCTCTGTGAGTCGTAAGAGGAAGGCGATGAAATGAAAGTAATCAAGGTAAAAGAGGGAAGCGAATTCATCGAGAAAATCTTCAAAGATAGATGCGTATGCTACTTCATGAGGTGAGAACGACACAAAGCTAGAATATACTTTTCCCCCAAGGTTTTCGAATAAATCTAAGTTAATTCTATCAAATTCTTCATCTAGATCATTATAAATTGTGTAGGATCCATCAACCCATAGGCAAATATCAAGATTGCGAGGCACTTTCATCTTTGCTCGAAGTATCGATATATCATTCTTCCAACTGATCCATTTCCCAAACTTGAACACGAGGAATGTGAGGTCTGGAATTCTCGGATGTTCCGTCGCTTCAATTGAAATAAGTTGCGGATAGTTAGTTCGGTACTGCTCAATATTTGGAATGAGTTTATATTCCACCTTTACCTTTTCTTCCATTATCACAGAAGATGGTATTGCTGGCTCATGATCTGGAAGGATAGATCGTAATCCCTTTCTAATGGCTTTCAGAACTACTGTTTGATCTGTGAATATTTTGAATTTTGTCAGATTTGCGAATATGTTTGTGGTTATCTTTTCTATTTGCGTCACAGTACAATGAAATTGGAGTTCCGCCATCACTTTCTTCCATCGTTCGCCCAATTTCCAAGGTTCGTTTATGGGGAACATATAAAAAATGGGGAGGAATTGAATACAGAATTTCTCGATATTGACCTCCCCAAAAGGTTCTTCCACCGCAATCTCATTAGCTGAATTAATCGCGTCTGAACTTTCTGTGAGATAGGTCTGTAGATGAGAAAACTCAAAGAAAATGGTAGGCATCAGCTGTTCAAAAATCTTAAACGGCAAGATACCTTTGTTCTCGGTGTTGAAGAAGACTCCTCTTCCCCCCTGTCGGGATTCACCGGTGAATGTTAGGTCAGATTCTATCAGAATGTGGAGATCAACGGTGCTATTCCGGATGGAATAATTTCCATTGGGCCACAAGATCAAATCAAACGCCCGTTCTCGTGCATCAGTTGCTAGGACTTCATTTATGTTCTTGATATATCCTGCGTCCTTATGAAACCGCCATATTAAAAATTCGAGTCCATAGATAGTCCTCTCTAAGCTGGGATGGGCGAATAATATCCGCTCTCCTTCACTCTCCCTTACATCAGCTTCATCACGCACCCATTCCGCCCATTCTATCCAGTCACTTTCTCCTTCTGGTGCTTCATCTGCCCAATCGCTTTCGAGATCCGGGGCGAAGGGGTGTTTTAGTGTGGGCCAATCGACTTCCGCGGGTAGGTCACAGGCACTCGCTAAGACTTCCACAGGGTTACGCTTTGATGGGAGGGGGAGCGCCAGGTCGTATTGGTTATCACCTAGATCCTCTCGGTCACGAATTGCAAGTTGATATTCACCCTCTTTCTGTTCCGTACGAATCCAAAATCGTAATTTTCCGCGGGTATTCACATGGAGATAGGGGAGTTTAGTGTTTCTGTAAGTGGAATTTGAAGTAATAATAATGCGCGCTCCCGTTAATTTTGCAATCCAACAAAGGATAGTAACGAGCTCGCTTCCCTTCTGTGACATGATTGCCGAAAGCCGATCCTTTGTCTGAAATTTTTTCTGAATAAGTCTGAATGGTAAAGTAAGAATCACGAGGTACGTGCCCCGAGTTCTAATAGTAGAAAGCAAATATCTCAAGAGGAAATTTTGTAAGGTTGGGTAATTGAGCTTTGGGTAGCAGAGGATCTTATCCATTAAAGCGGACGATGTACCCAATGTGTATAAGCATTTACGGTCGAAGCGACCTCTTAAAGTATTAGCCTCCAAGAACAGTATTTCATCCGTATCCACTTCCTCGTCTATGGAGTTCTGTTGTAAATAAGCGTGCATCAGACGATGCAGAACTTGGTGCAAGGAGTTACTTTCCTTGGTTTTTATCGATGAATAGAGCAAAACCACTTTTCCTGGGGGGATATCGAGAGGGGAACTCTCAGAGATGTTAATTTTTAAATCTCTCTTCTTCGTTGGGTTCTCAGGAATAGGAGTTAAACGGGGGTAATGCTCATCTAGGTACTCCATTAAGTTAAACTCAGAGTCCCAGGGAAGGATTTCGTTTGTGGGGATCTCGACTAAATCCTCAGATGGTACGGCTTTTGGTTCATGGGATATTTCGACAGTGCCAAGCCATGTGATGAGCTTCTTAAACGGGATTGGGTGGCAGAGAAACCCCTCCCCAACTATAAACGCTTTTTGTCGAGGGTTAGGGATCCGAATTGCGCCTGGATGCCCAGCGCCCCCTTGATCGGCCGCGATCGCGGAAAAATTCAAGGTTCCTCTTTGGGTTGCTCGTATGCTGATGCTACAATCATATATCCAAAAATAAACAATCCATTTGGGAAGAGGACGCCACTTGACCTCGATAAATTTTCGTATATCATCTACATACTTTGGTTCCCAAGATGCTAGCGCTAATAAAGGTACTCCATTTGCGGATGTATGACCTTTTGCGTAGTAGAATACGTCCTTGGGCTCCTTTGCCAGGAAGTCATCCAGGCTAGGAAGGGCAGGTGGCTCTTTTTCAAGAATCACATCCTGGAAGAAGTCGAACCAACTCTGATGCGGGCGCTTGTGTTTGGATTTCGGTAGATTATATTCTATATACGCTCGGATCCAACCGTCTAAAAAGTCAGGTCTCTCTTCGAGCCGCTTAAAAAACTTCCATGGAAGTTTCTCTCTTATTTGTTCGGATAGATCTAAGGATGTATGGAGTTGCCGTAGATGGCTTATTAGGTGGTTCTTATTAAATTCCTGCAGATTCCTTCCTAATTTGATTACGCTTCCATAATGGGCAACTTTTAGCAATTGAAGATAGAACGCCCCAAGTTCTAACCCCCCTTGAGCCATAAATTCCTCCAACTTCTTTTTTCGGTAGGTTTTCTTCCGATATTGGGCGATTTTTCGCAGTTGCAAAAAGAGGGAAATTATTCCAAGACCAACCTGCACTAGAGGGTTCGTTAAAACCCGAGTAAATCGTCTATGTTGGTCGATTTCAGCTTGAAGGTCAGTTCGAATAATTTCATATGTATTTATTGCGGTATTATGACGTAACTCAATTCCAAAATCATTCTGAAGCTCCTCAACTTTTATTGAGGAGGCAAGCGGGTGGTGATCATACCAGAAGAACTTCAGCTGTTCGGGGCGCCCCCGGAGTATCCTAAGATACTTATATTTCAGGTTCCGAAGAAAATCCTGATCCTTTGGGAGCTGGAAATCTGCGACAATAATTGTATTATAGGCAGCCCGATCCTGCCAAAGCAGGTCTGGGATCTGCTCCTTCAAAACGTATT
>JAEOSY010000483.1 GCA_016840125.1 Candidatus Helarchaeota archaeon | reverse complement strand
TTCCGAATCCCTGCATGGTCTCAACATTCTACCATAAAAATTAATCAGGAATCTCCGATTTCGTGTGAACCAGATAAATTCATTAATATCTCAAGAATTTGGACAGATAAAGATGAATTAAACCTGAATTTATCTATGGATATTATTTTTGAAAGAAGGTTTAATGATTCTATTAGCGTAATTCGAGGACCCTTACTTTACGCCTACAATCCGGAAGAAGAACATAAAAAATTAAAACGATGGAGTGAAGTAGAAGCATTAAGGAAAAAAGAAGATATTAACATCCCCCCAAAAGTAAATGATTGGGAAGTTTTTCCAATTACTACATGGAATTATGCACTTGTAGAACCTATTGAAGCTGAAGTCTTTGAATTACAGAATAATATAGAAAATTTTAATTCCTTCGATAGATTAAAACCTCCAATTATTATGAAATTGAAAGCGGTAGAACTAGAAAACTGGCCTCTTGAGTTTGAAGCAGCAACACCACCACCAATTAATCCCATCCCAAGATCGGATAACATTGAAGAAATTGAATTAATACCTTACGGATGCACCAACATCAGAATCGCAGAATTTCCTACAATCCAAATGAAAGATATAAATCTACCTAAGAAATAATTATTTGAATAAAAGAAAAATTTCTTACCTTTAGGATTTTCTAGACTCGTTCTTGAGAAAAGCAAAATTTAATAGAAAATGAGTCGTAATTCAATTATTACTAAATTAAAGCATATAAATTAAAAGGTGTTAATTATTTCAGAACGAAAAAAACTATGGGAACCTTCCGAAGAATGGATAAAGAACGCGAATGT
The DNA here is from genome assembly GCA_016840125.1 of Candidatus Helarchaeota archaeon. Next base: position 2,281 of record JAEOSY010000483.1, on the reverse strand, counting down.
TACCCATTTTATCGAATTTGTTAATAAGGAATACGGAAAAAACATAAAGGGCGGAAAAGATTTATATAAATTTTCTGTAGATTATATTGAGGATTTCTGGGACGCGATGTGGAGATTTTCTAATGTAATTGCATCCAAACCCTACGATAAAGTTGTGGAGGATTTAACTGTGTTTCCAGGGACCAAATGGTTTCCGGGTGCTCGCTTAAACTTCGCAGAGAACTTGCTAAAATTTAAGGATAATCAATTAGCGTTCATATTTCAAGGGGAAACCAAGGTATCCAAACAAATTGCTTACTCAGAGCTAAATAAATTAGTAGCCAGGCTTACCAAATCACTGAAAGAGATTGGAGTATCAGTTAACGATCGAGTCGTGTCTTATATTCCTAATTTAATTGAGACTCCCACAGCTATGCTTGCTTCTACGTCTATTGGAGCAGTCTGGGCATCTTGTGGAGCAGAACTACAACCAAGCGCTGTAATTGATAGATTCGGCCAAATCGAGCCAAAAGTTCTATTTACAGTTGATGGGTATTTCTATAGGGATAAAGAGTTTAATATCTTGGAAAATGTTAAAGAAGTCGTAAAAGCAATTCCATCTATTGAAAAAGTAATTGTTGTATCTTACATTTCTCAAGAAAAACCAGACATAACCAATATTCCATATGCAGTACATTGGGACGATTTCATCTCTATAGAAGAAAATCCACCCATAAAATTTGCCCAACTACCATTCGACCATCCACTCTATATTATGTTTTCCTCAGGAACTACGGGAAGACCTAAGTGTATGGTACAAAGCGCTGGGGGTGTGCTTATTAACCATCTTAAGGAACTCATTCTTTCTACCGATTGCAAAAGGGAGGATATTTTAAGTTATATCACTGCTCCATCATGGATGATGTGGAATTGGTTAATCAGTGGACTTGCTGTTGGATGTACAATCTTCCTTTATGATGGAAATCCGTTGTATCCTGATCCCTTGAGGTTTTTTGAATTGATGGAGGAATATAAAATTACAATATTTGGGACTAGCGCAGCGTTTATTCATTATTTAATGGGTATTAATGCTAAACCCTCCGAGAAATACGATTTAAGTTTACTAAGAGAAATATCGCAAACTGCATCAACTCTCTCTCCAGAAGGTTTTGAATATGTATACCAAGAAATTAAGAAAGATTTATTCTTTAATTCGATTAGTGGTGGTACCGATATTAATGGATGTTTTGCAGGAGCCCTACCAATTCAACCAGTTTATTCCGGCGAATTACAGGGTCGTGCGTTAGCTATGAAAGTCGAGGCCTACGATGGTAAAGCAGAACCAGTTGAAGATGAACAAGCTGAACTTGTTTGTGAAGCACCAGCGCCCTCGATGCCAATCTATTTCTGGGGAGACGATGATAATATGACAAAATACAAAGCAGCTTACTTCGATTATTATAAAGATATCGGTAAAAACGTATGGCGTCATGGAGATTATATTGTGATTCACAGTGATACTGGAGGTATAACATTCTGGGGTCGTTCGGATGCTGTTCTGAAACCGAGTGGAGTAAGAATAGGTACAGCAGAGATCTACAATGTAGTTGAACAATTACCGGAAATAGCAGACTCACTTGTTATCGGGCAAAAGAAAGATGATGACATCAGAATTGTAATGTTTGTATTGTTAAATGAAGGATATGAATTAACCGATGAATTGAAAGAAAAAATTAGGAAAGAACTCCGAACAAAAACTTCTCCAAGGCATGTACCTAAGGTTATTTTGCAAGCACCCTCGGATGGTATCCCCTATACATTTAGTAATAAGAAAGTGGAGATTGCAGTTACTAAGATAATCCATGGACTTTCGGTAGCAAATCGAGGTGCCCTTCGGAACCCAGAATCGCTGGACTATTACATGGAAATGAAAGAAAAGCTTCAATAGTTTTTTTTAATTTTTTTTATTCTCAATGAGAAGTTCAAAAATTTCGTTAGAATAAGCTTATACTAATTCAAGTGATCCATCCTATAAAGTTTGATCTGCTTACTCTATTACAAAACTTAGTAATAAAACTAAAATTTTACTGCTACACTAATCCTCTCCGACTCATAAAGCCGAAAAAACCTTTAAACATGTTTATAATAAACTTTTGACGTTTTGAGAGATCCAATTCGACAAAGAATTCTTTTTTAGAATAATATTCATAATCAGCGGGAGCTTCCTCTTCAGTTTTTTCTGATAATGTTTTAAACACCGAAAACCAAATTAGGTGTCCAAACGAGGGTTTGTAAACATATG
>JAEOSY010000482.1 GCA_016840125.1 Candidatus Helarchaeota archaeon | reverse complement strand
CTTTGCCCAGAAAAATTATAATTTCCATTATTTCACCACGTTAGAGAATTTGAAAGACTGAAAAATCTCATTTAAGAAAGATAAAAATACAATTTAGTATTTCAATAGAAATAACAATACTGAGCAAATCAATAATTTCAAAGATTTCCTGAAGAAGAAATGTGGTGGTGAAGACCTCTTGCCATTGAAAACGCCTAAAGAATATGAAGAGAGTATTAAGCGAGAAATTAACTTATATATGTTTGGAGAAAGGATAGAAAAGTTCTGGGAACATCCATATCACAAAATAATTGAACCTTCGGTCAATACTGTTAAAATAATATACGAACTAGCTCAAGATACAAGGTATAAAGAACTCATGACCACTACCTCGAATTTAACTGGAAAAACGATCAATCGATTTACTCATATTCATCAATCCGTTGATGATCTGGTTAAAAAAGTAGAGATGCAACGTTTATTGGGACAAAAAACAGCCTGCTGTTTTCAAAGATGCGTGGGATTTGATGGAGCGAATTCACTGTACAGTACAACGTTTGAAATCGATCAGAAATATGACACTGATTATCATGAGCGATTTAAGAAGTACTGGAGCAATATACAAGATCAAGATCTAATGGTAGCAGGAGCAATGACAGATTCTAAGGGAGATCGGGGAAAAAGACCAACCGATCAATCAGATCCTGATGCCTATCTTCATATTATCGAAGAAAAAAGTGATGGGATTGTTATCCGGGGAGCTAAAGTACATCAAACTGGTTTTTTAAATTCCCATGCAGCACTGGTAATGCCAACGTTAGCTATGCGGCCGGGAGAAGAAGATTATGCGATAAGCTTTGGTGTAGATACAAATGCACCGGGAATCACCATGATCTATGGTAGACAAACTTCGGATCTTCGAAAATTAAAGGAATCGAATTTCGATGTGGGAAATTGGAAGTATGGTGGTCAAGAATTATTTGTAATCTTTGATGATGTCTATATCCCTAATGAACATATTTTCTTAAAGGGTGAAGTAGAATTTACGGGTGAATTAGTGAACCGTTTTGCTGGATATCATCGCCAATCTTATGCATGTAAAACTGGAGTGGGGGATGTATTAATTGGAGCAGCAGCTTTATGTGCTCAACACAATGGTGTTGAAAGAGCTTCTCATATTCGTGATAAACTTGTGGAAATGACTCATTTAAATGAAACTCTATGGGCCTGTGCCTTAGCTTGTAGTTATAAAGGATTTCAACGAGAAGCTGGAAACTTTGAAATGGATATGCTATTAGCTAATATCAACAAGCAAAATGTAACACGTTTTCCATACGAGATAGGCCGTTTGGCAGAAGATATAGCCGGAGGAATAATCTGTACTCTCCCTTCCCAAGCTGATTATGATTCTAAAAAAATCGGATCATTATTGAAGAAATATTTAGCAACAGGAGAGCAATTTCCTGTAAACGATCGATTTAAACTGTTAAGATTTATTGAAAATCTTTCAATGGGATTAGCATCAGTTAGTTATAAAACGGAATCATTACATGGAGCTGGTTCTCCGCAAGCACAGCGAATAATGATTGCACGACAGGCAAAGTTAGAAAATAAAGTAAATTTAGTCAAACAAATACTAGATATTGAATAAAAAGAAAATAGCTCCTTCCTGAACTTGAACTAATTAACCGTCAATCGATCTTTTACGTCCTGCTTTCTTCCATTCAGAATCACGTAATTCACGATGAAGAATTTTCCCTATCGTTGATTTGGGCATTTCATCAATGAACTGAACATATCTAGGAATTTTGAACCGGGCAATTCGTCCCTTACAAAATTCGATAATTTCTTCCTCAGAAGCTGTTTCATCATCTTTTAGGACAATGAAGGCCTTCACTGTTTCACCCCTTATAGAATGAGGAATCCCTACAACAGCAATTTCTTGTATAGCTGGATGTTCAAGAATTAGTTCTTCAACTTCCCTTGGATACACTTTCAATCCTGAGACATCAATCATATTTTTTTTCCTTCCAGTGATGAAAAAATAGCCATCTGGGTCAATATATCCCACATCACCCGTTAAGAAGAATCCATCATTATTAAAGACATCCTTTGTCTCTCCTTCTTTTTTCCAGTAGCCTAACATGACTTGAGGACCCTTTAAACCGATTTCACCTTCTTCCCCCTGAGCTAACTCTTTGTTTGGATCATTTAGATCATATATTTTTGCATCAGTGTTCGGAACTGGTAAGCCGATACTTCCGGGGCGTTTTCCTCCTGGAGTGAATGGATTTACATGTGTTACAGGACTTGTTTCTGTAAGGCCGTAACCTTCGACAACATTTGCTCCTGTTAATTCTTCGAAATTATACAT
>JAEOSY010000481.1 GCA_016840125.1 Candidatus Helarchaeota archaeon | reverse complement strand
TTCCCCCCGAACTTAAAGAAGAAATTAATATTATGGATATTGCCCAAAAGAAATTATGTTTAAAATTTTGGAAATTTGAAAAGCCCGTAATTGCTGCAGTTAATGGTCTCGCTGTTGGTGCGGGATTTACTATGCCCCTAACCTGTGCAGATTTAATTTATATGTCGGATGATGCATGGATTGGACTTTACTTCATTAAACGGGCAATTGTTCCAGAATTTGCGACCTCATGGTTGCTCCCCCTCCTCTTAGGATTCCAAAAGGCGAAAGAATTGATGTTTTTTGGCGATAAAATTACTGCACAACAGGCTCTTGAGTTAGGTCTTGTTAATGCAGTCCTCCCTAAAGATAAACTAATGGCTCATACCCGTGAACAGGCACTACGCCTAATTCCTCCCAAAGGACCGACCCTTGCACTGAAGTGGATGAAACGATTATTACACAAGCCTCTAATTGATATTGTAAGCCAAGCCCTAGATCTGGAAAATAAAGCGTTAGGTAAAGTGGCCACCTCTGGTGACATGCGGGAATCGATTAAAGCCTTAAAAGAAAAACGGGAAGCCGTCTTTAAGGGGAAATAATTCCTTCTTTTTTATTTAATCCTTATAAAATTGACATTATTTGATTTTATAGCTCATTCACAATTACGTTTACATTAATGCGACCGTTAAGATTTTTGAAGAATATAAAAAGCTGAACTAAAGGCTTTCGGATTTGCTCTGACCATATTTATCTCTTTTTTATGCCTTTCAAATATTGCATGAGCTTCTGGGTCGTCCTTATATTTATCACGTAATTTTGTGATTCGAAGTTCAAGAGGTTTATAATATTCATCCCACCAAGCGTCCTCAGGCAACGGAATGGAAGAGATTAATTTAAACCCATAACTAGAGAGTTTTTTAAGCTGGCTTTTCATAACCTTAACATCATGATGAAGAACCAAGAACCCATCAAATTTAAGTAATCGGTAACATTCTTTAAAAGCTTTCTTATGACCAATCTCATTTATCACCCCCTCTGCCCAGATGAGATCAAAACTTTCCTTAGGGATGTCCAACTTGAGAAAGGATGACATAACAGTTCTAACACGCTCTGAAAGACCTTCTTTTACTATCTTTCTGTTTAATTCTTCTATGCCATTTTGATCAATATCAACTCCTATTATTGTCCCTTTACTCAATTTGGCTAATAAAATAGTTGGACCCCCCGGACCGCAACCGATATCAAGAATACTTGTTATCCCCAAATCTGGGAGGCTCTCAAAGGCTATTCGCGTATATTTAAGGAAGGTATTTCTCAGACCATCTAAATCTAATTCATTAATTAGTTTTTGCGACATCATTACACAACCCTTTATCTGCAGAATTTAACTTATTCGATTTGCTTTCGTTATAACAATTGTAAATACCAATTAAATTTAAGAAGGTATAAATGATATTAATGACTGCTATACTCAAAACTCCAATTGAGAAGCAAAAGACGGACATTAGTATCGAAATTATAACTGATAATACAAATCCTTTCAGCCTGAAACTGGGTTGGCTTGCTTTTTTCCCAAAGAAGAAGTAAAACGCGATAAATGATAAAATTGTAAAGACCCATTCAATTGGTTGCATTTTTTTCACCTTTTCATATAATTCGAATTTTGATAAACTCAATTAATTATCATCAATTGTAATATTTAAGTCTTTTCATATAATTCGAATTTTAAAAAGATTTAAATAATATCTAAGAGCTTTTATTAATGGAATTATGTTAAAAAAAGAGTCACAAGATAAATCAAATCATCTTTTTGAGGGACGGGTTCGAGCGATTGAAAAAGAATTAGTTGATTACCGTAAAGCAAGAGCTGAATACAATGAGGTCTCAACTAGAGTCGCTATAATAATGACATATTTATCAATCCACGGCCAACTGACTCAACAACAACTAAAGGAACTGACACAATTTTCAATCTCTACAATTTCCACACATTTAACGAATCTAGTTAACATTCGATATGTTAAAAAAGAGATGGTCAAGGGGACGCATGAATATATTTATTCCTCTAACTTTCCCTCAGACGACTCCGTGGACGAAGCCCTTGGTGACCTAATTCCAGAAATCAATTTTCTCAAAGAGAAGATCGCAGAACTTGAGATGTATCGCAATGAATCTTTAACGGGATCTGAACTATTACACACACGGTTGACTGAAATTACTCAAACGTTTGGGTGGTACCAAGCCTATCTTCGAACTCTTAAGAATTCCCAACTAAAATTTAATAAATCGAAATGGAAGTTCCCCTCAAAAAAACTGAATCTCACTGATTTAGAGAATGGGACCGTAACTTTTGATCCAAAAGTTAAGAACATTGAGGATGATCTGCTTGAATTTTTCTTACATCAATCATCCTACTCCGTACTCAAGAGGTATAATCTTATTATCTTTGTTTTATTCATTACGCGGAAAATTCTCACACAGGATCGAATACAACAACTCACAGGGCTCTCACGTGGCAAAATTTCTGAAGCTTTGAATTACCTTGTTAAAAAGGGTTACATCGAAAAAATCAAAAAAACTGTCATTAAGGCTCTTATTTCTAACAACACTGCCCGGAAGAATTATTACTCCTTGCTATCCTTTCACAAGTCCTTTATAGTAACTGGACTTAAGGGATTTGACGCGATCTTTAAATGGGAATCAAAATTTAAGGACCTTAAACTGGAATTGGAGAACGACAAGGCGAGGCTTCACGCCTTAAATGGATATGATAAAGTTCTTGGTTTTATAAAATACAATCTCCAGTTAATGTCACTTTATCGAAAGGCATATACTTTCATATCCAGTTATTTGGATTGAAAGAGTAAAATAAACTCTAACGCGATACTTTTAAAACGCGATCCTCGTGATGGATTTCCTTCCCCTTAATCACAAGCCCCTTGTTTCGGCAGTACGCTCGAAACATATGCGTTGCCCCTGAATCGGGTGATCGATCGACTATTAGAACGAGACTATCTGGCTCGCCTGGCGGTTCTAAACGCGCAATCTTGTATTTAGCGAGCTGCTTTTCCACTCCACCAAGGTCGATGGGGTCCCCCATCAGATCTAGATAGAGCAAATGGTTCGCACCATCGTGTATAGCTTCTAATTCATAGGAGAATTGTTTATTACGAGCAGTCCCAGGTTTCATACAAGGAGGGTTATCCAAAATACTTTTCCAAAACCCATAGAAACTGCTTTTATGGTAAGACAATAAATAGCGGCGATGTTGAATTTCCATAATTACAATGACCGTATCGATGTTTATAAAATTAGTGACGTATCTTGCCTACGCTTCTTTCCGTTGGGTGTAGTGGCGGCAAACGTTCTCGTCAATTTCATTTTTATAATTAAACTTGGATTAATTTGTTGGAGAAGGGTATAATAAAATTCACTTTTTAGAACGACTAGATTTTCTTTTTAAGTTTGGTGATATGACGGCATACATTACCATCAACAATAACCCTATGTTTAATATTCGGATCTAATTTATTGATGAAAATCTGTCCTATGAATCCACAAGCATCACATATACCATTCCAAAGCGGCTCTAGAGCTACTCTATATGGACACGTTGAATATTCCATCAAATCAACGACCTCTTCATCATTTTCCGATATTGTTTCATATTTAATATCAAATAGAGCTGCGAAAATTCGTTTTAAAGCATGCGCATCCCGTACGTTGTTTTGTTTGAGGTCAAAAAGGTCAATAAAGGCTTGCGATTGTTCTGCCCAGAAATCAACAGCGAGTTTTTTTTGGATTTCATCAACTGTTTTTCCTTCAACCTTTTCAACAAGTGCATTGTGAACCGCTACAATGTAATTAAAAAGAAGTCCAATTAATGAACGCCATTTTACTTCTGGATCTAATTTTTGAGGTTCCAGTTTAACACCCCTATCGACCTATAAAGTAATTAGAGTTAATAGATCAGCAATTTATTATAAGCATCGCTTAAAAATAATTGCTTTTTTTCTACTTAAAAATGGTTAAATCATGACTTAAAACATACTTAATTGAATTTCTTGTCAATTTTTTGACAGTTGTTCATATTTGAACATGTTTGGGCAATCCTTTAGAAAGTTATAGTTGAATAATCAGTCCAGTAACAATCCTCTAAAATTTGCACTCGCTCCTCTTTTTGTTGTAATAATTGAAAGACATTGTTTAGAAATTGCTTGTAATCTCGTTTCATAATGTCGATAAAGGCAAATTTAACAGTGTTCAGCATCGGATCTTTTAATTCTAACTTGTTAAACTGGATAGTTACTGTATTTTCAATCTCACCAGGTGTTTCAGCTTTAACTTTTTCTGTAAAGAGTATTTTTCCTGTAAAATTTGTTACTTGATTACTATTCTCGAATTTAATGAAAAGATGGTCCGGATTTTGCTCTTGTACGGATGTAAATGTGTGTTCAAATTTCCATTTAAAAAGCACAAAATTAATACTATCCTTGATATGCCAGTTCCATCTATATTTCTGTTCAGGAGTTATTTCCACAATCTCATATGGCATAGCTTTTTGCCAGACGCGGTGACACATAAAATATTGTTGTAAAAGTAGTGTGGGGAAGGGAAATTTCTTCCAAACTTTGAAAACTGGCATAGCATACAATCAGTAATGATTCTTTAAAAAAATTCAGTCAAAGGAAAAAAGATGCAAATTTGGACCAAATAGAGAAGATAAGTATAAATTCAATCGAATTTTACTTCTATTTATTTCTCAGTTGAAGTGATTATTGTGAGTGATATGACATCTAGGGACCGAGTCATGAGTGCATTGGCATTGAAAGAAGTAGATCGTGTGCCCGTAATTCCCCAACTGACCTATGCGGCTGCCAACTTTATCAATATGGGGATTGATGAAGCTTTGGATGTAGCCGATAAACAGAAGGAAGCTTTACTGAACTCTCAAAAATTGGGCGGATATGATGGGATTTATGCAGGCTGGGAAGGATCATTTACATTGGTTACTAATAGTTTAGGAGCTTCAATGAAGACCTACCCTGATAAACCACCTAGTATCGAGAACCCCCTCATAAAAACTAAACAAGAATTAGAAAACCTACCTAAATTTGAACCTAGTTCATTAGAACGTATTCAATTAAATATGGCTCTTATTAAAAAGTTGAAATCTGAAGCGCAAGATCTACCAATTTTGAGTTATATTCCAGCCCCATTCACTCTAGGAAGCCTAATTTTAGGGATAAACGAATTTATGATATGTTTAATGCGAGACAAAGAAAATATTTTGGATGCTTTACTACAATATTCCTATGAAACCACATTGGCTTTCGCAAATGCGAAGATAGACGCTGGTCTAGATATGGTGACCATCGCTGATCCCTCCGGATCTTCAGATTTAGTATCTCCCAGATTATTCGAAAAACACAGCTTCCCAATGCTTAAAAATTTGATTACTGAGTTAAAAAAAAGGAAAGCCAAAGTCGGATTACATATTTGCGGGAATACCAAACCGATTATCGCAAAAATGGCAGAAACTGGTGCTGATTATCTTGAGATTGACTCGAAAGTTGATCTTAAAGAAGTGCAGGAAACATTAGATAGAAAAGTTTGCTTGGTCGGGAATATTTCCCCAACCGATTTGGCAATTAAAACTCCTCAAGAAATTAAGCAGCAGTGTGAGAGTTTATTAAGCGAGATGAAACCTGGATTTATTCTAAGTTCTGGCTGTGAAGTATCTTTTGCTACCCCAATTGATAACATTAAAGTTATGGTCGAAGCTGCTAGGGAACATAAATCAAAATAAGCAACATTGATTACCACTTTTTTTATAACGAAGTAAAGAAAAAAATAATATAAACAAAATAACAACCTCTCAAAAGGAGAAGAAAGCATGACAGAAATGAAGGATGCAATTGCTAAGATTCAGAATTTACTAAAAATTCATATAGATTTCTCCAATATTGAGGAGATACTTGTACTCCCCCCGACTAATTTAAAGGGGATAAATCCCAAGAAAGCTGAAGTTTTAGAACAATTTTTTCAAATTGAAACAATCGAAGATTTAGCTAAGAAGGTAGTAGATCCAAAAGGGATTGAAATTCTCCAAAAAAACGGGATTTCTAAAGAAGATTGGGCAAATTGGCAAAAAGCAGCAAACCTAATTTATGATGCGCCCGCAGATTCGTTCCAACGCCAGACTATTAAAAAAGTTATAGTTATTGGACTAGATAATGCTGGTAAAACATCCGTTATTAACATTCTTCAGCGTGACTTGGGGCTTGATACTCTCCTCAATATTAAACCAACAAGGGGAATTCTACGGGAAATGGTCGAATTACAGAGCCTAAAAATGTCACTCTGGGATCTTTCAGGACAGAAACAATATCGGGAGCAATTCACGGTGGAGGAGAAAAACATTATTTTTGATGAAGTTGATATTATTCTATATGTCGTTGATATTCAAGATTCAAATCGCTTCCAAGATGTTTTTGACTACTTAGATAATGTTTTAAAAATCATAACTAGATTCCAAGAACAGCCCACATTCATTATTCTCTTCCACAAGGCTGATCCCGATTTTATTGATACCTCTGACTTTCGAGAAAATTATATCGGCCTGCGGTCTGTTATTGATGTCCAATTAGAAAAGGCGAACTTGACTGAAAATTTTGATTATTATGTTACCAGTATATACAATGCACTTCCGAAAGCACAAGGCTTTCGTGAGAGCGTAAAAAGCACGGTAGACCAACTTAAATCGATCAGCCAAACTGCTATTCCCTCAAATCTATTGAATACGATGACGAATATCTTTGATCTTGTCGTTAAACTAAGTAGCATCATTGAAGAACGCATGAATTACATTGAAGATAAGTATGCATATGTTGAGGGGGTTATGCAATCGGAGTTTATTCCTGGTGTTCGGTCTATTGAGGCAATAGAAGCTAAATTAGATTATCCTGAGCTCAAGGCAAAAGAAGTACTTGTGCGTGAGCTTCAGAAATTAATCACAAAAAAGACGACAAAACGTAGGCGCCCCCGAATGAAGAAATCCTCCAAATAATCTCTCTTTTTATTTCCAGAGGTTCTCCCGTGAGCATAGATTTCATAGTAGTGATTCCAACACTCAATGAGGAAAGAAGTATAGAACTCACATTGCAGCATGTTCTGAAACAAAAAACTCGTTGTAAGTTTGAAATTGTTGTGGTTGATGGCGGGAGCACTGATGGGACAAGAGAGATTGCCCAGAAATATGTAAAGGTTCTAAATGGCCCTAAAAAGGGGAAAGCATACCAGTTAAACTACGCAGTTTCCCAAACGGATTCAAAATTTGTTGTATTTTTAGATGCTGACACAATTATTCCTGATAATTATATAGAACGCATTAATGTGGCATTTAAGAAGGATCCAGAGCTATGGGTATGTGGTGCCTCTTTGATTTATACTGGATTTCAATCCGGCGTATGGCATACATTTGTAGTACTACAAGCTATGCTCGATTTTGCACAGTTTGCTTTTTATGCTTCTATCTGGTTCCTGTTAAACCTTCTCCCGCAGTCCAATTATAAAATGAAACAGGTAAATTATTTCTATAATCTATGTATGTTCATATATTATTCATTGCGGCAGGTATTTGGATATACTGAATTAACAGGTTCCAATATCTGTGTTCGACGTGATATTTTTAATGAGATTGGCGGATTTCGCCAACCGCCTAAATTAGGCGTTGACATGTTATTTTGTCAGTTAGTGAGAACTCATATTCAAAAGAGAAAGCGTGGGAAAATCAAAATTTTTCATACCCTTCATGTAGAAACTGATGTGAGACATCTAGAAACTGTTAGATCATTAAAACGGCTTGCCCAACATCGGGAATTATCTGAAAAAAATAAAAAAAAGGGTTGAATTTAAACAAATTCGGAGATCAATTTACCTAGTTTCCTCTTCGATTCAGGTTGTTTTGGATAACCCGCTATAAAGAGCATTGCAATCCATGTGATTACTAAGCCCATGAAAGCTGTTAGGAGTGGCACATATGGATCGCCCATAGCATAAACCATTGGAAGGATAAATGCGACTTCAAGTAATGCGGGAATGGTCCATTTGAGCTTGTAACGTTGGTAAAAGCAAACTGCCGCCAACCCAATTGTAACTCCAACGTGCAGGAGGATACTTCCCATAAAGCCAAACATTGCATAAAGCCAGACATCAACATATATATCTACGTTAATCGCAGCAACTCCCGCTGCCATCAAGAGAGTAATTTCGTTTATCGTTTCAGATTCTAACTCAGTTTTCTTCTTCATATATATAAAAGCTAGAACTGTAATACCGGCTGATAATCCTAACGCCCAAGGCCAACTCATCATTCGATTCCGCGAGATGGGATAGTCTGTACTCACCAATTCAACTTGTATAAAGGGAGAACCTCCTTCTAAAGAAAAGAGCATCCCCACTGTTTGATCATAGACTCCTTGTGCGATAACCGCATTATTACTCATGTTATAGAAGGTTATTTGGAAAGCATATTGAGCTCCATGTAAGCCATCCAACCCACTTTCAGTTGGCCAGACAACGAACTTATCCGTTACAATCCCTTTATAGTCTGTACCTGCGGGTCCGATTAGCCCAATGGGATCTGTAATGTTGAACTCAGTTCCGATTATTGTTCCAAGCGCAATGCCTGAAGTTAGAGGGTTGGGAACATGAAGCCAAAATATAGTATACCGATCCGTGGAATTATAAAACCCGTCATGAGTAACATTAATCCAAGACTGTATCAGATCTACCTGAATTGAAACGTTAGACCATGTAGTTTCCACTTGAGCGACTGTCAAATTCAGCATTCTGTCATTTGTTCCATTGTTATAACTAAAGCTAGCAAATTGCTGCTTATCGAACAGCAACGGGTCCTGTGGGTTTATGTTTAGATAGACTGCAATTTGGTTGACTAAGGAAGCGCCCGCAATTGTGCCTGTTATTGCTAGTAAAATGAAAAGTCTATACTTTGTCTTTAGCATAGATAACTCCTATAAAAAAGATTTTTAAATATTCTGTGGCAAGGATGCGAGTTAAAAAAAAAAAGTAGGAGTTTAAACCAACTCTTCAACAATTTTCCATAGTTTCTTATCAGATTTGGCAGCTGGAGAATATTTGGACATGAATAGCATTACCATCCAGCTCATTATTAGCCCCCAAAAGGCTGTTAAGTGTGGTACAAAATCGTCTCCGACGAATAAAACCATTGCACCAACAAAGAAGAATTCTATAATAGGGGGAATGATGCATTTAAGGTTATATTTTTGGTAAAGACAGATTAGACCAAATCCTATCGTCACTCCGAGATGTAGTGCCATACTTCCCGAAAAACCAAGGACTGCATAGAACCAGACATCAATAAACACATCAACAGTAAATGCTACACCACCTGCAGTTAGAAGTAAGGTAATTTCAGTGATCGTCTTCTGTTCAAGTTCCCACCGCTTCTTCATGAGTATATACGCAATAATGATCAATCCTGCGAAAAGTCCAATAGCCCATGGCAAAACAGTCATGCGGTTTCGAGAGATTGGATAGCTGGTATCCATTAACTTAACCTGAGAATACGGGAAACCACCTTGAAGGGTGAATAAAAGGCCACAAGTGCTATCATACATTGCCTGCCCCATCTTCACACCATTGCTCTCATTATAGAATGTAACTAGGAACGAGAATTGGGCACCATGGAGGGCTGGATCAGTCGCCCAATTGACAATTTTTCGATCAATAATCGCAGTATAATTACCATATGCGGGTCCTATCAATCCGATTGGATCTGTCACGTTAAGTTCCGTGCCAGCTTCTACTCCAAAAATGACACCTTCTAGCTGCACGTTACCAACATGAATCCAAAAGATAGAATATCGATTTGAGGTGTTGTCCAGAATGCCATCTATAGACGACTGAAAATATGAAATTGAACCTTCTACATCTACTGATACATTTGCCCAATTGGATCCAAGATTCACTTCAACAACTTCAAGTGTTATGCTCAAGTCCATAGTACCATTGTTATAGTGAAATGCTGCAGTATGATACGTCTCAAATAGCAGTGGGTCTTGAGGATTGATATCTAACTCAACTGCTATTCGATTAATTGGGGAAAATGGAATTGGTAAACACATGTAAAATACTAATGCTAATGAGAGAAAAATCAAAAACCGGTATTTTGTTTTTAACATAGATCTTCATCTTAGGTAGGATTTTTAAACTTATGCTTAAATGAATGTGAATTGAGGTTGGACTATGAGGAATTCCGATCGCACCCCCGCTTTCAAAGAAGAGAACTGCGATTTATGTGGATTATGCTTTCATCTCTGTCCAGTTTTAAAGTTACCATTATTAGAAGCTAAGACTGAAATAAAAAATTTAGTTGAGGGTAATAAGTCCAAATATGTTCTCTTGAAATGTAATACTTGCTTTTCCTGTAACTTGTACTGCCCACAAAATGCAAATCCGTACCAATTAATCCTAGAACGATGGAATTCACTTAATAAAACTAGAGGAACACCCCCCCTTTATCGCTTTGTTTGTCCCACAGAAGAACCAAACATCTGGCAATTATTGAATATTTTCCTCTCTAAACAAGAAAAGCAGTGGATTTCTGAATGGATGAATTACATTCCCAACCCGAATGATGATGTTCTTCTAGTGGGGAGTTATACTCACTTATTTCCATTTCTTCTGGGGGGAAGTAAGTTATTAAATTATTTTAAACCAATCGATCGAATTGACCAATGGGAAGGGGGGGCATATTTATATCAGGGAGGGTATCTGGATATAGTTCGAAGAATAGCTAAGAAATGTAAAGATGAATTTGAAGGTTGGGGTGTAAAAACTATTATTCCCTTTCTAGATACTGTAGAATATCTTTTCACAGAAATTCATCCCAAGGAAATGGGGATCACACATACACCTTCTTTTAAAAATTTTAACCAATGGATTCTAAAGATGCTTAATTCAGGTGAAATTGAAATTTCGGATCCCTTAAAGCTCGTTGTTACAATCCATGATAACTGTTATTCCAAGGCATTGAAAGAAACTTATTGGGACCCACCCCGTGAGATCTTGGAGCGTTGTGGATGTAGAATTGTTGAAATGAAGCATTCAAAAATGGACTCCTTATGTTGCGGCTTTGGAGCGGGGGCATCCTGGGTTAACAATATGGCAATTCCGTTTGATATAATATCAGAAGGAATGAAAAAATTTAAGGAAGCAGAAGAATCGGGGGCCTCGGCACTCATGACATACTGTACCGGATGCCTCTATCTTCTGTGGGCTACTAGGGAACTGTCTGGGAGCAAAATAGACATCTATCACTTGGTCGAGATTGTCAGAATGGCAATGGGGGAAAAGTTAAATTATCCTAGAGACCACCTTAAACGCGCTTGGGATATAATCGCAATAATTACTTATCAGTTGCTAATTTCAACATTCCAACGAAATTTTTTCATTAAAAAAATAACATATGATGCGGATTTAGGTACATTCAAGCCAAAGAAATTTCGGCTCTTAAAGCTTATTCGATTTTTATTTGAGATTAAACTCATTCGGAAAGTTTACGCTAAAATTTTTCAAATTCTTATGCCAATTGTTAGAACACGATAACTGAAAAATAATTTTTCTCTAAGAAGAGGTAAAGAAGTTCTCTATTCTCTATCAATTAGTTCTTCTTTCAAAGGAAACATTTTAATTTGTATAAGAGAACTTTCTTGCGAGGTTTTAATAATGGACGAAATAAAAGCATTTGTGGATAAAGCTGAAGGCATGTCAAAAGACGAATTAGTGAAAGCTTTTCCTGATATTATAGAAAAGGCTAAAGCAGTGGGCTTTGCAAAAGTTGCGAAAGAAGTTCCAAATATTAATGAAGTGATCCGAAGTAAAATGGCAGAATTCGAGGTCGATGAAGCCATTAATTTAATGAAACAATTCATGCCCGTTTTGTTTGATGCAATGAAAGAACTCGTTGAAGGAAATGAGGATATTCAAGATGAATTAGAAGATATTGAAGATACCTCAGTCTCTATGGTCGTCGAGGAAACCGATTTTGCTATGACTTTTATTGTTGCGGAGGGCAAATTGGATGTCAAAATGGAACAAGTACCTGATGTAGATCTCGTTCTTAAATTATCCAAAGAGGCGATGAAAGGTATCATGGCAGGAGAAAGTGATCCAATACAAGCGTACATGTCCGGCGAGGTAAAAGCAGAAGGTAATCTAACTAAAGCTATGGCTTTGCGATCCATATTCGAAGTACTTGGCGATGAATTCGGTTTTGAAATGATGTAAATCTAAACCCTTTTTTTTATTTTTCGTTTATTAAAACATATAAATATGCATCATTCATTTCTTTCGCTCTTTCTATTTAAACAAGCTAGTCTTTTAGTTCTATATAGTTTTAGGTTAGCTTGCTCATCTAACTTTCCAAGCTGAATTATATGCTGTGTTAATCTTTCACATTTTTCATAGAATGTAGCCGCGGATCTAAATTCCGATTGTTTTTCTAACTTACCTGCTTGGTCCTCAAGATGGTTTCGTTTATGTTCTAACGCCTCAATTGCGAATTTTTGGACTTCGGATTTCAGGCTAAAAGTACCCTGATTTTTGTTAGATTCACTTAACGAAGCGGGGGCCTCTAATAATGCATAAAGCTTCGATTGTAGGTTACCTGTTCTACTCCATGTCCGCTTTTTAATTTTAGATCGATTTGAGGCCACATCCCTCTGACATTTTTCGAACTCTCTTTGAAATGCATCGACCCAGAAGGTATCATTCAATTTTTTCGAAATCTCAATAATTTCATTATATAACAGCTTCATTTTCGCCAAATTCTTAGCCGGTTTCTCTCGTTCTAAGGTTGTTAAAAAGTCTGCCCGTAATTTCAGGAGATTATAAATTTCTTCAGCTCGTCTAGAAAATAATTTTGCTGCTTTTAGCAAGTTTAAATTTGATAAAGTTTCTGAAGCCTGTCTAAAGGAGTTGATTACTGCTAAATAGTTCCCTTGTAGTAACATCTGATCTCCGAGCTCATGGATTGCTTGAATTTGCATTTCTAGCGTCGCCTGATCACGGGCTTTAGTTAGATCACTCGCCGATTTTCGCTTTTCAAAAAGAACCAAATCTAGAATTCGGGGTCCCATAATATGATAGAGATGATTCTGAAATTTTTGGAGCGGGCGCTTTTTTTTCTTACGGCGAGCATCCCGACGATTTTTTGCTTTTAAAGCATTTGAGAATTTCATCATTTCCATATATTTAAGTAGTGGGTCATATATATGGTCTTGCAATTTGCAAGCTTGCGTACCAAGGTTGAAAAATATGGCATACTCACTCTGCGGCTAAAAAGAATCAGAAAGTTTGGGGAAGTTGCCGCAGCTTCCCCGTTTTAATTCCACCTACTCATTATTTATTGTTGAGGAAAGATAACTGTCACCTTTTACTAAACTCGAAATTAATTGATTAAAATCTGAGCTATAATCTTTAGATTTGAGCAGCACTTTTAACAGCGAATCCTTCTTATCTGGAATATCTCTGTGCAACTCTTCTTTTGATGATGTTAAATTAATAATAGGAGCTAAGAGAAAAAGGGCCAAAATTTCAAGAGAATAATTGAAGTTTTTTTTCAGATATTGAACTATAGTTGTAAAAATTTTATCAATCTCGTTTTCAAATCGAATACATTTCACAATTAAATAGATATTGGATAATATTGTTTTCATTTTGTAATATCTAATCATCGGAATTTTACTCTTTTTCTGGATTCTTTTATAGAGAATAGCAATATCTAATTTAGAAAGCTCCCTCTCGCCTAACCAGAGTATGGTAGATTGGTAATTACGGTTTCCTTTTATTATCAAAATTTCTGCGATGTTCTCGATTTGAATTCTATCAAAGATATAATTTACCAACATATATCTTTGAAGATTCACCTCAAAAATTTTTATCATTGTTTCATTATCTGGTTTTTTTAGTATTTTCAACAGATTACGCCGGAGAAATAATTCTAAATTGTTTAACGTTTCATGGTAGTCCAGAATCACCCCAAGAACGCCTGCCTTTGTATTCCTGGTAGCGATATATCTTGGTGCATAGGACACAATTTTGAAATTCTCGTAACTAGCTTCTAGAAATGATTCTTTTTCAATCTCTGCATGAGAGGAGAATAACGTAGCGAGGAATTTTGGTTGTATTTCAATTGGATTTTTGGAATATTCACACTTTATTTCAAGACCGTTGACCGGATCATCTATTAATAAAAACATTCCTTGAGGCATGGGTTCTATTATCCTCCTGAAGTTGCTATTCTTCTAATTTCATCCATTACATCAACTTTTGTGCATCGATCCTGATCCCCCTGATATCTTGCAATATTTTCTTTTTCATATTCCAGTCCCATATCCACTAGCTTAACAGATATTTTCCTACATTGTTTATAGAGTAACGCGGCGGCATTCAGAAGGGATCTTGCTTCCATTTGTTGCGCTCTCTGTTCAATCGCCAATTGTTTTTGTTTTAATTGATCTATTTCAAAATCATTTGAACCGCTACTTAGGTTTAAAGCTGTTACTTGCCCCATATTTAACACGCGAGGATCAAATTGGCAATGTTGAAGCCGTTCTAGTTGCGATTGGTACTTATCCACCGATGCATAATCATTCAGTTTCTGGGATAATTCAATAATATCTTCATATATCGTTTGAATCATTGGAACATTTCGATCTTTCAGTGCTCCTGCCAGCACTTCTAGTTTCATTTGACGTGCTTCGACTAATTTCTGGAGCAGTTTTGCATCGTTTGAAAAATCGAGCGCTTCATCTGGAAATCCAAACTTTAAAAAAATGAAAGTGGCAGAATTATAATACTTGATAACTTCTAAATAGGCGCCTTCTGCAAATAAATCTCTAGCTAGTTGACGAAATTCATCTACTTGACCCTTAACTATCGCTTTTGGGAATTTTTTGTCAAATCTTTTCAATAGTGCTTTCATTCGAGCTTCTTGATCTTCTTTATTGGGTTGAAGATTGGATAACTTCTTAGAATGTGCCTTGATTATACGAAGCGGGATTTTCCTCTTTCGAGATTTTGCTTGAAGGGTTTTCCAACTTTTTCCGCCTCGAAACATCTTAAAAATCCTCTCCTTTTAAGGTCAGATTGAAAAAATAAAACGAATTCATATATTCAGTTCGTTTCATGATTATACACCACATTCCTTGTTAAGTGAAGTATTTAGGTTAATATCCCTAATTACTATCATTGAAGTTAAGACGATGATGCTTTATAACACATGCGAATTTGTAAAATAAAGCAATGTTGCTAAGCATATTTGCAAATTTTTTTCTTATTTCGGACGATAATGCGGAAAAGCGTACCAGAATTATTAGTGAGGCGGAAAAGCGCACTAGAGGTACAAATTTTTATCAAAAATTCTCAGTAATGTTATCGATGCCATTAAAGGTGTTCAAATTACACTGGGGATTAATCTAAAGGTATGGTCTGTTTTATTTAATAAAAGGCAACGTTAAACCATATTGAAACATTCAGAGCAGAGAGCTTTTGTACCTGTTGCTTTCAATTCTAGTTGCGCTTTTGTAAGTATTGCACCACAATGGGGGCATTTCGGAGGACCTTCAGCTTCAGCAGGAACATCGGAAGGACGGCTGGGCGCACTCGCTGGACTTGTAACTTCTTCTGATGTATCCTTTACAACCTCAGGGACTGCGACAGATTGCCCAGCTGGTGGCTGAGGCAGTTTGGGGAGTTCCAGCCATTCTGGTGGCGAGGAAGGAGTTGAAGTAGGTGATTCTTTTGATGGCATGCGATCCTCAGACCAAGCATCCCCTTCTGGGGGTGTAGGTTCGGGGAGTTCTTTTGAGTCTTTTGTTTCTTTTACAGCTGGTTTCCTGTGCTTTTCCATTGCTACAGTCATTTTTGATGCATCTAATCCTTCAGCTTTATAATCACACTCTTCACGAGTCGGAAGTGTTTCCTTTTTAGTTTCACTCTCTCCTATTGCTAGTTCCACTTCCAGACCTGAACGTAAACCAGAAGAGGTAGGGATGGTAACCCCTCGCGTAACTCTTGGAATCTCCAACCACTCCGGAGGAGGCATCATCTTAGAACGTTTTTTATTGTCTTTCATATTTTCACTCCACTTACAAATTCTCACTAATTATTATAGATTTTTCCAGTTAAAAATGGATAAATTAGAAAAAAATGAAATGAAGAGGATTATAAGAAAGTGTTCTCAATTAGTTAAACCATATTGAAACATTCAGAGCAGAGAGCTTTTGTACCTGTTGCTTTCAATTCTAGTTGCGCTTTTGTAAGTATTGCACCGCAATGGGGGCATTTCGGAGGACCTTCCGGCTCGGCTGATACATCAGTAGGTGGGCTGGGCGTAATAACTGGTCCCGTAGCTGCCTTGGGGGCTTCAGGTGTAATAACTGGTCCCGTGGCTCCTTGGGGGATCTCTAACCATTCGGGAGCGGGCATCAAAGGACTATTAGGAATACCTATTGAAATGGAGTCTGAACTATCTTTCTTTATAGTAATTTCGGGGTCTACACGTCCAACAACGTCGGGCGCATCTATTCCAACAACATCCGGTGCATCAATAGCATGCAACATACGTACTGGTCCTGATTCCACTCCCGGACCTGGTTGAAGGGTAGGAGCTTCATGATCAATAGTTGCATCTACCTCGAATTTTTCCTTATCAATAGCTGAACGTAAACCTGAAGATGTAGGGATAGTAACTCCTCGCGTAACTCTAGGGACCTCCAACCACTCAGGTGGAGGTGTTTTTTTCGGATGTGATTTTTCATCTGGCATAAATTCACTCCACTTACAAATTATTACTAATAAATATACATTATTCCAGCTTAAAAATAAAAAGGAAATGTAGCCTTATCTAAATTACTTCACCTAAAAGAATTCATTTAAATATATTTTAAATGATAATAATTCTTAAAAGAACTGAGGGAAACCTTGAGAGGTTAGAAAATGGCTACAACAGAAGAAATTATCACAAAATTAGACACATTGAAAACCCAGATTGAGGAATTAGAAGATTCTGTCTTCAAAGTACCCGAGGTATCAACCTATTTAAAAAATAAGTTAAAAACTCGAGTCGAAAATGTGAAAGCCTTAGTTAATAACGGATCACCGAATGCCAAGAACGCCGCAGTTTTCGTACTTACGTGGCGAATAGGGCGACCACTTGATTCTGGTAAGAGATTTTCGTGGGTAAAAGTACCACTTCCAGATATCTTACGTTTGATTGATGAAATTATCGATGATATCGAATCAACTTTTGAAAATACACCACCAAACGCGCTTATCAAAATCGATGGATCAGATGTGGGCCAATATTTTACCGCGCCTGTAAATGTCGAGATGAACTTTGACGGAACTGCTTCCTGGGACGAGGATGGCGAAATTGTCGGTTGGGAATGGGATTTTGGTGATGCAACTCCAATTATAAATGAGAGTGCTACTCGACATACTTTTACAATGATGGGTACATATAGGGTTGTACTTACCGTTACTGATAATGGCAGCCCGGCAGAAAGCGGCACCGATTGGGTCGAAATAACCGTAGTGTAGATCCTCGAACTCTTCTCTATACTTTTTTTTCTTTATTTCAAGCCTATCAGATTTGAGTTCAACTTCCTGAAAGCAAATCTTATTAGTCTGTTCTCATTTTATATTTTTATAATAGGAATTAAGGGGCCAAGCACTATGAAATTTACATCTAAATATAAGCTGTTTTTGTGTGGATTACTGATTTTTTCGATGATTGGGTTATTAATGATGGTTTCATATCAAGAAACTGTTGATACTGTTAATTTAAATAATTCTTCACCATGTGCATTAAATTCTAGCGACTTTAGTTTTAATAAATTACCACATATTAATGCAACCCTTTTTTCAGATTCGAATAACAATTCTAACCACTTATTATTAACTGGAAATCCCGCCAATTCTGCCACTAAAGCTGAAATTGCAATGGAATTGCCCTCTCCCCCTCAATACGATCAGTGGTATGGTAGAAATACTTCTATTACAGTTTATAATTTACTCGATAATCGAACATGGGGAAACGGTAATTATGATTTTTCAAGTGGTGTTGATGATGGGGCACCCTCGATTGATCAAACTGATACAACATCCTATTTTCATAATGATACCATAACAAATTGGGATCCATATTACAACGAAGATAATTCTGCTGGTCATTACAACGATATGACTGTGGAGTACGACGCAACAAACGATTACGTCAATTTAACATACTATGGCTATAGACCAAATGGAATTTATCAATATAATCCGAATGAGTATGTTGGTATAAGACAGACAGGAATCGATATCCCTCGAGGTGTAATAACTAATGCTTGGATTAAAATAATCTATAATCCCGTGCATTTCTATAATCAATCGCAATCTTATTTCGCTTTCTCTACAAAAATAAATGACATTGAAGTCTATCACAAAACTAATTATGATTTACTGGGCGCGGGTTTGATAAATACTGGCTGGCTGCATTTAAATGCTTGGAGTAATTCATCAAATGTTTTTCCAACCCCATCCCTTAATGGTTATTCGAATTTTAACTTTTCATTGAGTATCGAAAATATCTTTTCTAACTCGTTTTCATTGTCGGCGGCCGTTCCAGAATGGTTAGCTAATTATCAAAGAATTCAAATCAATAGTTTTCAATTAGCAATAGAAGCGGCTGCAAAACCTAATGCGACAGATATTCAACTCGAAGTGAATAACAGGATTTTTAACGGAACTTTTGGTTATGGTGCAATAGAATGGGGTAATAATTATCCAAATTTTATCAGTACTGATCCATATAGCTTGATATTCAACAGTTCCTCTTCTAATAGCTATATTGATCTTTCCTTTGATGTTGATGTTAATTTCCATGTGTTTAAGTATGCTAGCACCACAACAACTCCAAATGAAAACGATTTAGGAGTCACTTTTATGACTGATATTCCAAATAATAAAATAAAATACCAATTTTACTTGTATAATTATTGGGATTTCTCCACATTCATAAATCTCTACTTCAATTTCAGCATCCCAACTGATTGGAATATCACCTTAGTAAGAAATCCTGCATTAAAGATTCTCTACAATAAAACATCTGGATATGATTTAGGCTTGATTGGGGGGAATAAGGGGGATGGCTACATATTCCTTCCATCAAAGAACTCTACTGGAGGTACTTTCGCAGAGCTTCCAGGGTGGTGGTATTTCGAAGCAGAAGGTCCCAATTATATTTCTACTATAGACGTTTTAAAGAAGGAAGGGAGTAATTGGGTGCCAGCTACAAGCTTCAACAGTTCAGGACCTTATGATGGAGATCTTCTCAGAATCAGGGCAACAATTAATAACGGTACTGGAATCCCTCCAGGAGTTCAATCATCCGCCGCCTATGTAAAAATTCTGTTACCAAATGGTACAGTGTTATTGACTCAGGAAAATGATTCAATTAACGTCTTGACTGGTGAGGTTACGTTTGGTCAATTTCTTTTAGCTGGGATGAATACAACTGGTGGAGTCTTTCAAGCTCAAGTCTACTGGAATAATTCTCATGATTATCTTACCGGATACGATAAAGTTGTTAGCCCTGGCTCATATTATTTCGGTGCTGGTTATTCCTCTAAGAATTTTAGTGTAGTTCATGATTCAGAACTGAAAATTATCAATCCAGTTGACGCTCAAAGTGATTTAATTGCCGATTTGAACTACTTTGATATCTTTCCCGTGAAAGTTTTATTAAATGATACGGATGGAAATACTGTCATCTCTGGTAGTATAGTAACACTCAATTGGTCTGGATCAGTCACACTAAATGAGATCTCTGAGGGATTATATTCTACCAACTTGGATACAACTGATCTAAGTGGACCTGGAAAATATTACCTTGCTATTCAATCTTATAAAGAGAATTTTACAAATACCACTACTAGTTTAACACTAAATATTATTGCAGAAAGCCTTCTTGAGACTATTTATTCCCCCTCTCCTGAGATTTTTGGTAGTAACTTCACACTACAGCTGTTTTACCACCTGCCTGGGAACTCTAATTACAATTATAGCAGTGCAATCATCAATGTCAGTACATCACCTACTTCTGGGTACTTAATAGAAAATGTAGATTATACTTATACTGATTTATTAAACGGGACCTACGAAATTAACATGTTTTCAGGGGTATCAAAAACACTCAATCAAACAGGTGAGAAGAAACTATATATTCATGCATACAAGCCGTCTATTGAGAATGCCACAAAAGAAGTTACATTCTATATTGACCCCATACCTACAAATGTAGTCACAAATCAATCAATATTTAGTACTAGATTCTTTGAAAATACAACTTTATTTGTTAATTATACCGTCGCTTCTGACTCATTTCCCATTGTAGGCGCAACAATTAATATTTCTGGTCACGGAAGCTTGCCCTATACTGTTAATGAGTTAGGCGGTGGATTATATTCAATAGAACTAAATTCATCATCAATAACGAACATTTACGATATTATAATCACGGCAAGCAGAACGAATTATTTACAAAAATCTGTCAATTTTCTTCTTTCAGTTGACGCCGCAGAGAGTATTCTTGAAAACATCATCGGAATCGCTCCATCGACTTTATCCGATAATGTTTCAATGTTGCTCTTTTATTATAAACCCGGAACTCCTACACAAAATTATACTGGAGCTCTAATAAATGCTAGTTTAAATATAGATTCAAACTTTTTAAGCGAAAGTACCGATTATCGCATTACTAGTAATCCTAATGGGACTTACTCACTTATTCTCTATACAGGGGATGGAACCAGCTTTAATGAAACGGGACAACATACTATTTTTATCCAGGCGAGTCGATCATATGTGAAGAATGCATCGACAAGCGTGGATATTTACCTTAACGCATATGCAACAAGTTTCAACTCAAATCAAACATTATTTACACGACAAATCTATGAAAATGTTACACTCTACGTAAATTACACGAAAACTGATTTTTCACCGATTCTAGGGGCAAAAATCAATCTCTCAGGGTATGGAGGATTAATTTATAGCATTACAGAAGAAGGTACTGGTATCTATTCAATTGAATTAAATTCCTCCTCAACTGCTTCTACATACAATATTATAGTTACTGCGAGTAAGGCAAGTTACGAGCAAAAATCTGTCAATTTCATTTTAATTGTTGATAACTATGATAGCGTTTTGGAAAACCTTGAAGCAGTAACTCCAAAATCCCTTTCTGAAAACATTAGTCTATCATTATTTTATCACGAACCAGGAAACATTTTACAAAACTACACGGGTGCAATATTGAGTGTAAGTCTTAACTCTACTTCGGACTATCTGATAGAAAATGTAGATTATATTTACTTTAACAATCTAAATGGTACATATAACCTAATATTTTACACGGGGGATGGAACCGAGTTCAATGAAACTGGACAAAATTCTATTTATGTTCATGCCACTCGTCTTAATGTAAAAAATGCATCTCTAAAAGTAGATTTATACCTTGAGGCATACACTTCAAGTTTAACTTCTAATCAAACACTCTTCTCACGGCAAATTTATGAAAATGCAACACTCTACGTAAATTACACGAAAACTGATTTTTCACCCATTTTAGGGGCGAATATCAATCTCTCAGGACATGGAGGGCTGAACTACAACATTGTAGCGAAAGGATTAGGCATCTATTCAATTGAATTTAACTCTTCATCTACTATTTCTACTTATAACATCATAATAACTGCCAGCAAACTGAATTACGAACAAAAATCAATCAGCATCATCTTAATCGTAGATGAATTTGAGAGTATTTTAGAAAGTATCACACCGGTAACACCGAAAATCTTATCAGAAAACATTAGCCTAACTCTATTTTATTATGCGCCTGGAAATGCAGCACAAAACTATTCTGGGGCTGGAGTAAGTGCCAGCCTCAATTTGACTTCATTATTTTTAGTAGAAAATGTGGATTATATTTATTCAGACAACCTCAATGGGACTTATACACTCATTTTCTTTTCGGGTGATGGTACCTATTTCAATACAACTGGACAACATTCCATTTATATCCATGCCAGCCGTTTATATGTGAAGAACGCATCCCGAAAAGTGGATCTTTTTTTGGAGGCGTATCAGACTGTATTAACCTCAAACCAAACTATTTTCTTAACAGGGATGTTTGAAAATGTGACTCTTTTTGTCAATTATACTAACTCAATTGACTCACTACCAATTCCTGGAGCTAATATAGGTATTGTAGGGCAAGAAAGTTTAGCATACACACTCAATGAAATTGGAAATGGGTTGTATTCGATTGAATTGAATACTTCAGGAGTAAGTAAATCCTATAATATCATCATTACTGCTAGTAAAGTGAATTATGAACAAATATCTGTCAATTTCCTCCTTACCGTTGATGCTGCAGAGAGTATTCTCGAGGATATTGTTGGAACCATTCCAGTAGTTTTATCTGAAAATGTTACTATGAGATTATTTTATTACAAGCCCGGAGATCCCATGCAAAACTATACAGGTGCCACATTAACCGTTAGTTTGAATTTAACAGCTATCTACCTACAAAATAATGTAGATTTTAGTTATGTTGACAATTTGAATGGTACATATTCGTTCTCTCTTTACACAGGGGCTGGAACTCAATTCAATGAAACAGGTCAATTTATCATTTATGTCCATGCGAACCGCTCTTACGTGAAAAATGCTTCTCGGAAGGTTGATATTTTTCTAAATCCATACCAAACAATCCTAAGTTCTAATCAAACCGTCTTTTCTAGTGGAATGTTCGAAAATGTGACTCTTTAGGTTAATTACACACAGTTAGGCAGCTCAGCTCCAGTCACTGGTGCGAGTTTAAATATCATAGGACATGGTAGCCTTGAATATAGCTTTTTTGAAATAGGAAGTGGCATTTACTCAATTGAATTGAATTGCTCCGGAATTATCGAAACTTATGATATAATTATAACCGCAAGCAAGGCGAATTATGAACAGAAATCCATTAATTTTCTCCTTTCAGTAGATGCTTCTGATAGCACACTAGAAAATATTGAAGGCGTAGTTCCAAAAGCTCTCTCAGAAAATATAAGTATGACCTTGTTTTACTATGAACCCGGTAATCCAATACAGAATTATACAAATGCCCTAATCGAATTAAGTCTCAATCTTACGACTGGTTATCTTATTGAGACTGTAGATTATACTTTAACTGACAATCTTGACGGAACTTATTCTATCATTCTTTATTCGGGGACTGGTACATCTTTTAATGAATCTGGACAAAGTGCAGTTTATCTCCATGCAAGCCAAGCCTATGTCAAGAATGCTTCAGTAAAAGTTGATATCTTTCTCAATCCATACACTTCAAGATTGACAACAAACCAGACGTTGTTTTCAAGTTTGTTCTATCAAAATGTTACACTTTTCATTAATTATACACTACAAGTCGATTTTTCCCCAATTTTAGTTGCAACCGTAAGCATTTCGGGTCATGGGACTTTGGATTATTCTATAAAGGAGGTGGGAGCTGGGTTATACTCTATCGAACTTAATTCATCCTCTACCATAGAAACCTACAATATTCTTGTGACGATAAACAAAACAAATTATGAGACGAAGTCCTTAACCTTTATCCTCTCCGTTGATGAATTTGATAGCACTTTAGAAAACTTAGATGCCGTTACGCCAAAAATTCTTTCCGAAAACATCACTTTAAGATTATTCTATCACGACCCACTTGATTCTACACAAAATTATACAAATGCATTGATAAAAGTGAGTTTAAATCTATCAACAAATTATCTAGTTGAGAGTATCGATTATATCTCTCAAGATACTCTTGATGGAGTATATATTCTAACGTTGTACACTGGTGCAGGGACGAGTTTTAATGAAACTGGTCAGTATTCGATCTATGCACATGCCAGCAAAATTTATGTGAAGAATGCTTCCCGAAAAGTCGATCTATTTCTTAACGCGTATGCCACAAGTTTAACTACGAACCAAAGTGTCTTTACTACTGGTATGAATGAAAATGTGACGTTATATCTGAATTACACTCTATCAATTGACACCTCTCCCATTTTAACTGCCAATATGAATATATCAGGTCAAGGTGGGCTTGCCTATCATCTACAAGAGATTGGTAATGGAATTTACACCGTCGAAATTAACTCCTCAAATATCAAAACCAGTTATGATATTCTTATAATATTATCAAAGACCAACCACGAACAGAAATCTCAGAGTTTTATTCTAAGCGTTTCGGAATACAATACTATGTTAACTACCAACCATTCTTTAATAATTCAAGCCCAATCCAATCAGAATGTAACATTATATGTTAATTATACGGAGGAAGATGGAACTCCCATTGATAATGCTAACCTATATGTTTCTGGAATTACATTGGATTATACAAAGAGATACTTAGGATCAGGACTTCACTCTGTAGAAATTAATGCCTCAGATACGTTCGCGAATTATGATATCATTTTGATCCTTAATAAGACAAATTTCAAACAAAAATCCTTATCCTTTGTTCTTTCAGTAAACGTTCTTGACAGTATCCTTGAAGTAGTTACTGGGCAAAGCCTGATTAATTTTCGAGAAAACTTAACCCTCCTCGTAATTTACTCACTACCGAGTGATTCAAATATGAATTACACGGATGCTACCATTCGCATCAGTTCCGAGGTCGAATCTAATTATTGGATTGAAAATGTGCACTTTACATTCACGAATAACCTGAACGGAACTTATTCCCTAAATATTCTTACGGGGGAAACCGTGAAAATAAATACATCTGGCCAAAACATCATACACATCCATGCGACCCAACAAAATGTTCGGAATGCCACCAGAAGTTATTCTTTCTTTATTAATCCTATTCAAACGGAACTCCTTATCAATCAAACAGTTTTTGAGATTCCAAAGTATGAGTATGTGAATTTTACAATTCAGTATCAAACTCAGGTCGGATCTCAGTTATTAGACAATGCATCAATTTTAATCGTTGGTATTTCCAACTACACCGTTAATGAGGTATCCTTAGGACTCTATGAAGTGATAATATATGCTGGAAACGAAAGTAAATCGTATCCGCTCTCACTCATTGCTAGTAAGCAGAATTATGCAGCTGCCATAGTGGACATCGTCTTACTCGTGAGAAATCTCGATCAATTCACGACAGTCAATGTTTCTCAAAGATTCAGCTCAATCACCGTAGGAGATACCACTGAATTTGTATTTTCCGTCTATTATGATTACACGAATGAGTATCTCACTGATCAAAATATCTCTATAACGTACCAATGGAGCTTTGGTAGTGGGAATTTAACGGTGAGAAATGCTACCGATTTCGTGCTAGAGATTGACAGTCAATCCATTCCACCCGGTGATTATGAAATCACAATTTATATTTATGATCAAGATAATAATCTTTTTGCGCAACAGCAAGTTACTCTCACGTTGGCTGCTGAGCCTATTCCCCCTTGGCTATATGCGATAATTGGTGCTGCCCTATTGGCAATAATTATGCTCGTTGCACTTGGTTATTACTTCAAAGTACATAAACCAAAACAGATTTTCAAGAATCAAGAGTTGATGGACAAATATCAAAAATATTTAGATGCTCAAAATTTACAGCATTTGATTTTAATAGAAAAGAATTCAGGTCTTCGCATTGATTCAAAAACCTACGGTAAGGAAACTGAAGTTAATGATGACCTAATTGCCGGCTTCTTACAGGCCATTTCTTCATTCGGGACTGAAATATCGGGCGTTGATACAGCAATGGAAAATATCAAATATAAGGGCTCCAAACTTCTACTAGAAGTGGGTGATTATACTGATTCCTGTTTTGTACTCAAAGATGAAGAAAGTTCTAGCTTAAAACAGAAAGCACTCCGAGCAATTGAACAATTTGAAGAAAGATATGAACCTTATCTGAAGCATTTTATCGGTGAGGTAACTGTATTTGAAAAGGCTTTTGATATATTTGATGAAATTTTTGAGATTTATCTGGCGGGCCCCTTTAAAATAAATCAAGTAAAGTACATCAAAGCCTCTGGAGCCTTCAGTCCCAACAAGAAAAAGATCATGGATTTAGCCCTCCAACGTGTCGGTAAAACCTTTACCTTAGATGAAATATTTATAATTCTTCATCAGGTTAAGTTTAAGCTAGCTGATCCCGAAATTTTTGCTGAACTATATGATTTCATTGAAAAAGGTATTCTTGTTCCTAGCACTCCTATAGACAAATTCGAATATTCATCAAAAGGTAATTAACTTGATTTCTCAGTTTTCAAATATTCATGGATCCCACTTGCGGCTCTGCGTCCGCTAATGGACATTGAGAGGTTTGAGGAGTAGCTAGAATCCAAGTTTTTTTTCAATTAAATCCCTCTCTTTTAATTTTCCTCATCTCAATTTCCCTAGCCCTCTCCGAGATAAACTAATTCTAGGAATCTTTAAAAGAAAGTATGTGGGATTTTATTAAAATCAATTCAAACAAGTGAGCGAAAATGACGAATACAAAAAATACTCGACGATTAATACAGATCTTTTTATGCGCCATGTTCATCACTATGGTTTTCACTGGAACTGCTACAATAAATCAATTGATTCCGATTAGTGGGGATAATTCCCCAGCGCAACTTAAGATTCAGAGCAATGGGTGCCCATATAATGTTGTATGGGAAGAAAAATGGAACAGATCAGCTTTTGATTGTGGAAGTGGGATGGCTCTCGATTTGGCGGGTAATATCTGGTGTGCGGGTTTTACGGGCGATTCACTAGCGCTCGAGGACCAGCTGCTACTAAAATATAATTCAACCGGGAGTCTCCTTGTGAATCGAACTTATGGTGGTGCC
Organism: Candidatus Helarchaeota archaeon; assembly: GCA_016840125.1. Next base: position 4,176 of record JAEOSY010000481.1, on the reverse strand, counting down.
GGATGGGACGAGGCCTGGGATATTGCAAGGGATAGTCAAGGTAATATGTACATGTGTGGCTTTCGCACTATGGGTGCAGGTGTTATTAATGCAACTGTATTCGAACTCTTTCCTAATGGAACTGTAAAGGGGTTTGTGATGTGGGGATGGGGCGGTGAATCTTGGGGTGATGGAATCGCCATCGATGACTATGACAATATTTACATTGTGGGAAAAACTGAAGACTTTGCGGTTGGACAAACCGATATCTTTGTAGCCAAGTTTGATTCCGATGGAACCTTGCTCTGGAATACCACTTGGGGAACTTCTGATTACGATTATGGTTATGATATCGTTGTGGATAGCAATAACAACTCGTATGCGATTGGAACATTCGGTTTTGGCACGAATACGAACGCAACTTTGACGAAGCTTAATGCAGATGGGAGTATTGATTGGATGGAGACCCTAGGCGATTATCCTTTAAAAGACCAAGGCAAGAGTATTGACATTGATGGGACTGATATTTTTATTACGGGCTACGGTGAGACTTGGGGTGCCGTTGATGATCAAAATCTCTTTATTGCTAAATATGATCTCGCAGGTAACCAAGATTGGCTCGAGGTCTGGAATGGAATAGGTGGAAGCTATGATAGGGGTTATAGTGTGGAAGTTACTCCGAATAAAAATCTGCTGGTTACGGGCTATACAAATGGGACTGGTGCAGGTAAGGAAGATATGCTCTTATTGAAATTCAATTCCACAGGCGGTTTAATTTGGGAAAATACCTTCGGTACGGTGGAAAATGATTGGGGCATAGATACTGTCTCCGTTTCAGAGGATGAATTTTACACATTGGGCTTCACTGAAGGTAGTGGCACTTATGAAACATGGCTTATGAAATTCTCCGCAGAAAATGCTACCCCTTGGGCAACGCTAGTATACCCCCAAACCGATCCCACAAGCTATGACTACAATGCACCGGCAAACCTGACCTTCGTGCTCTATGATGACACCACTGGTGGGGTTTACCGCATTACTTCCAATGGGACCTTCAGCCAAGGGTGGACTGCTTGGACCTCTTCGAATAGCTCCCAAGAAGTAGTCCTCATCCCCACAACAACATCAGGTGCATGGCTCTACACTATTGAATATAACGATACTGTCAACAATGCTGGGACACCTATTACAGTTACTATTATAGTCGGAGAAAAACCACCCGATGGAGATATTCCAGGCTTCGAGTGGGTAATTAGTTTATTCGGTCTATTAGCAATTCTTTCGTTAAAGAACTTAATTCAACGCAAAAAAATCAGTTTTCTGTAAAATCTTTATAGATAAAATTCCTTTCTTCTTTTTTTATTTCGTTTTTAAATACTCATGGATCCCGTTTGCTGCTCTGCGTCCTGCTCCCATCGCAGAAATAACGGTCGCAGCACCAGTCACAATATCTCCTCCGGCGAAAATCCCATCTACATTTGTCATTCCGTTTTCATCTACTTCGATATTACCCCATTTATTTAATTTTAACTTGGGATAGGTTGAAGTTAATAGAGGATTTGAATTATTTCCGATTGCAATGATCGCGAGATCCGTGGCAATTCGAAATTCAGAGTTTTCAATGGGAATGGGGCGTGCTCTACCAGAAGCGTCCGGCTCGCCTAATTTCATTTTAATGACTTCCATTTCTTTTACGTGGTTATTTTTATCCCCAATAAATCTTTTTGGATTAGTAAGTAATTTAAAAATTACACCTTCTTCTTCAGCATGATGAACCTCTTCTTTTCTAGCAGGTAACTGTTCCATCGCCCGTCTATAGACTATTGTGACTGCTCTGGCTCCAAGTCTTAGAGCCGTTCTCGCAGAATCCATTGCAACATTACCGCCTCCAATGACCGTAACATTTTTCCCTTTAACATAAGGGGTTTTGTAATTTGGAAAATCATAGGCCTTCATTAAATTGGTACGGGTTAGATATTCATTGGCTGAAACTATTCCTTTTAGATTTTCACCGGGAATTCTCATAAACCGTGGAAGACCCGCGCCAATTCCTATGAAGATTGCATTATAACCCTGTTCCCACAGTTCATCGATTGTTAAAATCTTTCCAATCACCATATTATATTTGATTTCAACCCCTTGAGATATCAAATACTCTATTTCTGCATTTACAATCGCCTTTGGCAATCTAAATTCTGGAATTCCATACGCTAAAACTCCCCCTCCCTTATGAAAGGCCTCAAAAATAGTAACATCATGACCGAGTTTAATTAAATCCCCCGCAACTGTGAGACTCGCGGGACCACAACCAATACATGCAACCTTTTTCCCAGTCGGATCTTCTTTAGAAGGAAGATAACAGCTACCTGATTCACGTTCAAAATCGGCAACGAATCGCTCAAGGTGTCCTATAGCGACAGGTTCAAATTTTTTCCCTAACACGCAACCTCCTTCACATTGATTCTCCTGTGGGCAGACCCTACCACAGATCGCAGGAAGTGCATTAAATTCTTTTATTTTATAGGCAGCTTCACAATAATCCTCTTCTTGGATGAGACGAATGAATCCTGGGATATCGATATTAACGGGACATCCATCTACACATTTAGGTTTTTTACACTGTAGGCATCGTCTAGCCTCTGCTAAAGCGATATCTGGTGTGTATCCTAAATTGACTTCCTCAAAATTCTTACTCCTCAGAATTGGATGCTGTTCAGGCATTTTCTGTCTAGGAGCTTTGATATTCTTTTTCGGTTTGGTCTCAGTCATAATATCCACATAATTACGGACTTTCTGTTTTATATTTCTCTAAAATCTTACAAAAATGATTTTGATAAACGAAAACTTCATCTGTTTTGAATTGCGTACCTCTTCCAATTAATTCCTTCCAGTTTACAAGGTGTCCATTGAAAGAGGGACCATCCACACAAGCAAATTTGGTGACTTCTTTCTCATCTTGAATGAGCGAAAGTCGGCATCCTCCGCACATGCCAGTTCCATCTATCATGATTGTGCTCAAGCTTACAAATGTGGGAATAGGACCAAGCTCTTTTGTGGTGTTTGAGGCATCTCGCATCATATGTTTACAACCGATGAAGTAAGACCAATCAATTTTCGGTTCTTCTTTAATAATTTGCTGGATTCCATCCTCAATTTTTCCTTTCATTCCCTTGGACCCATCAGAAGTGCAATAGACTACCCTATCAACAAGTTCTTCAAACTCATTCTCTAAATAAAATAAAATCTTATTTCTTGCCTCTAATATCACAATAACTTTATTTCCTTGAGCCTTAGCCTCTTTCGCTATTGGGTATATTCCACCAATTCCATAACAACCGCCTCCAAGTAAGACGGTTCCATAATTTTCGATTTTGATATCATTGCCTAATGGACCAACAATCGAATAAAGTTTCTCCCCTTTAGTCATCTCAGTCAGTTCTTTCGTTGAATAACCGCGCTCTTGGTAATAAATAGTGAGAGTGCCGGCTTGTTTATCCCAGTTTGATAGGGTCATAGGAAGACGCTCGCTCTCTTCATCCTTCATAATTAGGATAAAATTTCCTGGACAGGCTTTTTTAGCGATTAGTGGGGCTTCAATAATCAATTCGTACATATTGGGGACTATTTCTTCATTTTTGAGCACTCTATACCCGGGCTTCTGGATTTTCTCTTCTTCCAGCTTAAGCAAACCAGTTTTTTTCATCTTTCGGTAATTAACTAACCCATTGAGGTCTGCAACTTGGTTTGCTATTTTTTCTCCACGATACTTAAATTCTCCTAAGTTGAAAGCCTCAGATGAAGTTTTTAATGCGGAATATTTCATGGATGGGATATAGAGATGGATATCCTTAAGCTTGTAACTGTAAGAACCTTCCTGTCTTGCTCTAAAGAATGGGTTCGTTTTTGATATTTCACTTAAAATACTAGCGGAATCAGAAAAGTCGATATTTGTTGTATTAAAGTGTTTAACTAGCTCACAAAAAATTAACCAGTCGGGTTTTGATTGACCGAAAGCGGCTGCACTTTTTTGGACTTTTTGAAGCCGTGATTCGGAATTAATCAAACTCCCAGAAGCTTCTATGAATGTACACGTAGGTAACACTACTTTTGCATATTCAAAGTTATTTGAGGGAAAAATATCTTGCATAACAATAAAATCTATCTTTTTTAGGAGGTTAACATCTTCAAATCGTTCTG
>JAEOSY010000480.1 GCA_016840125.1 Candidatus Helarchaeota archaeon | reverse complement strand
TACAATAAATCGAGACTTTCTTTTTCAATTTCAGTTGACATTAAAAATACTTTCGTTTAATGGGATTTAAATGTTTCGGCGCCCCCGATTTTTGTCGGAAAAGATTACTTTTGCAGATCATGTTTTTAAAAAATAAATAATAATTGAAGGTTCACAGACCTTCCATGCCGGTATCCCCTTTGCCGGTCCCAAATCGCATAACGGTATAGACTTCCTTGAACCCCATCCGTTCATAAAGCCCTTTTGCTCGCTCTGTTCTACTTCTCACATTTATCAGAATCTGATCCACATTCATCTCATTTAAGTATTTAATCGCGTCCTGAATGAGTAATTTTCCAACTCCCTGGCCTCTGTACGCTTCATCGACCACCACTGAGCGAATATAACCCGTAGAGGATCCTACAGGATCAATGGATATATCTGCAAAAATCATCCCCGCCAGTTTATTATCAGAGGTTGAAGCAACTAGCATACCATTCTTTCGCAAAGCATCATACAATCTCATTTTAACTCCCCATTTCCATCGCTTTTCATTGAAAGGCACGCCAGTTACCTTACACAGTTGTTCCATTAAATCCTTCGCACTTTCTTGATCTTCCTTCGTAAATCTTCTAACAGTAAACATCATATCCACCGTAAATTTTCTATTCTCAACTATTTTATCAGATATAAATTATTTTTATTAAGGGTATGATCTATTGTATAGATCTATTTAAAAAATACGTATGCTATACCTCAGAAGTGAGTAGCAATTCGGAAGTGAGTGGAAATGTCAGAAATATACAAAATCGTCTTCTTGGGACTGGATTTTGCTGGAAAGACGAGTATTCTCAAAATATTAGAAGGATCCTATAGCGGACTGGATAAGATTAAGCCAACATTAGGTCCAAAACGCACCGCTTATGACATTTTAGGGTTCAAAATTATGAACTGGGACTTGGGTGGACAGAAGCAGTATAGGGACGAATACCTAAAGAATTATGAGCAAGTAATGCAAGATACAAATCTTCTCATCTTTGTAATCGATATTCAGGATGAACATCGGTTTAATGAAGCCGGCGCGTATTTTGACGACATGCTTCATGCTCTCGATCACCTCAAGATCAAGTGCCCTGTGGTTCTCTGCCTTCATAAAGTAGATCCCGATATAGTTGAACATCCAACCATTATTAAAAATCTTAACTGGGTTACGAATCTCTTTTCCGAGTATTCTGAAAAACACGATACAGAAATTAAAGTTTTTATCACAAGCATATTTGACAGAAAAGCCCTCATCGAAATGTTCTCATATGGCATTGGAAAATTCATTCCCATCGGAATTTTGAGTCAGATCCTTGATGAATTTCGCGAAGAAACGAAAAATTTGGATGTTGTGGGCACTATCCTTTTTGATGTGAATTTTTTTGTAGTTGGGAATGCTTTCCCGGATGTCAGCACGAAAAACACGTGTTTCAAAACGATTAACGCTTTTACTACCTTAATGAGAGACTTTCATGGAGTTTATGATGAAGAACGGCAAGTAAATTTTGATCTTGCCGTGTCTAATGGTGAGATCTATAAATTTAGCCTTGAGAAACTTACGGGCTTACCCGAGACTTACTATCTCTTATTAATGGGGGCGCAATCCATAAAGGTTGATAAGGTTTTTTCTACCTTTCGGAAAACATATGAGTCAAAAATTGCTACTAGTTTAAAAAACTTAATCAAGTCCATTGATTAATTATGGCAGTTATAATTTTTCGTTAATTGATTAACCTTTAATTAAGGGATGTTCATAATTTAACGTCTATTACAATCTTCATTGGGAATCGTAATGAGCCAAGAATCACCAATAACCGGTATCATCGTGTCCGTTGTCGACGAGAGAGGTCCACATCCAAAGATGTGGTTCCCTAAAGATTTCGGAACTATTGCCCAAATCCATAACTCTGCCGTGAAATCTTTTGCTATTATGATCGGGGATAAGGCATACCGGAAGCAATCTCCCAGTGACCTTAAATGCTTTGGGATCTTGCCATATCATGATATGGGTTCTGTTGGGTTTATTCACTTCTCGGGCTTTGAGGATTCTAGAGATATCAAACCTTTAACCAAGGAACGACCGGCAACCATCACTCTCCTGTTTAAAGCCTCCTATCGCGATGATGTTTGTCAAAAAAGTCCGCAACTCCATGATTTTTTAGACCGAGAAGCGAAAATTATTTGGGATTCTTTACATAGACGAGATTATAATCCCCAAATTTTATCCGAACTCTATGATAAGGTACTTACATTTTTAGAAATCAAATAAAAACATTTATTACACGTCTCACTTTATTTGATGTGCTTTGTTTTTAGCTATTCTTGACTTTCCTTACTCTTTTTCAACGTCCCATTGACCGGAATCACATAAATTACACAAAGGCAATATTAATTCTTAAGAATTAAAAAGTGGAGGCACTTCTAATAAATAGAAAGCAAGTTGTAAGGACCGGTTATAACAAGATCGCCGGTGAATACCTAAAGAGTCGTTCCGAAAAGTCAAAGGATCTACAATTACTACAAGAACTTATTCAACAGGTACCAAGAGGGGCAAAAATATTGGATGCTGGTTGTGGAGCGGGCGTGCCAGTGACCCAGATATTAAGCAACTTCTTTGATGTTATTGGAGTAGACTTTTCAGAAGCACAAATTAAGCTGGCACAGCGATTAGTTCCTAAAGCGCGGTTTATATGTCAAGATATGACCAGATTATCCTTTCCACCTCATTCATTCGATGCCATCTGTTCCTACTATGCCATTATTCATGTTCCACGGACAGAGCACAACCAGCTATTAACCAATTTTTACAGGATGTTGAAACCCATGGGATTGATACTTGTCTGTATGGGAGCTATAGACATAGAGCATGATGAAGCTGAGGACTACCTTGGAAGTAAGATGTATTGGAGCCATTTTGATGCTAAGACCAACATCGACCTAATTACAAAATGTGGATTTAATATTCTTTGGTCAAAAATTATTGCCGATGCCACCTGTCCTGGTTCAAACCACCTTTTTATCTTTGCACGTAAATAATCTCGCTCTCACAGTCCTAGCCTGCTTTGTATAAGCGGTGCGTGATATAAAAAAAAAAAAATCATAAAATTTAGACATATGATATATTACAGATTAAGGAAAATATCTATACGGTGATTCCATGACAACATACGATGTAATCGTAATAGGGGCCGGACCTGGCGGCGCACTCGCTGGGAAAACTGCGGCTGAACTTGGTCTTAAAACGTTGATATTAGAGCGTGGCAGCTACCCTGGTGCGAAAAATGCTAGTGGCTGCGCTTTATCCCCTAAATTATGGCGGGATTTCGACTTTATGAAGGATCTTAACGTTCCATCCCAACGTACCGTAAGGGTTCACACCTCTCACTTCGTCGATGAGAATCTACGCGAAGAATTTGCTTTCTCTCAGACTCCAAGTCAGAGGCTGAACACATACAAGGAGGCGAAGGAGTTTTTCACTGTTAATTTGTATCGAAGTGAATTTGATCCTTGGCTCGCTGAATTAGCGGTCAATGCAGGAGCTGAACTCCGAACTTCCGCTACTGTAACTGACCTCTCCCGAAATGAGAGCGGGAAAGTTGATGGAGTTCTAGTTGATAAAGGCGAAAACATTAAAGGGACAATTATTATTGGTGCCGATGGTGCTTGGAGCCTCGTGGCGAGGAAAGCTGGAATTCGGGCGAAGTGGCAGAAGGATGATGTTACCCTTGTCTTGAGCTACGATTTCAAGTGTGAGTCCAAACAACTAGTTGATGATATTGTAGGCGACCATGGGATTCATACTTGGTTGGGGGGTGGATTTCCCGGGGCTTACCAGTTTTTCAAAGCAGATGGATTCCATTTGGGGTTAGGCGATTGGCTTTCCAGCTGGGATAAAAATCCACGCATCCATTTAAACACCGCTTTGAAAGTGGATGGAGTAAAACGGCTTATAAAACTAACTAAGGCAAAAGTTCGAGAGTTTCATGCGCATCTACTTCCGTGGCTTAAATACCCAGGCAAAACCTTTACTGATAATGTTATGTTAATCGGAGATGCTGCTGGCTTTCCATGCCCGCTTGAAGCTGAAGGCATTTGGTATGCTATGTATTCCGGGCGTCTCGCAGCCCAAATAGCTAAGAAAGCCATTGATGAGGAGGATACTTCGAAATATTTCTTGAAACAGTACGAAGCTGCTTGGAAAGAATCTGAAATTGGAGTGGAATTCGAAGCAGGTCCTGAATTGCAGGAGTTTTGGGCTAACTTACCCTTCGCTCCGAAGAACATGGCTTGGTTCTCTAAACTAATGAACGACCAATTCTCTATCTTCACCACGGGGGAAGCCCACATCACTTATTTCAGAAGGTTTAATGAGTTGCTAGCGGAACAGGCAGATACTATAGTTCCTTTCGTTATGAGATATATGCTTCCGATTTTTGGTAAGGTTCTCAAACAACCTTTAGGCGACTTGAAGATGGTTCAACAAATGATGAAACAATTTACAAAACCTAAGAAGAAAAAGAGGTTATAATTATGGATGAAAAAATTGTCTTAAAGGACTTAAATGTTCGTGAGGGTGATCCCGGCGATTTTATTACTCAGAATCCAGAAAATTGCACAGGCTGTGGGAATTGCATCCTCATTTGTCCTGCAAATCTTTGGAACTTGGTTAAAGGCAAATCCCAACTGGCTTCTGATTATAAGGAACGATGTATGGAATGTGTCTGCTGCGAGAGTGTGTGTGATTACAATGCTATTAACTTCGAATTCCCAAAAGGTGGCACGGGGATTAAGTACCAACACGGCTAATGGGATTATGACCGCTTAAACTGTTTATCCAGCTCCTTTCTTTAAGTAGAAATCGCCAACTTCTCAGCTTACGCAGATTGAAATCTCTAGAAATCAACGTATTTTTCTAATTAAACCTTCATATAAAATGTTTAATTACCCCGAATTAACACAGCGAAATCTCTATCAATAATCCATAGAAGTCCTGAGAATTACAAATTGCTAAATCATTCTTTTTTATTTTTTTCGCGTCCTCTAGTCGTAATTAACGCATATTCAGTGAAAAAGACTAAAAAGACTATCCAGAAGCTAATCATCAAATAAAATAAGGGACTTAGGGATGATTTCTCTATTATCATAACAATCACGCTTGGGTAAAACGCCGCTTCTCCCCCCGATATATACCCATACATTTCAAATATCCAGAGAAACAAAAAGGTAACTCCGACGAACAGAGAAACCGTCATTAAGAGGCCTATAACATGCTCTTTGGTATTTTTCACTACAATTCTCCTCTAAGCATTAATTACTATACCATAAAAACTCTAATAAGAGGGTTGAACTTAAAATTATAGACACAAGCACAAAGTACCCAAATGGCTAGTAGGCTTAGGAGCGCTTAAACTGTTTATCCAATTCTTTTTTTGAAATAGATATGGCCATTATCTCCCCTACAACTGACAACTTTCTAATAATAGGTCTGCCATGGGGACAAACCCATGGATTCTGAAGATTTCCTAACTGCACAATTAATTTGTACATATCAATCCTCCTCAGCTTCATGTTAGCATGAATGGCAGAATGACACGCAAGTAACTGAATAATACGCTCTTCGGTTATACGTTGGCTTTCGATATTGAGAAGCGTATCCTTAATTTTCTTGATAATCGAGGGAACCACACGGCGATAGGCAAAGGTGGGTACCGACCATACCGTAAAGGTATCCGCCCCCGTGAATTCAATTTTATATCCAAATTTCCTGATTTTTTCCAAATTAGCTAATAAAATTCGTCTGTGTCTTTCAGCTGTTACTCTGATTAGAACTGGTTGGATGAGATTCTGCATTTCGAGCTTTGAATTCTGATAGTAATCCTGTTTAATTTTTTCATACCGAATCTTCTCATGAGCTGCATGTTGATCGATGATGAACTTTTCTTTATCAGCTGCACAAAGGATATAGGAATCGAACAACTGACCTACTACTCTCAACTTCTGAAATAGAATCCCCTTCTCCTGTCGGAATAAGGTCGTATGCAAATTGGACAACTTCAATCACTTCATTAAAATGCGCAAATCTCCATTTTAAAATGCAACCCGATAGATGATAAATAAATTTCTTAAAATGCGCAAAATACTTTCACCTATCTCTCTCAATACTATCGGATTAATCTGATCCAGCCTTCACATAAACCTTTTAAAGGATCTATTTCTAATAATTTTAAGGTCCTTACTCTTGGTGGATTGAAAGGACTTGTTGGGGTTACCAAAATGGTTATTGAAACTTTGAAATACAAATCTCCCTCGGCAGTGCTTCAGTTAGAACAAGTGATTCTGGAGCCTGAACTCACTCAACAAGAATTCGCCTTTATGGCTGAAATCGTAGATTCGCAGCTAGTCGCGGAGACGTTTTATCGGTTACATCGTATAACCAAAATCAAAACGGGACGAACTCCTGGCCATGAAACCAGGGTTCGTTATTCATACGATCCGATAATCACTGTCGACAACGGATTTGTTGATTTTGAAACATTCTCTTTGGATATGTGCTATTATTGTAAAGCCAGATTTTACGAAGATGCATTCAAGAATGTAGAATACTGGGAACGTGGTGTCACCAACGTTGACTTTTCGAAAACCTTTATTAAACAGGTACGAGACGCAAATCGCTTAAATAATATCTTTATAGATCCTGAGGGTCTCGAAGTTTTAAGTGAAACAGAGAGCTTTCTAGAGAAAAAGATTCCTCTACCAGAAAACTGGCGCATTGCTTTAGAAACGATTAAAAAGTCAATGACCGAGTTTGAATGCACCTCGTCCAACCGCTATCATTCTCCGATGCTAAATAGAATTCCTTTTAACCCTTATTTGCGAAAATTTGCAAAAATCTCGAAGACTAAGACACAATCGAATGGATGGCATTTTATTGAGATGGAAATGCGAAATCAATTAGGAAAGATCCAAATCGCATTAACTCCCAACCAATTACAGCGAATGGATGGAAGAAAAAATATCAACTATGAACATGTGCGACGCAATAGAAACTTGCGTAGTGTTAAATCATACTATCTGGATGTTGAACAACTGAGCCCTGACAAATATCGTGTTTCAGGCGGACGAGAACCACATCTTGTACGAAGAGTGCGAAATCGCCTAGTCTGTGATTGCGGTGATTATGTCCATCGGCGAAATCGTAATTGCAAACATATCCGAGCCATTAATCGCCCTAAATTGATCACCGTTCAATTTGGAGATACTACATGGATCGTGACTGATGGCGCAAGGGAATATAGGATTGAACTCCTTGACAATCAGTTCCACTGCAACTGCTCCGATTTTAGACGGACCAACATTTGCCAGCATCTTGTCGAGGTTATGAAACATACCGATGACTATCAATTTAAAGAAGTGAAATTGGATTTTTCCTAAAAAATAACATCTCTTTTTTTAAACCTCGGTTAAATGCTTAAAAATCCATTTTTCAACTAGTTTTGGATCAAACAAAGAGAATTCGCCTGTCCAGTGTTCAAGTTCTGCCTTATAATGAGTTTCAAAGGTTTTAATTAGCTGCACTATTTTTTTCTGAAGGAGAGTTGACTCCTCTGTAACAATTAAGACTCCAAGAATAGTATTACCATGTTGTATCAGGACACTTCTATTACCTGAGGTAAACTCATTAATATCATCATCTGATTGTAAAACCTCTTTAAATCCTTCAGAGACCGCATAAACAAACCCCCCGATTAGCGTAGCATCTGATTCTACCCCATCTGATATTTTCTTTTCCTCAAAATCATATTCAAAGAGTAGAATCCCGTTGTTCTTTAATAAATACAAGCGTTTTACGGAAAAGAATGTGCTAATTGATTCCATTAAATCGGGATATCGTATTACGAGAAATAGAAACATTACTGAGATGACCATTAAAGCTCCAAAATCTACTACCAGAGAGAACTTAATTGGCAAACCTAAAACAGACTGTACAAGACTATATCCCCCTAAATTATACCCTCTCTCCCCAATAAGAAAAATGGCTAAAAGGGTAAAAAAAACCAGTTTATAATAGACTACCTTATTTGTTAAGGATAGTAGATAAAATAGTTTTCGGAAAAATATGAAAATCGCAACAGGCATATAAAAAAGAAACGTTATAACATAGATAATCGAATCAACTTGAAAAATATAAAACTCCCCTGGTGTTAGTAGCGGTGGCGGAGTTGGAGAAGAGAAGTAAATAGTTAAACCCGTGAAAACTACTGCTAAAACGAATAAATAATAGCGAATTATTCTTTGATATTTCGGTGGGTTACTTACATAATCTCTTAGGACAATATGTATTTCCATTACCAGAGTAAAAGATATGAAAATCAAAATAATTTTAGCAATCTGCGCTACCTGGTCCAACATGAAGTAATCCTCCTTAACTCCAAAAATAATAATCACTCTTACACAATCCAAGATAATTGAGGCCACAAAACAGCTAAAGAACCAAAACGTAAGGCCATTTACCTTCGTTTGATTTCTGGTTAAAATCACACTAAAAGAAATGATACATATAATTGAGGCAACTAGGATGAAGATCGCCAATGCAATCATTAAATCGGGATTAATTGTCACTTTCTTTCGAACCCGTAATCCTCTTTCTAATTTAGATTTATAATAAATTCTTTTTCTATTTTTATAATTATCCTATGAAAGAACAGCTCTATAGAATAAAAGGGTAAAAAAAGGAAAAAAAAGGATTTCTATTGCGTTTTATTATTTTTTAGGTTCGCTTATTGTTATCTTTAATCCTAGGATTGGAGCTACTTCAGGACACGACTGCCGTAAAAACCGCGAAAATAAGGTTTTTAAATTAGAAACTGTAAATAAATCAAATATGAAATTTCGATTTAAGCTCGTTTTGCTCGGAAATGAAGCTGTGGGTAAAACCAGTCTTATTTTGAAGTACATTAGCAATAAGTTCACTGAGAATTACATCCCCACTTTGGGCGTCAATTTCACAACGAAAGATATCGAACTAGAGGGCACTGAGGGAACTCGAATGATCATTTGGGATATAGGTGGGCAAGCGACTTGGAAAGCCAAGTTACCATTATACTTGAAAGGCGCCGATGGAGCAATCATCGTCTTCGATCTGACTCGTCCTCAGACATTTTCCGATCTCACTACTTGGATCGAGCGAATCTCCACAATTGTAAGTCCCGAAACGCCCTTTCTCGTGGTAGGCAATAAAAGTGATTTGAAAAAACTTCGGAAGATCAAAGAAAAACAGGTAAAAAAATTCCTGAAACAGCACCCTTACAACATCTACTATGAATCTTCCGCAAAGACCGGGGCGAATGTCGAACTTTTTTTCAAAAAAATCGCTGGCGAAGTATTAAAACATAAAATGCAATAATTTACTTTTCAGAGAATTTAACAATTTTTCCCATTTTTATACAATCATCAAAAAACTGTCCTAATAACAAGTTTTAAAAAAAACAATCCCAACGTCTAAGTACTCAAATTAAAGAACATGGTGAAAAAACATGCCTAAATTTAGTACTCAAGCAATTGATGATGAAATTCTAAAGAAAATGAAACTCAAAAACCGGTATGCTTTCTTAAATAACAACTTACAATCGGTGCTATCTGATAAGGAGTTTAACTTTTTTCGAAAGGTGCAAAAATTTTGTACCAGATTTGAGAAAAAGAATAACATTACTCATGGTCCAGAAGAGGATATCTATGAGTGGATACCCACTTTTGGCGCAGAAGGGTTGGTCACAAGGGCTCATAAATATGAAATGCTGGATGTAGATTATGGCGACGATTGGGGTTTAGTCGCTGAAATGATGCGTGCATTTGCTGTGGATATGTTCGATCCACAATTTAACATGGGAATGGGTGCTTCTGTTCTAGCCATTAATCCACTCGAGGCGCATCACGAGGATATAGATGTACGGCTAGGTGCATTGAATGATCTCGTTATGGGGAAAGCCCCCGGCTGCATTTTAATTACAGAGCCCGAGCGCGGCTCAGATGCCACTCACATGCTCACGGAATGTGTGGAAAACGACGATGGCAGTTTTATAATTAATGGGACTAAAATCTATAATACAAATGCTCCCAAATCTAAATGGGCCGTAGTTTACGCTACCACAGAGAAAAACAATTGGGAACGAATGGGGCAATTTCTTGTCGACACTTCATGGGATGGTTGGAATTGCGAACGCGTTGGGATCCCGTGGATTCCCAAGCTCTGGCTCGGAAAAGAAGAAATGAAGGATCTACGCGTTCCCAAAGAGTATGTAATTGGAGGACCTGGTAAGGGGCGCGAACACCTCTTCGAAGGGCTAGTTCCTGAACGTATTGGAATTGCAGTTATTGCTACTGCTCAATGCTGGGGGGCTTTATCACACGCAATACTCTATGCAAATATGCGCAAGCAATTTGATAAACCTGTTCTACTATTTCAGGGTGTTGGACATCTCTTAGCCGATTTATGGTCTAAAACAACGAATATGACTTTAGCCTTGCTGTGTTTTGCTCGTGAATACGACCGCAAATTCGAAAAATTTGAAGGGAAAATACCAAAAGGAATCAATCAAGTTATGGTGGCGTCTGCGTCTCAAATGAAATGGCAAGCAGCTATCCTCTCAGAACGTGTCTGCTACGAAGCTGCCAATGCTATGGGTGGCGCAGGAGTCTGCGACAATACTCTAATGCATGATCTCATCGGTATTTCACGTATTCAGGAAGTCATTGGTGGCACACGCCAGATCCAACAATATGTGCTAAGTATGGCACTTCGTCAATTGTTTAAAATGTCCACAATCTAAATCTTTTTTTTTTTTTCTTTATTGACACAAATATGCCTCTTTGTATTACTGATAACGTAGGCTACTCTGACTTAGCTCTTCTTTTCAATGACACACTCTGCTACTTTTTCGAGATTGGCGATACAGATCTGTGGGGACCTTGGTGGGCAGATTACCACACTATTTAATTTTCGTTCAATTCGAGATCGACTAGCTAGAACGTTAAACAATCAATCAGAAAGAAATATAAGGTAATCCACATAAATACCTTATTTGAGGAAAATGACAAATATGACTTTTTCAGTCCCAGATAAAATTTATAAGAAAATGAAGGAACATCCCGAGATAAAATGGAGTCAGATCGCTCGAAGTGCATTGATAAAATATATTGAGAATCTAGAGCTAGCAGAAGAAATTATTTCTAAGAGTACTCTTAAAATAGAAGATGTAGAGGAATTAGGCGCAAAAATAAAGAGAAAAGCATGGGATTCGCATAAAAAGAGAATGGACGAAAAGTAGTAATGAAAATAGTCATTGACACAAATATCCTAATATCCGGATTGATTAAACAATCAACAACGAGAAAAATTCTATTAAATCCAGGATTTAACTTTTACACTCCTGAATTTTTATTAAATGAAGTTGCTGAATATTTACCCGAAATAGCACAAAAATCCAATCTTAAGGTTGATGACATTAAAAAACTCATAAATTTGTTTATTGAAAACCTTAATATTGTTCCATTTAAGGAATATGAAGATCAGATTAAAAAGGCAACAGAAATAATAGGTAAGATTGATGCGAAAGATGTACCATTTGTAGCTGTTGCCCTAGCCCTAAAAAATGATGGTATCTGGTCAAATGATAAGCATTTTCAAAAGCAGAGTGTAATTAAAATTTTCACCACTGAAGACCTAATTTCATTTCTATAGTCTTGAATTGTTTAAAACCACATTGTCCCATCTGCATCTAACACCAAATCGTTGAGCGTGGCCTCACCTACAATTCTAGGACCATGCAACAGTTCCAAAAAGAGTTGCTTTTTTAAATTCGAGAAATTCGCCACAGTGCGAATAATTCTGCCAATTGTGAAAAGGTTTTCCCCTTGATTATATCAATGGGGTGCATCGAGATCCCTTTCAGCAATTTAATCTTTCTGAGTGCTGTAATAAAAGTAACTTCGTTATTTGCATAGGCACAAATATCTTCTAAGCTTCCTTGAATGATAACATCTGGCTCTTTTCTGGTCTGTCCGACTTTAACATCTATCTTTTCTCCACGAATTATGAGTGTTAACGTCCCTTTACCAGTAATCTGAAGTAAAATTTGTTTATTTATACCCTGGATCCAAGCTCGCTTTTGGGGGCTTGCCTCTATATTTGCAATGAACAGCGCTTCAACTAATTGAGCAAATCCCTCCAGCATGAGTTCTTTAATCGAGAAATCCT
The DNA here is from genome assembly GCA_016840125.1 of Candidatus Helarchaeota archaeon. Next base: position 23,492 of record JAEOSY010000480.1, on the reverse strand, counting down.
TCTCATCGAGCCGATTCTCATAGATACGAATCAGAATTGCTGCGAAGGGCGCAGACCACTCCACGAGCTTGTGTAATTTGGTAGCTTGCACCGTCTTTGAGAGGGCTATTTTTAAAACATCCAACCTTCCCAGAATTAGATTGATAACCAAATCAACCGATTCTATATAGATGAGGGGATTTTCTTTCGAAAGTTTATCAAGGATTTGGATGTCATCCCCATTGAAAAACACGGTGAAGGAGGTACGATCTTTAATTTTTATTCCAAGCTTCTGGCCATCCATGATTTGGAGAAAATATTTAATTTCTGGTCTATCTTTTAAGACCTGAAGTGATTTGCGAAAATAGAAGAGGAAATCATTAACTCCCATTTTGATTTCCGTAATTGGCTGCCCTGCATGGTCTTCAATCAGATCGCGTATGAGGTTTTCCATGAGATACATACGAGCGTAGTGAAAGGTCAGTTCGGTGAATTTAGAAAACACCGCCTGTATTGTTGAAGGCTTTTTTTCGGGTGCAAAGGCAGTTTCTCTGTATGCCTGATTTAAGTTAGTATTGACTTCGCCAATTATATTGTCAAGTTGTTGCACATAACCCTGAACCTCTGTTTTAAAATCACTTTTCGATAACATTGTTGATTGCTTTAACTCTTCCGCCTTTTCAGCAGGCAATTGTTGGCTATAGAAGGAAAACTTCTCTTGCCCTGCTTCCTCCTTGATCAAGGTAGTAAGGTACGATTGGTTAAACACTATACTAGCAAACAGAGCATCATTTGCCTCCAATAGATCCGGTGTCAGTGGCTTTTTTCCTGCCATCGTTTCTATACGTATTATTACAATGGTTATTACATCACCATATACTGCAAACAAAATCTTTTTCTGATTATCTAAGACGATTCGATAAAACCCCTCTTCATAGGTATCGAATTTATTGACGATTTTGATGAGAGCTGCATCTATTAATTCCCGTGTGGAACCATCTGGATCTTCCAGTTCACGTCGAAAGACAAATTTCCGCCCTTTTTTTATAAAAATGTATACTCCAAGAATCATCTTATATTCAACTTCCCGAATTTAGTATAAATTACGAATTTCTCTTTCAATATTCTCTGGTAAAAAAATCAATTCTACACAGGTTCCCACACATCGAATAAGTTTTTTATAGTCCGGACTCGCCCATCCTCAATTCGGAAACGGTAGGTCTTGATCCCCCCCGACTCTTTCTCTTCGAGGACACCTGCCTTCACCAGAGATTCGAGATGGGGTTTGACAGAGTTGTGGTCGAGACGGACGCGACGAGCTATTTCTGGGACGTTCAATGTCCCCTCCCGACTGAAAACTTTCGTGATTCGGATCCGCGCCTTCGATTGAAAGATGATCTCCAGCGGGGACTGGTCATTTAATATTATTTCTTTTGATGTCATATTGAATAACTCTTCCTAATGTCATAACAAAAGCACCCCTTAAATATTTTGAGATGGGTATACTTTACTGGCGAAGAGTGCGCATTTATTTAAGATAGGTTTCGAATCTCTCTCTCAATATTTTCTGGTAATTCCCTCAATATCCTCTTAATTAAAACAGCTTTTTTTACACCATAAATCTTCTCAATATGAAATGACTTTGCAATATCTCGAATTTTAGTTGCAGTTAAGGAGTTTAATATTTTCTTAAGGTTCTCCACTTTTTCTTCTTTACTGGTCGCCAGTGTGCCTGTGAGTTTTTCTGGTTCTGGCACCTCAACCTGTTTTGAAGCCACAATTCCTTCCCATTCTTCTAGCTTTTTTGGCTTTTCTTCAAATATTACACACTCAATGCCATTTTGGGCACAAAATAGCTGGACTCCTTTGTCAAAACCTGGCGCAACCAGCATTGCATGGACTAAACTGTCCTTCCTTCTCTTTTTTTCATGTTTTTCAAGATAATTTATTTGATTCAAATAATCTTCTATATACGCTTTCGTTACTTTCAAAACCGTAAATTGCCCAACTGTGATCGTTTCTGGATTCTTATTTTTCTTCCGGTTCGTATTCCATGCTAAACCGTCCCACCCGAAATCAAGAAATTTGACAGATTGTTTGATATTTTTTGCGCTATAGTCCCTAGCTATCAGGAGCTCTTCGAACTTTTTCATAGCTAATTTCTTGTAGGCTTTTTCAATCGTTAGTAAGTATGTTGCGTCAAGGTTATAATTCTTAATGTAATAACTGGAGAGCCTCGTCACCAGCTCAGAAGGGGTGTAATTATCGATATCCCGAATAACCATTGCACAAAGCCCTGGTGTGGGCGGCATAATATCAAAAAGGTATTCAAAAGGAGTTAATAAAAATTTGAAAATCTTCTCCGCAACCTCAAAAAATTCTTCTTCTGAAAACTCATTTAAATACAAAATGTATTCTCTAATAGTACGTTCCACTTCGGGCACAATTAACGGGATTTCCTCAAACTTTTCCTTCTCACACGTAAAAATAACATAAATTTTAGGTGATTCCCGACCAACTGTTTTATCAGTAATTGCACGTAAATAAGTCCCAATGAGCGCTTGTTTGGTTCTATCCTCACTGATCGTCATGAACCGCTCGAGTTCATCAAAAAGTAAAACTACGATATACCTATTTTGACCGGTTAATCGAATAATTTCCTCAAGAATACTCAAAGCCTCGGCATGTGATAATTCCCCATACTCCTCAAGTTCTCCCATCAGAATCATTTTTCCCTTAACAAAGTCCTCCTCACTTTTACCAACAAGATGAATTAATCCATCTCTCAATCGCTTCTGTGCGAGACCTCTTATGCTCTTCACATCTTTAGATAAACATTCTCTCAATTTTACGGCAATGCCGTTAATAATTTCCTTATAAACTTGTTGAATAACGATATGTGGCTGTTCCCCTCCTAATTTAGTTAGTTCGATGAAAGCGATACACGCATTTTTTACATACTTTTCAATAATCATCGCGGCTTGTCTCAACGTGACGGACTTACCGCTGCCAAATGTCCCGATTATTGGCCTTACAATTGAGAATTTGAGCAGAAATACGTTATTGATGTCATTTTTAAACATCTCACTAATTCTGATATTCTTATAATTCTTCTCCACAACATGTTTTCCATCAATTAGTCTGTCAACCAAGATATTTTCGAATTCCCCAATTGGTTCCCCCCGTTTCAATAAATGTAAATCTCTGATCTTTGTCGTAAAATAATCTATCATCGTTAAACCTCTCTTAATTTGAACCATGATTTAGTGCGCGATCGTTGTAGGCTAATCAGCCCGGGTCTTCTTTTCTTTAAATCTGCGAATAACTCATCAAACTTTTTGGAAGTGAGATTATAATGCTTCAAAACATCCTCTTTATACTGCTCAAACCAGACAGTTCCTGTGGGATCTTTGTCCATTTTCTCAAATTCTGTCCGAAGAATTGCTTCAAAGTCCTTTACATCTACTCTCGCCAGAGTATATGTGTATTTTCGATTTTTTTGAAGGATCCCGCACTTCGCCAAGATATTCAGATAGTTTCGTAGTTGTTGAATGGGTAACTTAAATTCTAATTCCCCCATTTTCTCACTTATTCGTTCAACAACTGGAATATCTACGTTCGCTAAGGCTTCATAAAGGATTCCCTTAAAATTCTTCCCATTCACCTCTATATTAAAAATTATTTCAGATAAAACTTCATTAAAATTTTCTAATGCTCTATGTCCTAAATCTGTAAGTTGATAACTCTCATCTAATAAGCCTAATTTCACACATCTATCGATATATTGCTTTCTCTGGCGTCTGATAAGAATTTTCTTTTTTTTCCCATAAAAAAATGCAGGGTCTTCTCCGAGCTTCTTTATTAATTCTTGTAATGAATCAATTCTCTGTGCATGTCCAATAATGGCTTTAATTTTCTGGTAACTCACGAATTTTTCACCAAAAGCTCAACAATCTTAATGAAATTTGCCTGCAATTCAGAGAAATGAATCACACCTATTTAATCTTCTGAATAAGGATGCAAAGAACTTTCTAAAAAACTTCCTAAAAAACAAATAGCCTCCATTTAACTAATAGATTTTTTAACAAGAAAATCAACAATTGATTGTAAGAATATTGCATTAACTTCATTATCAAATCAGAAAATGAAATGAAGGGTATTTCTGTGCCGATTTATATCTGTAAGAATTGTGGGAATCTCACGGAAACCGAGGAGACACACAATTTATTCTGTTCTAACTGTGGCGCGTCTCTAGACGAATCTAAGCCCCAAGAAGAGCCTGCCCCCCAAACTGAATCGACTCAACCCCCTACCAGAGATACTCCCTCTGAGCATAAACCAGCTGAGGCGCCTGATCCTAGCGAGGATGATGCCGAACCTCCAGTTCTTGAAGAAATGTCCCCTGAACCAGCTGGATCTGCCCAAAAACCAGGTGAACAACCTGAATCAGAGCAAAAAGATCTACAGCAGGCACCTATCGAATTGCCTGAAACAAAGGATTCACCCCCTTCTTCGCCTCCAGCGATTGCCGGGGCTCCCTCTACTCAATCACATACACTTGTAGGTCAAACTCATGAACTTATGGAAGTCTATGAGAATAAAAATTTAGTTGCCTGTCCTCAATGTGGCTACGGCTGTGACCCCTCCTGGACCGACTGTCCGATCTGCAAGGCAAAAATTTCTGGCGCGGTGGATCTCCAAAAAGTTTCTGAATCTGATTTTACTATTAGCGAAGAAAAGCTGAAAGAAAAACTTGTCCCCTGCCCCAAATGTAATTATTTTTGTGATCCTAATTGGGATAAGTGTCCCATCTGTAAAGCTGAAATAAAAAAGGCTGAAAAATAATTTCCTTCGTTTTATATAAGAAATGAAAACAAAAAAGAGAAAAAAATTAATTATTGGATTTTTTGAAGGACTGGATCCACCTTTACTCTGTGGAGTTTAAAACCTAAATCATTAGGATCCATCCCAAGGGCTAATCCGAGTAATTCCAGATAGTACATAACTGGAACTTTGAATTGCGCATTGTAAGGTTCTTTTTTCAACTGAAGCTGTCCCATTTCATATTGAATATAGCATAAGGGACACAACATCGTCATACAATCGGCTTTCATCCGCTCGACTTGGGCGATTTTATCATGAACCATCCAGAGTTGGTTTTCCTTATCAATACCTTCTATACCTGTGCCACAGCAGAGCATCTTTCGTAGATAAGGAATGCTTTCAGCACCTAATGCATTCACTAATTCATCAAGGGACTTCGGTTGAAACGGATCATCTACCTCTAAAATGGCACTGGGGCGTATTGCATGGCAACCATAATGAACTGCTACTTTGATACCCTTTAATTCCTTCTGAACACTAGATTTTATCTTTTCCAGACCGATATCATTATATACTACTTGTAAAACATGCTTCACACTGATATTACCTTTCACTTCTTTGCCGATTTTAGAGAGAGCTGCATTTATCTTATTTTTATGAGAATCACTGTGTTTTAACTCCTTATTGACGGTCTTCAAGGTTTCGAAGCACCCATTACACAATGCAACAATATCTAAGCCCTTCTCCTCAGCAAGTGCAATATTTATTCCAGCCATCGCCATCCACGCATCACGGCTTAGTTCTTGTATGCCGATGGGTTCGGGGCAGCAGCCAAACTCTGGGATATCAACTAAATTCACATCAAGCTTTGGGAGGACCTTTCGGGCTGCAAGCTCGAGGTGAGGAAGCCGATTTGGAATATTACATCCTAGAAATAACGCATAATCTGCCATTTTATGCACCTTCCTTGGGTTTATATCCCGTCACTTTAATGAAACCTGTTTCTTCCGCGACTTTTATAACATTCTCAACTTTTGGTTTTGGCACTTCAGGAAGTCCTAGTTGCCCTCGTCTGCGCTGAATTGCACCACTACCGGGATTGATAAGCCCATATTCCAATAATGCACTAACTTCAGCATATAAATGTTCAGGAATATTTCCCAGCTCCGTTGCTATGTTCCTCAAGAGCACGAGTATTTCACTCACCTGAACTCCTTGTGGGCAGGCCTCTAGACAGGCATGACACATAGTACAGAGCCACAGCACTGGATCTTTCAAAGTTTTTTCCCTGAATCCTAATAGTACATCCTCCATAATTCGTCTAGGATTATATATCTTAGTGTACCGCAGCGCAGGACATCCTCCAGAACAAGTACCGCATTGATAACAATAATTTACGGAAAAACCTTCACCTAAATTCGAAATTTCTTTCCTAAATTCGCTACTGATCTCTAAGGCCAAGTCAGATTACCTCTATTTGTTTTTGTTTACTTACTGTTTGATGTACGATTCCTTTAGAAATATTAAAACTTTTTTTATCTTTTTGAAATCATAAGATAATTGCTATCCAATCGTGGTTTTCACTCAAATGTAAAAATATTTTATGTTAAAACCTTGATATTTTTTTCACTTGACAGTTTCAAGCAATTTTTTGAGTTTAATCGCATAATCTCTGAAAGTATTTGCTCCTTCATTAGTAATTTCTATGACCTTAAGGGGACGCCATGAAAAAATCTGCCGTGTTTTCACATATCCCGCCTGTTCCAATTTACGAACATGATGATCAAGATTTCCTGGGGTTAGTTGTAGAAGCTTTTGAAGCTCCGTGAAACCCACATTCTTATGTAGATATATCAATAACATAATTGTTAGTCGCGGTAAGGCGGAGAACAAATCTGCCTTTTCCAATATTTCACGGGCTTGATCCAATAACTCCACCTTTTTAACATAAAACTAAGATATTTCTTACATTTACATACTGTATTTGATTCAATTTAATTCGTGGGTGTATTAAGGGCTGCTGATGCATTTATGATTGAATAGAACCCTCCGGTAACAAAACTAATTGCGAAAATCACTATTGCTAAAATTTCAATCAAAGCTGATTCACTAATAAACGCTAATGGAAGTGACGCAATGGATAAGATTGTCCCCACTACTAATAGCTCCGGATAACCCTCATGTATTGATACTTTTCTAAGGATTAAATATGTAATAAAACAAGCGCAAGCTGCTGCCCAGAGGGTGGATACAATCATTAAGCTATCTGGAACAAATCGTGTTAAATAAAAAGCAAAAAACCAACTTGCTATAATCGCGATTATATGTGGTAGTTCTTTATGGAAAGAAAACTTACGCTTTTTAGAAGCAATAACCGACGCTGAAAAAAACGAATATATTATAATCGCAATGCCAATTATCCAAAGTAAAACCGTTGAAACTAAACTAAATGCTTCAGTACTAATTCCAAGTATTTCAGCTATCGGGACAGCTTTAAGATTTAAAAGAACTATTAAGGGAATTATAATTCCCAAATCAATCAAAGCTATACCCCATGCTTTCCTGAAAAGATAATCCTCATACTTTTCTACCAATTTTAACGCTTTGCTTAGGTTTTCAAGATCCTGCATTTAAACCACCACTTTAACATTTTCAATAATAAAAGAAAACATCCGATATATAAAATGATTCAAGTTCTGCCTCGCAGAATTTGATCACCATTTATTTTGTTTTAGTAGTTATTCAATTTTAGAGATAACTAAAAATTTGATATTAAGTGAATTTAAGAGGATTTAAAAAGAAAACTAAGGAGGTTATAAAAATAAGTGCTATTTGTCTTAAAAATTTGTGTAAATCCTATGGGAAAAGTCAAATTCTTAAAGGAATTAATTTAAATATTAAAAAGGGCGAATTCTACACTTTAATGGGTCCAAATGGATCAGGAAAGTCAACCTTAGTATCTATTATAGCTTGTACAAACTTGCCTACTAGTGGGAATTTGGAAGTTTATGGTTATGACGCTGTTGAAGAAGCTAAATATATAAAACCTTTAATCGGCTATGTGCCACAAAGTAACTTTTCGAGTTCATATCTAACTGGTAGGGAAAATTTGAGATATTTTGCTACTCTCTTTGGATTTTCTAAGTCTGAAACAACGGTTATTGTTGACAATTTACTTATGCGAATGGGATTGTCTGAAGATGCTGAGAAGAGAGTATCAAACTACAGCGGAGGTATGAGGAAAAGATTGGAAGTTGCAACCGCCTTACTTCCAAGAATAAAAATTCTCATTCTTGATGAACCCACAACAGGACTCGATCCCTCTGTTAGGAAAAATTTCCTATCATTGATCAAAAAGATCAACGAAGAAGATAAGGTTACAATTTTTCTGATTACTCATATTGGAGAAGATGCACAGATAGCTTCTAAAGTAGGCTTCATGGATAATGGGCAGATAGTGCTCGAAGGCGATCCCGAGAATTTACGGGAAAAAAGTGGACTGAAAAACGTTATTAACATAGAAATCCCATTAGTAAATGGGAAACTCTCTAAATTACTCAAAAGCCTCGGTAATGATGGACAGGTATATGAAACTGAGAATGGATTTAAAATTTTTTCCGAAAATCCTGAAGCGAAATTACCTCTTTTAATAAAAGAACTGAATCAAGTGGGATGTAAAGCTTCACGTATTGAAATTTCATCTCCAACACTTGAGGATATTTTCTATAAACTAACAAGTGAATCTATGAGGAGGTCTTCACTTTGAACCGCATCACAATCGTTGCAGATAAAACCTTTAAAGAGTTTTGGAGAAATAAAATGGAAATAATCTGGACATTTATAACTCCAATTTTCTTTTTGCTTATCTTTCCAATCATGTATGGCGATGTTCCTACTGCAATAGTGCCGAATCTAAAAGGCGGTTTGACACTTACTATGATAACCTTCCTAGTAATGTTCGCAGGACAATCAAATTTAGCAGGATCAATTGCTTCTGATAGGGAGCGAGGATTATATCTGAAAATGAGTTCGATGCCTGTAAGCCCTTGGAAGGAAGGCATAGGCCGGGTTCTTGGAATATGGACGCTTTCATTCTTAGGTTTAATTATAGTTTTAATTGTTGGATTCTTGTATGGTGCCCAGTTTTGCGTCACTTTTCTTGGCATTATTGAAGCTTTAGGACTTATTTTACTCATTAGTCTAATATCATCCGGCACAGGCCTTATCATCGCCTCACTTGTAAGGGGCGAATCTGCGGCTACCCATACTGGTGTCGCGTTATCATTGCTAATATTCTTTCTTGGTGGAATGACATTCCCATATAGCGCTCTCCCTGCCCCCATTCAAGGCTTCGCAAAATTTCATCCGATTGCTTCAGCTAATAGCTTGCTCATTTATCTCTTTGAAGGAGAGTCTATGGTAGGTTACAACCCATGTACCATTGAGCAAATAATGTCTATGATCGCCATTTCAATTCTGATTTTCATAGTCGGTATACTTCTTTACTCCAAAGCTTGTTGGAAAAATACAAAATAGAAATGATATTATGTAGAGATTATTGCAACCGTGCTAAAAGCAGAAAAAAAAAAAAATTAATAATTTATAATATTTTCATGTTCGAGAACAAGGTCTATTACATCGCCATAATCGATGAGTTTTACCTCGGGGTATATGAGATCTTTACTCAGGCCTCTCTTTTTCACATCTTTTTCTATAGCATAGATCTTCTTATTCTGGCTTATCAACGTATCAAATAGTTGTTTTCCCTTCGCAGATAAATAGACTGCATTTTGCATAAGGCAAACTGCTATATCCTGACTTGCTGTTGTGGAAGCTATTTTTATGCCCTTCTCATCCATATCAGACATTAGTATCAATGTTTTTCCCATATGCTATCACCTAAAATGCTATCGTTAAATCTCCTTTCAACATTTTTTCTTGTACGACATCGTTTTCTACAATCTCAACATTGTCTATCAAATCATCTTTAGTAAGTCCACGTTCTTCTAAGGAAGTTTTATCCACTAACAACGGAATCTCAATTTCGGTAAGGAAATTGATGTGTTGCTGGTATACACCCTTATCTGCATTCTTGAGATATGAATAGACACCATCATCAACCGCTATGATTATTGGATCTAATGCTGAAGCTGCTACACCTAAGCGTAAACACTCAGCCGGATACAAAGTTCCATGTGGCGGGGTTCTCAAAATTAACACTACTTGTTTATCTTCTCCCATCCTTTACACCTCAATAAATTGCGATCATTCGGTCAGTTTCCTCGATCCACATTTTAATATTTGGTGTGCCGCCTCTCTTCGCTCCTGGAATCTTCATTTTAATTGTACCTCTGACTAACATACAAAGGGTGCATAGTTTGATCTCTGCACCTCTTTCGACTAATTGTGCAAAACACTCTTCGATATTGATAATCCCTTCTACTTTCTTTTGGTTTTGAATCACAGAATTGACTGCATCCATATAGCAAAAGATCTTTACATCGATTCCTTTGTCTATAGCTGCATTAGCAAGCTCACTCAGCGTCTCGCAGGCTTGTGATTGGTAGGGACCTGAAAAAAAAAGAAAACTAATTGCTGGCATGATTCTTTGCCTCGCTTAGTCCCTCATGAACAAGAAATAACTTGTTACTACGATACCGATCGCTATACATGCGAGCGTCACAATACTTCCGATTGAGAGCATTGGTACTCCACTGAGACCGTGTCCAATGTTACATCCACCTGCAACAGCAGCGCCGAAGCCCATCAAACCGCCACCCATAAATTGCTTCAGTAGTGTTCCCGCTTTTGGTGCTCGTAATTTGAATTCACCCGCGATTACTGCTGCAACGGCAGCACCAATCACAACTCCAATTACGATCCAAGTAAATACGTTCATTGAAGCAAGACCATCGCTAAAGATATTAAAGCAACTATTCCAGCCACCTGTAATTCCTAAAGGATAGGGTTTACTTGATGTACTCGTACCACCCCACCAATTAACTGCGAACGCAATTATTCCAACGATCCCAATTGCAATCCCCGTTACCCAAAAGTTCCAACCGTCTTTGAAAATAGCCCTACCAATGTTATCTGGCTTTTTTACCTTATAATCCGTTTTTTTCTTGGTGTGCCAAATGACAAAAACCGCGATTAACGCTACAATTACAATGACAATTGTAATGTGACTCCACGCATCGGGTCCGAAAATATTAGCCAGTGTGAGGCTAGTATTACCTGTCTTCTGCAAATCTCCGTTAATACCTCCAACAGAAAAAGTTGAATCAGTTAAAAATCCTTTTATTTCACTTAGCAGACCATTTGCGTTGGCCGTTGCTACACCAAAGATCGCTAATCCGCCTAATGCAACAAATGATCCTACCATTCCTTCGCCAATTCTATATGATGTTCCACTAGCACAACCACCTGCAAACGCTGCTCCAATTCCAAAAACTAATCCGCCTGCTATGTTTGCAACATAATTGAATCCTTTTGGATTCAAACCTGGGATTGCATTTACATAGACGAGAACGATGAAGCCAATCATTTGTACTGCTAGCGCAATTAAGACGGCTTTGAGCAAGCGATGATCCTTTACAACCATCGGATCCCGAAACGCCGAAACCATGCAAAATCGACCACGTTGTAAGACAAATCCAAAGAGCACTCCTACGAGAAGAGTGCCCATGATAAATGCTGTTTCCATTATAGCCATTTTTACACCTTCATTTAATTTTAACTAAAATTTTCCATTCGGCGCTTCCGGTTTTTTCAACGGATAAGACTTCATGCCCCTTTTTCTTCATTGAAGTAGGAATTTTCTCTGCTGATAGTGGATAGTCGAGTATAATTTCAAGTACTTCACCAGAATTCATTTTCTTCGCTTTTCTCATAGATTTAACATCTGGATACGGGCAAACTTCACCCCGAACATCCAGGGTTTCATTTACATCTGTCATTTTCTTTACCTTCTTTTTTTTCTCATTTTTTTTTAAATTTGTTTGTTCTTTCAAAAAGAAAGAATATGGTTACATTTTTTTTTTAGTTTATAAATTTATTTCAGTTTGTAACTTATTACTCAATTTTAGGTAGAAAAACGTTACAATCCGTAACCTCCACCCTAACTTTCCTAAGTGATACGATGTGACATATTACAGCATGTAACCTTATATTATGTTAATAATATTACAATTCGTAATCATACTTTCCGATTAATTACATTTTTATAATATGTTTGTATTTAGAAATTATAAAATCAAACACCTTAATCAAAATTGAGCAATATTAATAATCATTTATTTTGATTGGAAAAGTCTTATTAGCAGACGATCAAAAGCCCCATACCTAATAGAGCTGAAATGCCAAAAGTTTATTAATATTTGAGATTTATAATCTATAGAAGCTCACAGATCAGAGTTAATTTTTAATACCATGAAAAAATATCTTATCCCATCTTAAACCTTTCCCACTTTTCTCCCTTATTACTCCCATTTTCTATCTTTTTCTAGTTTCATTTTTTTTCAATTTTCCACCATTTAGTTTCTGATTTTGCCCCCTCTCTTTATTCCCCTTATAAAAGGAATGAATAAATTTTTTATACTCCTTCTTTCAACCGTTGAAATACATTTTGTTAATTATTAATAAAACAAAAAAAATACAATCTTTGAAAATAAATGAATTATAGGTGAAAAAAATGGGAATTAAAGTTGCATTTATGCAATTAGCCTCTTGTTGGGGCTGTCACCAGTCAATTCTCGATACTCACCTCGAACTACTTGATATTCTACCGCTGCTTGACATAGTTTATTGGCAAGCTGTCGTGGACACGAAAAACGCAGAACTTGAAGCGATGCCAGATGGGTCCATCGATGTAGGGTTCGTAGAAGGGCATATTCGGACAACACATGATACACATCAGCTCAAACTTATCCGAAAGAAGTCTAAAGTTCTTATTGCGATCGGCGATTGTGCCACCCATGGTGGCGTTGCGGGGATGGCAAACCTCTATCCCATCGATGAATGCACTAAACGCAAATACGTTACGGCGGATACAGTTGTTGATAACGTTGCAATACCCGCTGTAAATCTACCTGGTTTCGAAGCCACCGTCACTCCAAATAAAGACGTTGTGAAGTTAGATGCCATGATTTACGGCTGTCCTCCGACCTCCGAGAACTTAAAATCGGCGGTCTTGTCCTTAGTACCCGTCTTATTAGATAAGACCTACAAGGATACAGTAGTTTGTGATGTATGCGAAATGCGTGGTGATAATTGTCTGTTGAAAAAGGAAGTACCCTGTTTTGGTGGTATTACAGGCGCACCTCCTGGTCTGAAATGGACCGCTGACAAAGGACCCGTTATGGGTGAATATGGACCGACAAACAATATCGCACCTGAAGCCACAGAACTCTTGGGTCTAGCGGCAGGTATTAAGGAAGTTACTCCTGCGGTAGCAAAAATTATACTCGAATTTGCAATTCTGTACTTCAGGTTACCCCAATTGGGAAACGTCTATTTGACGGCTGACATCTTGCAGCTAGCTGCCCAAGGCGCAACCCTGCCAACTAAAATGATTGGCGATGTACCCGCTGTCGACTTAGATGCTTTAACCCCTGATGTGGTTGGTAATCTCTCGGGATTATTTACAGGACTTCCAGACATAACGAAAAGTATCATCGGGGCCGCTGCAGTGTTGCTTACAAAATCTGATGCCTTCAAACCTGGGTTACAGAATGTGTGTGCGCATTGCGATAGAAACGATGGTAACATCAAACTCGTCGGCTTAAAACGGGATTACGAAGGCATAAAGGATCGAAAAACTTGCCTCCTAAATCAAGGATACCTTTGCATGGGTTTCCTAACTAATGCTGGCTGTGGTGCTCAATGTCCAAACGCGGGTGCCTGCTGTATTGGTTGCTATGGAACCATGGAGGAAATTATTAATGATCCCGCTAAATACGAAGCTCGGATTAAAGCAGTTATCGGTGACATGTCCGTTGATGAACTCATAAGTAAGATGCCAGATCCAGTTGGTGTATTCTATAAAGCGACTGTACCTCGAACAAAAATGTCAGCGAAAATAAAGAAGTAGGTGAAGAAAATGGGTGTAGATGTTAGTGTTGATGTAGAATTTAGAAGAAAAGTAATGGATAAACACATGAGTGCTCGGCTCATGTATTGTTATCAGTGTAACCATTGCGCCTATGAATGTCCAGTTTCCGCCGTGGTGGGTGAGGATGTCTATAATCCACGAAAGTTGATCTTGCATTCTTTCCTTGGAATGAAAGGCAACATCATTGGAAAAAAGGATAATCCAGCACTCTGGGCTTGTCAAATCTGTGACAACTGTGTAGAAGTGTGTCCAAATGACATTGAATTAGTGGATATCTTTTATCTATTACGAAACATGAGTGTCAGAGCTGGGGAAGCTCCTGAAGCCTACCTCGCACAAGCGAGAACTATCATGGAAAATGGGAAAGCTATCCCAGACCAAGCCGCTATTCAACGACGCCGCGAACAAATGGGTCTCAAAGATTTACCCAAACCCTCCGTAAGTGATGTACAGGCAATCTTTAAAGAATTCAAATTGAATGAGGTGCTATAAAAATGGCCGAAATGAAATTATTTTTAGGTTGCACAATTCCAAACCGGTTACCCCATCTTGAACAATCTGCTAGACTAGTCCTTGATAAATTAGGAATCCAAGTTTCAGATGCTCCCTTCGCTTGCTGTCCAGAACCTGTCGGCTTTCATTCAGTCGATAGTGATGTATGGCTTACAATGGGTGCAATGAACTTAGCACTTGCTGAAGCTGAAGGAAAGGATATCGTTTCACTTTGCAACGGTTGCTATCAATCCTTAGCTGTAGCAAATCATGAGTTACAGAACGATGCGGTGAAAACAAAAACCAACGAAGCCTTGGCAGAGATTGGAAAAGAAGTTAAAGGTACAAGCAAAGTAAACCATTTTGTGCATGTATTACATAATAATCTGTCTGCTATTCAGGGAGCTGTGAACAAACAATTAAGTGGTTTGAAAGTCGCAATTCATGCGGGATGTCATTACGCACGTCCTTCTGAATTATTGAAATCAGATGATCCCAAAAAGCCACAAAAGCAGCGTGCGATCATCGCAGCTACTGGAGCTTCAGTTGTTGACTATGAAGATGAAGATCTGTGTTGTGGTAATGGTGCATCCTATATGAGTAAAGAAACTGCTGACGCAATCACACAGAAGAAGATTGACAGTGCTAAAGCCGCTGGGGCAAACTGTATTGTAGTTAATTGTCCTGCCTGCTTCCAGAAAATCGATGTCATGAGAGGACTACCGGTTCTTTACGTAACGGAGTTACTTGCATTAGCAATGGGTGAATCATACGATAGCATCAATCTGAAGTACCACGCGACTAAAAAAACTGACGGATTTGAATTAAAAGAACTCTAATTTGGAATGAAAAAATATATTAAAAAAAAATAATGAAAGGTGAAATGAATGACAAAAACGTTAAAAATTGATCCTGTCACACGGCTCGAAGGTCATGGCGAAATTACCATTAAGTTAGGTGAAAACAACAAAGTCGAAGACGTTCAATTCAATGTTTCCTCCACACGGTTCTTTGAGAAATTCCTCGAAGGGCGAATTGCGGAACATGCTCCACGAATCGTACCACGAATCTGCGGAATTTGTCCTATTCCCCACCATCTTGCTTCCGTCAAGGCAGTTGAAGCTTGTTGGGGTATCAATCCACCACCAGCTGCATGGAAACTTCGTGATCTCATGATCCAAGGGAAGCAATTATCAAGCCATGTCTTGCATATAGCCGCCCTCCAACTACCAGATTTGCTCTTCGGACCACTTGCTCCCCCAGAAAAACGCAATGTCGTTGCTGTAATCAATGCACTTCCTGATATAGGGAAAGCTGTGATTGAAGCAATGAAGTACGGTCAAGATATCTGTGCCGCTACTGGCGGTAAGGCTATCCACCCCGTTACAGGAATCCCTGGTGGTCAAACGAAACCCCTCGATGAGGATGATCGGCAAAAGTTCTTGAAGGCCCTACCACACGTAGTTGAAATTGGAACAACAGTAGTTGAACTCGGTGAAAAACTTGTGAATGACTATTTGGATGTCATCACAAAGGTCGGCACAGTTCCTACGTATTATTGTGGCTTGGTCACGAAGGATAAGAAGGAATTGACCATTTGGGACGGACTTTGGCGTATTATGGATAAGGAAGGTAAAGTTGTAGCAGAAGTCGATCCTCAACAATATGATACTGTCGCAGCAGAATACGTGTCACCGCACAGCATGGCTACGCATGTCTATTATAAGGCAGCTGGCTATCCTGAAGGCGTCTGGCGGGCTAACTGTCTAGCGCGAGTTAATGTAGCAGAAGACATGCAAACCCCCATGGCGAAAGGCCTCCTGAAGAAATTCAGAGAAGTCTGCGGACGACCATCACATTTCGTATTCTCCTACATCTGGGCCAGAATTGTTGAGACCATCCAAGCGGTCGAACGTATTAAAGCCCTCCTCGAAGATCCACAAATTGTTTCGACTGATATTAAACTCTCTGATGTCGAACCCAAAGCCGGGCGCGGCGTCGGTATGGTCGAAGCCCCACGCGGAAGCCTTATCCACAACTACTGGACTGACGACAAAGGTATAATTACCAAAGCCAATCTCATCGTTGCTACCAACAATAATATTGGCGGGATCGAACTGACTCTCAAGGGTGTGGCGAAACAAATCTTCGAGCAGAACGCTTTGAAGGATATCACCTTACCTGAGCCAATGTTAAAGTAAAGGAGTAAAATTGGAGAAATTAAAATGGTTGATTTATCAGGAATCCCAGAAGATATCGTGCAAGAACGGGTTCTTAACCTCATGGAAATGGTGGTTAGGAACTTTGATTGCTGACTATCGTGTGCCGCCCATCTCGTCGTTATCGACAAGGACGGCAATCGAATCGTCGATCGTGAAATTGAAATTGGTTCCGGATGAAGCGTCATTAAAACCTTAGAATGGCGCGGACAGACCCCCGCCAGGGTCTAACCAATCTTTTCTTTTTTATTATACAACTTTTGATAGTTTTCAACATGCTCATAAAACCACCATCTAATCACTTATTATTATATTTCAAGGTTTTTCAGGTTGTTGAATTTGTTCTGAGTAGATCACTTTGTCCCGGCAAGATCTAAGAGATACTTAACTAACAGAGCGAAATTATATTTCGCAGACACTCTTTCTATTACATAATATTTCTTGATTTTATCGTAGACTTCAAAGAGGTAGTACCCGCCGTCCAGGATTATCCCTCCAGAAACATCACCAGGCTTTATGTTCCAGAAATCCATTTGCTCAAGATACCTTTCAATCCCCTGAATTTCTTGCTCAGTTAAGGTTTTGTGAATCTCTTTTTCGCGGGTTCTATAAACCTCTCCCGGAACTATTGCCTTTAGGTGATTCTCATTCTTTTCAATAGTAATTTTGATCAGTATGGGAATTCGGAATGATCTTACAACCACGAGTCTGTAGATTGTCACGTCTGAAGAGTCGAGGTTATAAATTGGCTTTTCATGCATTGTTATAAGTTGACCACCGTACAAGCGATGTTTCTGGTCATCTTCTTCATCATTTTGATGAAATATATTTTTTGGGAAAAATCTTCCTTTCATGTTATTGATTATTAATTATTAACTAATAGAACTGTTGGAAAAAGACCAAAAATTAGACAAAAACAAATTTGCACTGTTTAGCTTTGCGAATCCGACTTTCGACCAATCGGATGTAGGGGCCATTGAAATTCGCAGAAATTCCATTGATGAATCCCGCACAGATACCACAAAAAACATCCTCTTCTAAATTAGGACTTTCTTTTGATGGTCGGGCTCGAAAGGGACATCTTTTTAGAATAATAGTTCCATCTTCATACACTTCTGGTTTGCTCAGTCTCATTAACGTTTTTATTGCATCTATAAAATTTGTTTGGGCAATTTTAGATTTCGCTATTCTACTCTCCGCAAACTTCCGAGCTGCAACTCGTAAGATCGCCATAATCCCCCTCCGACCTATAAGGTCCATTGCCTCTCCAAAAATCTCTTTGAAAAAGCTACGATAAAAGTACATCAGCTGAACATATTCTTCTTGTTTTACCAAAGACATTCCTTCTGAATAATTAAAAACCAATCCCGTTCTGAATTAAAAAATTTTTTCTAAGAGGATTAAAAAAACTATTGGATCTCATAATGATTTTTAAAAGGGATAATTAGTTAGGTGAGAGGATATACTACCAAATAGAATTCTACCTGAGATTTTCATCCCTTGGAATAAAACACGCGCTTCGTAATCCTTCATTCTCAAGTGACTGAAAGTTCCATTTATCTGTATTATATTTCTCATGGTACAATTTATTTGCCATCTTTTTTTCCCATTCTAACAAGTTAGCTTCTACAATTTCACATTCCCACAGGGATTCAATGGCGTTCGATAAAAGATCTTCTACAGTCTTGGTTGATATCTTGTAATTAAGTTCGTCATTAAGCGTTGTTATTTGGTTTCGCATCAATGGAATGATTTTTTCGGCCGATTCTGTGAGATTTAATACTTTATACATGCTTTCATAATCGTAATCGAATAATATAATTGAATGAAACAATAAGGTGTTCTCACACATGTAAATACCATTTCCAACTAATTTTTTCCCACTAATAGTGATATCTGAATTTCGGTTATATTTTGGTTGGAGTCCGAGGCTTTTTAAAGCATGCATAGCGACCGAACTAAAGAGTTTGAATTTATGAGATAGCTTCTCTGGTAGCTCTGATTTTAATCGAACTATGAAAGTAATCCCCATTTGCGAAGAGTATTCGGGAGAACCAATAATTATTGCACCCCCTCCAGTCAAGCGCCTACCGAAACTCATCTTTTTTTCTCGTAAAAAGTTCAAATTAATTAGATTAATATCTTGATTCATTCCGACAACAACAGCTGGTGGTGCAAAATAGTAAAATCTAATAGTTTCAGGGGCTAAGCCTTCCTCCACGCTTTTCAACAATGCCTCATCAACTGCAAGTCCCTTTGGAGCGGGATATTTGGAATCTCGAATAATTCGTATTGGTTTCATTTCAAAATTCCTATTTAATTATATCTCTGTATATTAATGAGCAACATAATCCACTGAAATGTAATTTATATCCTCTTTCAATGGCGAAGTCAACAGCTTCCTGGCAAGGATAGGCGATCCCATTAATTCCTGATTGAATTGCTAGGATATCAGTTTCAACTTTATGATCCCCTTTGGGTCTCGCGCAACCGAGCATTACGGGAATTTGGGGGAAAAGGAATCTTGCTAAAGTAATGAATCTTACAACCTTTTTTGGTGAAATGGGTTCAATCTTTTCCATCGGTGTCCCTTCGAGGGGCATTAATATGACCAGAACTAAAGCAGAAGGCTCGTATTTTTTAATTAATTCCAACGCTGCACGTTCCCCTTTTATTTTCCCATAATGTAAGCCGAGAATTACATGCGGAACGAAGGGAATGTTGTATTTGTGTAAATATTTTAAAGATTCTTCAAAATGTTCTACGTTCCTTTTAAGATGGTAGATTTTCTGAATGGTTTCATCATGTCCGATAATATCTAGCATCACGGCATCTATTTTTATCCGAGATAACCCCTCAGCAAGCTCCTTAGTAATTAAACCCGAATGGATAATTACAGTAATCCCAAAATCCTCTTTTATTTTTTTGAAGATATCAAGAAATTGTAGAACTGGGACTGAACCATCAAGAGTAGCGCCCCCTGATATTAAAATCCCCTCACAACCCTTATTTTTCACGAAATCTTTTACAAGATCATATAACTCCTCTGGAGTTTCTGCTGGATACATTGATTCTAGTATTTTTGATTTACAGTGATCACATTGCAACTGACATTTAGTACCGGTTATTGAAATGGGGATAAATTTGTCCTTATCAATATTCTCAAACTGTTCAATGGCGTAAGTTAATAATGATGGAGCATAACACCAAATTGCATTGTCAAAATTCTTTAGTTTTAGCTCAAGGGCCTGATATTGGTAAGTCCTGAACTTATCTTCTGCACAATCTACTATATCATTTAACATAGTAGATGATTGGAAGTCCAACTTTTTATTTTCTTCAGACATTATCCTTCGCAATTATCTCAGATTTATCAATTGTAGGTATGAATGAATCGGAATAATCTTGGAGTTGCTTCTTAATCAACTTTAAATCGTCTGAATTAGGTTTAAATGGGAAATTCCGACATTCTCCCATATAAGCTTGAAAGGGGGTTGAATTAGCAAAGGGTCTATTACAAGCGACATCCAAGGTTTCACCTGGGCAGCCACTCGTCCTAAAGGCGTCCCCTAATGCAAATATTCTTTCAATTAAACCATCTTCAACTCCGAAATCTTTTATTTGGCTATTGGAATTGAAGGTTAAATTTTCATAATGTATCTGATTAGTATCCATCAAATATCTCAATAACTGAATTCTACGATACTGCCCAATCCCTGGCTGTCTTTCCTTTTCGAGAATCGAATTCGCCTCTGGAAAGAATGAGAATAGGTGAATTAGTGCTCCCTCATCATGGATTTTCTGGAATAGATATGCCATTTCTTCTTCTGTTTCCCCTAATCCTACAATCAAATGAATTCCTACATTTCCTTTCTTAAAAACCTTAATACTCTCTTTTATTGTTACCCAATATCGATCCCATTTATGAGGACCGCTTACTCCACTACCACGTAGTTTTTGAAACAACTCGGGAGTCGCAGCATCAATCGCAATTCCCACCTTATCGGTACCAGATTTCTTTAATTGAGGTAACCAATTGTTCTCAATGATTGTTGGAGAGATTAAAGCTGATAATAATTTTTTAGTTTCTTGATGTATTTTCTTATTTACAGTTAAAATATCATCTATCGCCCGCTTATTAGTTACCATAGATACACATACTCGTTCAACATGATTGCATCTTTCTGAATTGAGGGCCATTATAATATCTTCTATTTTGTAACTTGGCCATTCTACTCTGATGAAAGATTTATCACTCTCTTTTCCCTCGACTGGACGGGTCTTACTCAAGCCACAAAAAGCACAAGATGCTCGACAGCCCTGATTATAAGTCAATAGAAGATTGACACAATAGAGGTTTGCATCCCGATAAAACTTACCCTTTCTGAAACCTAACGTCATGGCTGCCGCTAAGCTTGTCTGTAAATACTCTGGACTTTCACAAATTTCGTATAAATCGATAGAACCACTCAAAAAAAATCAAACCTTATCAATTCTGGAAGTAATTATTGTTATCTAATAACAATGAATTTTTTTAATTATCGGCAAGAGATTGACATTTTAACAACTCATCTTTTAGATTCTTTGAATTTCGCTCTCTTTCAGAAATATCATCAATGGTAATTCCCTTAAGGTTTGAAACCCAATCCTCTTGGGTGGACCCCATCATTTCAACAATCAATCCATTCTCCACAAGAAAATCTGTTTTGGATGGTGCATAATGCAAAATAAATTGTCCCTTTTTTATTTTTACAAACATCTTTTCCTTTTTTGAAGCTCTCCGATCTCTATTCAACCATTTTTCAGTTTGATATAGTTCTTCCAATTCTTTATTCTTCTCTATTTCCCAGTTCGTCAGTTTATCTTCGACTAAGCTAATCTCTAGATGCTTCTCAAAGGCATTCACTAATTCATCATAGATCTCTTCTTTCGGAACTTCTCTATTTAGTTCTTTTTTTATGGACGTTAGAGACGATTCAAGATATTTTCTAAAAAGTATTTTGAAATGAGGGGTTGGAAATCGTAAGGTTTCTACTGCTAGATCATAGTTAAAGTCCAAAATAGTATTACCAACAACAATCCCCGTGTTTTCTAAAGAAAAAGCTCCAATGCCCGCGACCTTTCTATCATCCACCGAGATTTCATTATAATTATTTAAATATGCTTTAATATTCAAGGATTTATAAAACTTGATGGGTCCCCCTAAGGATTTTTTGTATAAAGCTTTAAGTGGAGCTGGAAAATTATAGCCATATAAAATTACATTATAAAAGATCTGATTTTCATCAAGGAAAACCGTTGTCCCCCCTGCAATTCTCCGGGTATATCCAATATTGTGTTTATCACAAAATTCAGTATCGACTTCAGTTGAGACATTCTGTGACTGCCCACAGCAAACAAATTTATCGGTGGGTTCGGATAGAATAATGATATTCATTCCTTCATTCATATCCGCATATAACCCACACGCATGGTATATTGTTTGAGTTGTCAAACCCGGCAATTTTCCAAGTCGCAATAGTCGCCACTCTTGCAGAAAGGCCTCTCCTGTTTTAGATTTGTGATCTTTTACTACGTTTTTATATACACAATATTAACTCAAGAGTTAAAAAAGTCTTAATTTCGTCTCTTTTTTACTCAATGATTCTTGATATTCTAGATAAAGGATGACCTTTAGCTTTCATCTCAAGTTCATGAAACCAACCAAATGGTAAACGACTTGTTGAATACTCTTTCTCTTTCAATTTGGAATCTAATTCTTTTAATGTTTCTAGACCAAACTTCGGGGCACTCAACTTTCCAAATAAATGTGCAAACGGTAAAATCACTACATTTTGAATTTTAAGTTGCTCAAGAATTTTTTCAATTTCAACCAGACTTTTCTTAATGAGCTCTGGATTTGTTTCATCTTGTTTTTCTACACTTATAAATAGCACTAAAGCATTTTCTACTCGTTTTTCGCGTTCTACACTCTCTAGTTCTTCAAATAATTTCGAGCGCCCCCTTTTGGTTACCTTATACCAGAAATAATCGACGTGAAAGGACAAAAACCTCATTTATGATATACCTCCAAATTCTCATTATCCTTGAGTATCAAGTTGTGACTATTCAAAAGATCAATAATTGTTTGAAATAACTCCATTAAATCATTCTTGCTCTTAGCTCTTTGAATGGTTATTCTCCCCACCTTAGTTATTATAACTTTTTTAGCAAGGAATGTAAAAGTAACAACTCCTACTTCTTCGCTACACTTTATGTTCTTAAAATCCTTTTCAGTGTTCCTAACTACAAAGCATAACTCTCTAATTTTAATGAAATCTTTTGTTTTGTATAAATTTT
The DNA here is from genome assembly GCA_016840125.1 of Candidatus Helarchaeota archaeon. Next base: position 527 of record JAEOSY010000480.1, on the reverse strand, counting down.
TAGCCGGGTTTAATAAAACTTCACCCATCACTAAATTACTATCCTCAACGCACGGTTGGATTAAGGTTATTCTATCTTTCCAGTTCATTTTCTTCATTTTAAACGACAACTATTATTACATAAAAATTTATTAATTAACAATGTTATAATGTAAATATTGTATTAAACATTTTCAATTGAGGTTATAAAATAATGCAATTTCCTTGTGAAACTATTGTCCGAGATATTTTACCTTCTTTTAAAGCTTATATTGTTAAGGACTTATATCATACCTATCACTTCACTCAATCTAAAATTGCGAATGTGCTAGATATCACACAAGCATCAGTTAGTTACTACTTACATGGTGAACGGGGTCGTGACGCACTAGAACTGATTGAAAAGAATGAAACGATTAAGGAAAAGTTAGTTAACCTCACAAAGGCTATTGCAACCAATTCCGAAATACCGGATGCCTTTGCAAAATCTATTTGTGGCTTATGTTCTTCTGTCCATGATATAATTGGATGCGTTACAAAAAGTGATGG
>JAEOSY010000479.1 GCA_016840125.1 Candidatus Helarchaeota archaeon | reverse complement strand
GCTTAAAATTCTCAATGGATAACAATATTCCTTGTCCCTTCTGAATCTTATATTGACCATAAATAGACTCCACACCACTGAATAGTTGAAAACCTATACTTTCTATTAGCGGTTGTGGTTTAACTCCTTCAGGGTAGTGCTCAATTAACATAGGTCCGATTTTATCATCCCATTCCATAAACAATAACATAACTTGTTGTTTCTCACCCTCTACTATGGAAGGGCTAGTATCGATTTCAAAACTGTCTAATAAAACTCCAAGGTTTGAATTGTCATTGCCATTCTCCCGTGAATTTGAAGCGGTTTCTCTCACCTTCCATTCCATTACAATTTCTTTGAGGTATAAACTTAAGAAATCCAATCCAACTGGAAGAACTTCATAAGGCAAGCCAACGTATTCAGAAAATTCTTTTAAATCCGAGAGAATATCTTCATAGACGCCCGTATCAAACAACAAAAGTTTCGTATTGGAATCTTTAAACATCTCAATCGCTTTTTCTTCCTCGAAATCATATGCTTTCATGTATTCTCGCCACGATTTCAGCCAGCTCGGACTCAATAGATAAGCGCCTTGCTCAATAAATGAATTGATCAATGTTTTACTAAGGAATAGATCAAAGCATTGATGCTTACTACGATAGAGGCATACATCCAAATCTTCTGGTAGATCCCCTAATCCCACATGACAGGCTCCCCCAAGCAATACAACTTTGCATTCGCCTTCACATTCAGGAATTCTCTCGGTTATATCTTCCCACCCCATACGAAGATGAAGCTTCGAGGCTGGATAGGTTACAACTTGTACATTCTTAAACAATTCTTTCTCGCTCTCGATAACAGTGTCTGCCTCTTGTTTAAAACTTTCACAAATTAGAATACATAAGTTACTAGCCAATTTTCCTCGAGATCCTTATTTCTAAACTGATATAATCTAGAAGTTAACAACGTTATAAAAAATTAGGGATATAATTGCCAGTATTAGTATATTCTTAATCGTATTCAGGGATGAACGCGAAGACGTCCTCAACTAAGGTGCTTGCGGGGTCAAACTGGGAAACGTCAGCGACCATTGTGAAATAGGGTGCGAATTGGGTGAAGAACTTTTTTGAAAACGAAGCAAGCGCCTCACGGAGGGATCGCGTTGATTTCGTTGCAATCAGAACACATGCCACGGGAAATTCTCTACTTTCCTCTATTATAATAACAGCTTTTTCTAAAAAGATCTCTCTCACATTCCCCTTTCTCAAAGATTCATCCAGAAGTGAGCTAATACCTTGCAACATTCCTGAAAAAAAGGTTCTCATCCGCTAAAGTTTCTTTCTTACTCCAAGTATGTGTGAATAACGCTATTCCTTTATGAACCTCAATCACAGTGAGGCGTATGACCTTGAAAGGTAAAAGGTATGCCAATTTCGGTTCCCTCGCTAACGCAATCCCAATAAAAACAGAAGCGATTGAAGGGATGAGCAACATTAATCCTGGCGCTACCGCTTGGAAATCGACTATGTAATTAAGTGAAAAAATGGAAATCATACCGAAAAATAATATACAAGCACCACCTAAGAAGAAGCGAGCGGAGCTCTTCAAATTTGAAGGTGCATTTTTGTAGATTCTCACGGAATAATACATGAAAAGAGCAATCACAAGTATACTGATATTTCCAGATAAGATCATTGTTAGATCCGAAATTAAAATACCCATCTCTCCATTCGGAAAGGTATGAACAACGTAACTCAATGGATCTATTGTAACCATAATCGCCACCACACAAAGCGTGATTAAAAGATAAATTTTTTTCGGATCGACGGATTCTCGAGCAATAGAATCGAAGCTCAATATCAAGAAAAAAGCCCCAGGAATAAAAAAATAGTTACCCACTTGATAGAGTCTTTCAGATAAATCTGGCGTTATTTTTACCATAAGTAAAGCGACTTCTTGTAGAAGAGTCCATTGAAAGAAGAACAGGAATGCCAAACTTAAAAGAAGCACATACCGATATCTCTGTTTTAAATAATAATATAACATACCCAATGAAAGAAATGCCGCCGGGATGATTGAAATCAATCCGAGTATGCTCGCAATCGTCCAATTTAATTCCATGGGTGCACTTTCCCACTATTTCTATTTTCAATTTTTTATTCTACTACTCTATTATAAAATTTTACATTTCCCTTCTATCATTCATGTTCTATAGGTTTTTATACGAAAAGTTAGTAGATTTTCTTAAGTGGTTAGTTTAGGGAGAGGGTATGAAATATATCCACAGAGAATCGCGAGTGGTGACTCCCTAGATGCCCCTTGACTGTGTTTATGAACAGTGCTCTAAAATTAGTATCATCCACTATATTATGAACTACTATCTGAATATCATTGTCCGAAAGACGCGCGCTCTCCAACGCTTCAAAATTATGGACAACTATCGATATCTCTTCTCTTGGCAAGTTCGCATCTAACAGTTGTTTCTCAATTACTCTAACATTAATTTGAACCATCTCCTAGTTTTAATTTATAACTTTTATGTTTCAATCCGGTATAAACCTTTAATCTTAACCCGATATTTATCACTTATCCCATAAACCCCTTTCCTTTATATTAACCTTTCCGGGAATAACTCATAATGGTATCACCCTTTATCAGTAGTTCCGAGGAACGCGATACTCAATTTCAATAAGCCAGATCAGATCCAACTTAGGCATTTCATAAATGAAGTAATTCGTATAAAAACTCATAACGATTACGATGGGCTACTATCGTTAAAGGAGAGTTACAAAAATTTCAAAGCCGGGCAAAAACTAATAATTGAATGGACGGACTCCATGTAATAATTGGGATTACCAAAATTTCAAAAGCCCTGGATTTAATATACCGTTCGGATCAAGGGTCTTTTTTATTCTTTTCACAAACTCGTAATATGAGGGTTGATAGTGTTCTACTACGCGGTCCCCTATCACCTTCCCGAGCCAATAGTGAGTGCACCCATCTTTTACCTCATCCTCAACAAGTTCCTTCCAGATTTTCCGCCCGAACTCCGCACTCTCTGGGTTATCCACAGGTATCTGAAACTGCGGTAAAATGTCAATTACCGAGCCTGTTATAAAGGTATACCAGACGTTCAGGATGTTATACTTTTTTATCTCCTTCTCGTATTTGTCTTGCAGCGCCATAAACTTCGCATGCATCTCTTTCGCGTGTTTGATAGTTGTTTTATTGCACGAACTTCCAAACTGTCCGAACGTTCCGGCCATGGGGAAATACTCATAGACCATATCGCCAAAAAGGAGCTTCCCTAGGCTTGGTCCCAAATCCTCACCACTCCCGTCCGCGATGTTCTTAAACAGAGCCATCTGCGCGGCGAGCTCTTCATCACTGTGACTTTCTATTTTTCCATGAATTAAGAACCGGTATTTCTTTGGTCCTAACGGAACTTTCAGTTGATCCACATATCCTATATCGGAGGCAATATGCAGTTTGGTCATTTCGAAGAGGTCCTTATGACAAGTATCGAGATCGGTATAGCCGAAGGTAAAAAATCCAATTGCTTTGGGTAACGGATATAATTTCAGGCTCGCTTGGGTCTTTATCCCGAGGATCCCTTGATCGCCGCAAAAGAGTCCGGTGGAATCGAAACCAACCCCATATCTCGTATGACGCTTTGCTTTCTGTAAGGCTGCGGATCCGGTCCGAATAATTTCACCTGTGGGAAGTACAACTTCTAACCCCAATGTAATATCTGCGGCCGTCCCGTATTTTGCGCTCCCATAGTAAACGGAACAGACAGAAATCGCTCCACCGATCGTAGTAGATAAACCTGGCCCCGGTCCAATGAAACCTGTATACCAATCTTTCTTTTTTAGCGCGGTTTCCAATTCGCCCCATGTAATCCCTGTTTCAACCGTGACACTCATGCTGTCTTCATCGATTTCGACAATTCTCTTCATCCGTGTTAAGTCTATTACGATACTATCTTCTTTGAGTGGAACTCCCATTAACACTAAACTCGCTGCTGCACCACGTGGATATAGTCCAATCTTTTCCTTGTTTGCTATTTTGACTACTTCAGAGACTTCTTCCGTAGTATTTGGGCGAATGACAATATCAGGAATAACCCCTTTTTCAATGCTACAATCCTGGGAGTAGACGTAGCATGTTTCTTTATCTGAAGCCACATACTCCTTGCCGACAATTTCTCCCAGTTTTTTTACAATCGCTTCTACATCTAGTGTCATGAGAACTCCTCTTTAAAAAAAGAATTAAGGAGAGGCACTCCAAACAACACGACCATAGGGAAGTACAAGATCTGAAATTCCATATAATCCTTGCATCACGGTTTTAGGTTCTAAAAGATAAAGCGGATCTTCATCTGACTTTCCAAACTCAATTGTAGCAGTTCCTGCGTTCATATCTACTGGATTAACTTGGAAGTCCGTTGCTATTAATTCTTGGATTTCTAAACCAGAACCATCAGGCTTGAATATCTGTTTCATCGTCAAAGTATTGGCGTTTGGAAATGTAGTCAAAGGACTTTTTGGTTCTTCAATTGTAATTTTCATTATGTCAATATCCTTTCGTCTTAATATTCCAACAACCTTTTTCCCATCTTTCTTTACTGACATGTCCGCAATTTTTTTTGGATACCCCCAAATTTCGCGGCCAGCGGCGAGGGCATGATCGCTGTCTACGAACATGGAATTACAGTATAATCCTTCAACCTTTCCATCTGCAGTTTTGAGGCGAGCTTGAATGAGGGTAGCTGCTTCAAAGTACGGTCCAATTGTTGTTTCTGGATACCACGCAACGAATGCATATACAAAGGGACTTCGGCTTAATTTAAGCGGTGCTGGCACAATTTCGGCTACCTGGTCTCGATCTACACTATAGAGAATTGCAGCCATTTCTGCTTTCGTATAAAAATACGTTGGTTCGGGGTAGAGGGATGCAGAAACGGGCATAGATAACAATTTCTTCATTAAAATCACTTTTTTTAGTTTCTAGTTAAATCGTTCCCCGATTTATTATATTAAATTTTGTTATTCCTTTTCATCAATTGGATTGTTTTTAATACTCAGACTTTTCAAGGACTTCAAATTTAAAAGCGATTTGGGGAGTTCGGTTAAAAAATTATCATTTAAATCTACATCAAACAGGGAAGTTAAATTTTCAAAAATATCTGGTAATTGTTTAATCTGATTTTTGTATAACCATAATGCCTGAAGCGCGACTAGATGACCTAAGGCTTCTGGGATAGAGGTTAACTGGTTATGGCTAAGGCTAAGCTCTTTGAGCGTGGTGATCTTAACAATTTCATCTGGAAAAGTCGAGAATTTGTTGTTAAAGAGAAATAAATCAACAAGGTTTTTTAGCTTTGTAATAGAGGATGGAAGGGTTGATAATTTATTGCTTCCTAAATTGAGTGCTCTTAATGATTGAAGCTCATTAAAGACGTCTGGTAAGGAGCTGAGCTGGTTATTATTCAAATTTAGGAATTGTAATGTTTTCAAATTACCAAGTGCTGTTGGAAGCTTTGTCAGTTGGTTATCGCTCAATGTAAGCATTTCGAGGGATTTTAGATTAGATATCGGTTTGGGGAAAATATCGAATTTATTATTCGCTAAATCTAGAAATTGGAGTGATCGCAAATTTCCGAACGATTTGGGAAGTGTTTTTAGTTCATTTTCCCGAATAAAAAGTCTTTGCAGAGCTGTTAATTTACCAATAGATTTCGGGAGCTTTTTTAACTTGTTAAAATTCAAATTAATTTCTTTTAACGACGTTAAAATCCCTATAGATTCCGGTAAGGTTTCTATTCCACAATTAAGCATCTGAAGGTCTGTGACAACGTCACCTTCGACTTTGAAATCAAAGGTAACTAGATTTGGGCCATCGATAAGTGGGATGGATTTATTGACTAATGCTTCTAATTCCTCAATTACCTTGATTTGTAATGGTTGTCCTCCCACTGCTAATCAGCTGAGTGAATAATTTTGGTTCTTTCAATTAAAAAAATTTAGTAATTTCTCTAATAAGGGATAAAATAAATTCCCCATTTTCTTTTGGTATCGAGGCTAAGGGATCATATCGCGGCTTATTTCGCAACGATAATGCCTTATTGAGATTTTTACCAAACTCTTTTGGAATCTTACTTGTTAAAATGTAGAGTTCACCCAATTTGGATACAAGTCCGCCATGAGATCCAAGAAGATCATCTATTGATTTTAGTAATAAGGCCTTGACTTTTAATTCTAAAGAATTATATCCTAAATCAATTGTTGCTCTGATACGATTACGCTCAAAACATTCTTGTGCGTCACTTTCATACAGTTCAGATAAGGCGATGTATCCTTCTATCTCTTTTTCCTTCAATTCTTCGCCCTTTTTCATATATAAGACAACTCCCTTTTCCAATACCGATTGTACGAAATATGATGGGTCAAATTTAACCTCAAAATAGCTATAAGAGATGTATTCTATTGGTGCACCTGATTTTATCATGTAGTTAAATGTCTCAGTAGCTAAATGATCATCAAAGTCTATATTACCAAAATGGAGGATAAGAATGTCTATATCGCTATCTTTTTTAGCATTATTTTTCGAGATACTCCCAAATAGAATAATTTTCGCAATTGAATCGCCCAATTTCGATTCCAAGTATTTCGCGTATTCTGCTGCTTGGTTATACATAACCGTTTGTTGCGAATTGCTGCTATCCACCATGTTTATTCCATGATATCTTTATTATTGAATATAGTAATTTAACAAATAAAAATATGTAAAAACAATTTTTCGAGAGAATTTTTTACAATAAGTTTACCTTATAGGAATTTTAGATGAAAAATTGTATTTCAGGGAATTGTTGAATTAATTTCAGTTCTAAAGCAACTATCGGCTGCTTCAGCTTAAAGTTCAAAATCACTTGGGGGTGTATTTCTCCGAAAATCCCGATTTGTTGTCCATTTATCTTAATTGAGAAGACTCGTCCCTCAAGAAAAGAGGGATGCGATATTTTCTGATATGTTACTTCCTTTTGTAAAAGTTGAAATAAAATATCCAACTCGGATTTTATCTTATTCAGGTTCACATTTTCTCCGATTGTAGTTGCGGCTAAATTAAGCTGTTGGAGGTTCCGATTATAAGCTTTCTCATCGGGAACGATGACTTCCCCTAGTTCAAATATTCTCTGTGGATAGGGATTTTTCAAATTCTTGGAGAGATAACTTATTAAAATCGGTAGTAGTTCAGATCGTAGATCTGAGTAATGCGCCAATTTAGAGTTTGTCAGACGGTAATGCGGCTCAGCTTCCTTATTCATTAGAGTTGATAAAATCTCACCGTCTGTAAGCAGATAATTCAGAACTTCAACATAGCCTAAGCCTGAGAAGAAGTTTTTAATCTGATTTACCAAATAGCCATAAGGCAAAGTGCTTGATTTGGTCAGCATTTCTGGTAATTCTGGCTTAATATTATTGTATCCATAGCAAATAATCACATCTTCAATAATATCTACTTCATGGAGCAAGTCCAGCCGGTTAGCGGGCGCATTTAGTGAAACCGTATCACCTTTAATTGAAATATCCGAGTATCCCGCTTTAACTAAATAATTTTTAATATCTTTGTTCGATATTGGTTCGCCTAAGTAAGTGTGGAGGCTTTTAATGCTCACTGTTTTCGGTTGTGGTGAAAGATCTAGTGGTTTTTCAGGCCCATCTGGATAATTTATTTGTACTTGATAGACTTCTCCGCCACGTTCAACGGCATCCAATGTAATGAGTTTGAGGGTTTTCAGCATCACATCCCTTTTAGTTCCCGTAACTTCTATGAACAAATTTTGTGGCGTTTTTCCATCGGGAATGACTGCTCCGAGGTCATTTGAATTAATAATAGGGGGCATACTTAGTACATTTTCCGCAGAATCATGAAAAATCGGATATTTATCAAATCCTTCTAAAATGTGCGCATACTTAATTC
>JAEOSY010000478.1 GCA_016840125.1 Candidatus Helarchaeota archaeon | reverse complement strand
CCCGTCATCAACTTCAATCTGCAACTTGGAATAGCAACCGACCATCCGCTCCGAGAATCCACCAGTTAATCAAGGACACCCGAGAACTCCTCACAAAGCCTTAAAAGATTACTTTTGCGGATCATGTAAAAAAAAAAAAATTAAACAAAAAAAGGGGAAAACCTTTCATTCAATTGTCGATTTATGCACCTAACAGTTTAAGAAAATCCTCAGGTTCTTCGCCTTCATCTATGAAAATCTCATCCTGTGCACCTGCGCGATCCGCCTCAAATTTCATAGCGATCTGCCTCGCTACCACTTTCTCTTTCACGCTTGCATCTTTCCCGATCCAGATATATGTTTTATCATTCGTCCGGTCATCCAATACGAAAACGTCCTCTGAATCGAGACTCTCCTTCTTACAGGGTACCTGCTTGTACACTATGTCATTGATCGTTTCGAACTCTTCACTCGAGACACGAAAGAGTGCTGGGGGCCAAGTTTCCTTCTCTACTTTTTTCAAGAGGGATTCGGCGAGGTCTTTGTCCACAATTTTCAAGCCACCAAGAAGTATTTTAAGTTCCTTAGGTTCGCTTCCCTCATCCGCGGTGGAAATTTTCGGTGTTCCCCGGCGGGAAACATCGAGAACGGTCGCCAAATGTGCCGCCGTAAATTTTTCATCAACGGATGAAGTTTTCCCGATCCATGTCCAAATTTTATCACCCGCATCCACTAAATAGCTATCTCCGGATGTAAAAATCGCTTGGTCAATCTTCTTTAACTCCCCTTTCTCAATCATATAAATGTTAGTTTTACCTTCGGGGGGTGGTTCAATAGTGATTGCTTCTTGTGCTTCGGCGATCATTTCTGTACTGATTCCTGATGTTCCTGAAACGTCCGGAAAGTTAGTTGGTTCTTCGCCTTCTTCTACTCGGACCAATTTTGCTGCAAACATTTTTTCTGACGATTTTAGTCTTGTTGCGGCGGTTCCAGCATCATAGACCGTTTTCGGTCTAGCACCACTCCCTTTCCATAACCAGATGGTACCTTGAGCGGGATCCGTAATTAGATAAACATTATCACTCTCTAGAGATTTAGCTGATGTTGTTCCTGAAGCAGTTACCTGAAAAATCTTAATATCTTTCTTCTTTTTCGACACATCCGTGTCATCAAAACGTATAACAACTTTTGGCACCGCATCTTCTTGAGATTTCGTGTAGCCACACATCGCGCACCTCATATAGGTGCCTGAATCCATTAGAGGGCTTCCACAGCGCGGACAGAGTTTTCTTTTATCGGTAAGTTTAGGGGGTTTATATGACATTTTTCACTAACCTCACTCAGTACTAAGCATTTGTTTTTCATACTTTTTATTTGTTGTCAAGCTTAGAAATTTAACCAAATGCGCAATTTTGACTAACAATTGAGAATAATCCCATATTTTTAAGTGAATATTCGATAGTCTATTAGAATATATATGCTTATTTTATCTGAATCGAAAGTTTTATATAAAAATTAGGATTTTCTCTGAAGCTATGGCTCAGTCCGCCCATTCACTCATCATCTGATATCAGAAAAATGAGGGACATCATCGCCAATCATATTACCGAATAGATAATTAAAAAGCTTCAGATAAAGTCGAAATTAATCAGAGAATTGCTATGATAAGTTCTTTGAGTTGTTCCTGAACTTTTTCAATCGAAATATCGGTGTTAATAACGGGATATTTGTGTGTGGAAGCCCGTTCTAGATATATCTTTTGGACTGCTTGAAGAAACGAAGCGTTTTCAAACTTATCGCCCAATTTTAGTTTCCTGTTTAATCCAACTTCCGGCGCAACATCGAGAATAATTGTGAGATCAGGTTTTACAGCGAATTTGTTAATTTCAAGCACCCACTTGATATCAAGGCCGGCTACAGTCTGATAAGCAACTGAAGATTCAACATATCGATCGGAAATCACAATTTTATTACTCTTTAAACTTGGAATTATTAGGGATTCCAAGTGATCCATGCGATCTGCAGCGAATAATAACGCATCTAAAACTGCAGACGTGTCCTTCGTTTTTAGATTACGTCTAATCAGAGATCCTATTGTACGATCAGTGGGCTCCTGTGTGAGAATGACCGCATATCCCTGATTATCAAGCCATTGTCCCAATAATTGCGTATGGGTAGTGGTTCCGGAGCCATCGATACCTTCTAGGACAATAAATTTTCCTTCAACCAAATTCATTCCTCAACAAACAAACTATAAATCATCTCGATTTTTATTGTTACTGCAAGAAGTGAGAAAGATCCTATGTATATCAATGAACCCTTTGAACCGAAGATAGTTAAGCGGATTTTTCAGGACGCCACTAAATTAAAAAGGTTAAAAAATCCTATCTGTTTTCTTGGACTTCCAGATCAAACCGACTTGGGATTCAAATGCGCGGGTTATTTGATTCAAGATTTAAAAGCGGAAAAGTTGCTGACTTACTATTTCAATGACTTCGATTCAATCATTCAGGTGGAGGAACATGACCAACTCACCGAATTACCTAGAGTAGAAATATATAACGCAAAAAGTTCTTCACCAATTAACGACATTATCATTATTAATGGTAGTGAGATCCCTACTTCTCCTATTGGGGTTCATCATTTATCCCATAAAATTGCAGAATTCGTATCCTCTATTCAACCTCAAATTTTTCTCTCTCTAGCTACGTTTCCCATCTCCTATCCTCTAGAATTCCGAAAGACATATCTTGCTTATACTTCTGAGGAACTCCTTTCGCTCTTTAGGATTGAAAAGAGTACCCAACAAAATAAGAACCTAGGGCTCCATCTTCTACAAAAAGGGTTGGTAATTGGTCCGAGCGGTTTATCAATTACGTATGCCAATTCCCTATATGATGTCAAAGGGGGAATTTTAATGGTAGAAGCGTTAGAACAAGTAAAAGTGGATCTAGTGGCCGTTAAAACAGCCCTAAAAATTTTGAACGAAATTTTTCATTTACAATTATCACCAGCTTCACTCAAAATTGAAGAAAGTGACTACCAGAACAATTTTCCAAAGCAGCTACCCTCTGAGGATGAAATATTAAGGACGGCTCGACGGAGAGTAAGGAATTAATTTCAAAACAGAAACTATTTCAACTTTGAGCGGGCGTATTCTTTCTCGGGAAGAAGTATCACTTTATTTGTTTTTCTGGCGATAAAGAGATCATAAGCGGTATCAATCTCACTTAACGGAAAATAATGACTTATTAGAGGTGCCAATTGGATTTTACCTACTTCTAGTATATTTACCATAGCCTCACTCTCTCCAATAACATGAGAAAAGGTTCCAATCACCGAAATCTCCCGATACGACAGAGCGAGGGTGGGTAGGGCGAAGGGTTTATCATGTATTCCAACCACAAGGACCTTACCCCCTTTCCGAGTAGCGGAGAAAGCTTGAGATAAAATAAAATCCAATCCCGTTGCATCAATGCTACTATCAACCCCCTCAGGTGCTATTTCCTTAATCTTTTTTGGAATTGCCTTGTTTGCTACTTTTTTTGCTTCTCCAATCTTTAAAACATCATCCTGTGCAAAATCTTTACTTTCTAATGCCTCTTTTATGACTTCATTTGAATTGAAACTGAGATCAATACCCACTTTTTTAGCCATTTCAATTCTCTCTTCAATGACATCAAATGCGATTACTTTCGCAGCTCCAGCAACATTTGCCATTTGTGCGGTCGTAATTCCTATTGGTCCAAGTCCCCAAATCGCCACAATATCTCCTGGTTGAATTTCTATCCGTTTTATAGCATGATATGCTGTACCAAGCGTATCACCTATCAAGGAGCCCACATCAAAATCAATCTTCTCAGGCAATTTGTAAACGCTTCGCGCATCAGCAATTCCGTATTCTGCGTGGAAACCAGGAGCGTGAAGTCCAAAAACTCCTCTGTTATTACATAAATTAAATAAATTTCTCCTACAATAGAAACAGGTTCCACAAGAATAATTGGGTGCTGTACAAACTCGATCATCTACATTAAAATTCTGTACATTCTCTCCCACGGACGTGATTACACCTGCGGCTTCATGGCCAATCACAATCGGTAGATCTCGATAGGCTAACCACTTTCCCTTTGCTGACCGTAATAAAGATCCATCTATTATATGCAAATCTGTTCCGCACAGCGCGCTACTCATCACCTTAAATACAATTTCATTACTACTGGGCTTCGGAATCGGCTCCTCTCCGATTCCAAATTTAGGAACTTCATCGGGTCCTCGAAACAATGCCACTTTCATTTTCATCAACCGAGATATTTACAAATAAGTATTTATTAGAACTTTATATGGATTATTAAAGCTGTTATTATCATGTAAGGTGGGCGCAGACTGACTGAGGAAAAAGTAAAAAATGGGTCGACAGAAGCCCCCGACAAGTCGAAAGATATCTATGGCTTAATTTATTCGACTTATGGTGAATTAGGACCGAAACCTGAACTTATGATCCCCGAATCAGTCACGTATGACATGGCTCTTGAGATTTTAATGAGATCAACATGTTTTATCTCGGTTGAATTTGAAAAAATGGCTGATAAAATCTCTAATTTTCCTTTTCCTGAATATAACCTCCTTGGATTGACTTATTTTTTTAAGGACTCCACTATTACACAAGAGCCGTTTGGAATGTCTTCTATCACTCTGTTAATAAAAGATGAATTGAGCAGTTTCATTAACAGGAATATAGAGAATATTAAAGAGAATCTTCGGGTTCTTTGTCAGGATCTAGTTAAATCCAAGGAGGAAAAACAAGCTTTACTTCATAAGTATTATTACAATTTGTTAGATTTGATTAATGACTATAAATCCGTTCAAATACTGACGGATGAACGCATAACAGCTGAAGAAAAAGGTTTAAATTGTGTGTTATTCTCTTATTTTCATGGAAAAATTGGACCAACTCCCTTTTTTTGTTATCCTGATATATTAGACACCGATATAAAAGCTCAAATAAGTAGAGAATTGGAGATGAACATTTCTGAAGGATTTTTTACCCGCTCGTATCCAGAGTTTATAGCCTTCCACCATTATTTCGAATTACCCTCTGAAATAGCACGCGGAAAAGCTGAAATGTGCCTTATTTCATTTGTTTTTGATAAAATGCCATCAAAAGAACGGATCAACAATATAACCTGGCATTTTACAGAACAGTTAGAAAAGCTTAAACGTGAAGAACACATATCCTTTGGCTTCTATAAGGACGGATATTCTCTCACAGATAGAAGTGAGCTGATTCAGAAAATGTATTCTTATCTTCAACAATGGGTTATTAATATTTATAAAATGTGTTTTGATTAAGCATCCTAACCATCAAGAAAGTGTTATATATGACGAAATCAACTGTTTCTCTCGTAAAAGATGAAGATCCCGTAAAATGCGTTTCGCAAGCTGTTGAGCTGTTGGGAGGAATCGGAAAATTCATCAAATCAGACGAAAAAATCTTACTTAAACCCAATTTGGTAGTTCCCCTGAAAACAGAAACTGGCGTTACTACAAACCCAAACATAATTTCAGCCCTCATTGATTTATGCAACAAGGCTGGTGCTGCTAAAGTATATGTTGGCGATTCACCTTTTTTCCCCTTTAGCTCTCGCCAATCCTTCGAAGTATCCGGAATGAAAGAGGCGGTTTTAGATGCGGGCGGTGAGTTGATTTATTTCGATGAAGAACCATATATCGAACTCACTTCCAAACAGTCTATTCTACTTCAAAAGATTCGAGTTCCAAAGATATTAAATGAAATTGATGGTATGATTACGGTACCTCGACTTAAAACACACAACCAAACAATAATTTCGCTTTCCTTGAAAAATCAACACGGACTAGTTCCTCCAGAGGCTAAGAAAAGCTATCATCGCGATGATATTCACCAGAAACTCATCGATATCATTCACGTTGTAAAAGATAAGATGCGATTGGGTGTTATTGACGGGACATTTGCGTTAGAAGGGCAAGGTCCAACACTTGGTAATCCTTTAAACCTTAATATATGTCTTGCAGCATCAGACCTTGTCGCATTAGACTCAGTAGGCACAACTCTGATGGGGTTTTCACCAGAAGATATTACTCATATTCGTTTAGCAGCTCAACAAGGTCTGGGCATAATGGACTTAACTGAAATTGAATTATTAGGTATCCCTCTAGAATCTGTTACCCGACAATTTCTCAAACCCTCAACGGAAATAATTGGTATTGCCCCCAACGTTAATGTGTATGCAGGTGGAGCATGTCGTCCTGGATGCTTTGCATGGACTCGAGTTGGATTAGACCGCCTCATCAAACGGAATGAATTAGATAAATATGGGGATATTACTATAATAATCGGAAAAAATCCGATGGTTCCCGAAAAATTAGAAGGGAATATTTTTGTTGTGGGTGATTGTGCGGAGGTTCATAAAGAAAAGGGGGTCTATTTTAAAGGTTGTCCACCTTTCGAGGTCTGGGATTTACGAAAAGTCTTAAAAGAAAGAGTTAATGATTAAAGATAATCATGTAGCCATTTAGTTATTTGACTAATGATCATCCCTTCTAAATGAAAGAATGCATGTCCCCCCTTACTAAATATGAGTGTGTGATCCTGAGGGAGACCTAAAAGGGCAACATT
>JAEOSY010000045.1 GCA_016840125.1 Candidatus Helarchaeota archaeon | reverse complement strand
GATTTCGTCAATTATCAAAAGCTTCACTTTTTTCGCGTGGAGTTCCTCAGTTAAGCGATTTATTAGTGTATTGGTATGAGTATTTCTTAATGCGGTCCCTTGAATCGTGATACCAAAGTTATTCGATAGAATTCCCGCGAACATCTGTTTCAGTGTGACGCGTACTGGTGTCTGGTAGTATAAAATATCATACTTGGTATAAGCTCGCCCTGCTTTTTTTGCCATCTTCTCACAAAAATTTTCATATCGCATGACCAGTGTAGTTTTGCCGGTATTGATTTCACCTGCTAGAAAAATGGAGAGTGGGCGGATCTCTGAGCTACGTTCGGGGTTGTTATACCCCGCAACTGCTTGTAAGTATAGGACATCAAATTCTTTGATTCCCTCGTGGGCTCGCCTATAATCGAACCAAAGATTATAGTTCAGGATTTGCACAGCATATTCAGAATGTTTACGGATTTCATAGTCAGAATCCGTAAATTCATCAATTCGTGGTGCATTAATCATTTTCTTCATTCTCAATATTCATCTCACTTTTTTTTCGTGGATACCGGGCAGTAGGTAAGCCCTTGGGGATATAGGTTTCATAAATATTGTTTTTTGTGGTAACACTAGATAATCCTTCAGGAGTGTAATCTTCATAGATGTCTGGGATTGTATCATCTCGAACTTCAGCAGACGGAATAGGTACTTCTTCTGTCTTAATGCGTTTATGTAAGCTTTTCTGACTACTTTCTTTCGCTTTCTCCTTTTCCCTGCGAACTCGCTTCGTTTCTTTCATCTCCTTTTTCAATAGACCCTCCCGTTGTAATTGAGAAGCTTCCTTTTTATAAAGATAAGGGGTTAGTCGCCTCTTTATCCTAGATTTTATCAACCTAGTATCTCTCACCCATGCTGACGCATTTATGGGCATATTTCCATGCACATCCAAGAGTGCTTTTGCCCACCCACTTGCCAATCCAACCTTAATTGGTTTTTCATTAATAGGGTTTATTATCCAAACATAACGAATGTCCCTGCGGTCTAAAAGTACACTAACTTTATTGCCTGACCCGATGGTGGCAAAGACTTGAGCAAGCTCTCTATTATTATATTTTAGATATTGCCAGACAACCCCATCACTTCTAAGCTTTTTCTGTTGGCGATGAAGTGTGGATAAAAACAACCTATCAATTTCTTGAGTATTTTGAGGAGGAGCCCGAGAAGAGGGGAGAATGAGTTTTGTCTGACCATCCTGAACATCTTTCCATTTCAAGAAGGGTGCAGGCACATGATCATCATAAGAATTCGTGAAGTGGTATTCATCGACGACCCATTTATGTAACCAAGTTTCAAGTGCTTGAAAGGTACAAACTGCCTCAGTTTCAGGTTTCAGATCGGGATTTTCTAACCGCTGCTTTAAGAGTGGTCGAACTCCTGCGGGGATTTCTTCTTCTAGCGCATTGTGTAACACCTTGAACCAACTCTCTATAAAGGCTTTGTACCGAGGAGTCCGTAAAGGTGCATACTCAAGAATAATATCGTATTTTCGGCAAAACTCTTTGAGGTCTTTGGACTGGTAATCCATCCCATTATCTACCAAAATCAGGACTGGAAAGCCTTGGACCGTCCATTCCGATTGTGTATCGTAAGATTCTGTGTAAACCTTTTTCGGGAGAATACTTTGCACTAGCACTTCAAGGGCACTGAGGCTAGAAGGGGTATAAAGGGACAAGTAAAACCCAGTAATCATACGAGTGTAACAATCAATAGCAGCAGTTAAGTAGCCAGTTGCCATAGGACGGCGTTCTTCAGAATCTACTGGAAATACATCGAAGTCAGTATTATCAAATTGAAGAATTTGCATCGGGCTAACTGCTCCTTGGAAGGAGGCCAATGATGGTGTGAAATGAGATTTTCGATATTTTCGCCCCCGCTTCTGAGCAAATTCTAAGGCACTCGTATTTGCATGAATATAACGGTAGAAAGATGAATAGGTGGGTGGGAGCATGTTCTCCTTCTTACATGCTTTGACTAGATTCTTAAAGGCTTTTTTAATGGAGATATTTGGTTTAGGTTTTAAATATGCTTTCCGGGCCTTTTCAAGCAGATCAAGTACAATTTGGTTAGACTTCTTGGGGCGTCCCGCTTTCGAGTAGTTCGGGATTAAACCCTCGATTTCCCCATTCTTATATGCTTTAATCCAACGATATATAGTTGCGGTTGATTTGCCCCACTTCTCACAGAACTTGGCACGCCATTCTGGGGTTCTTTTATGAGTCGGCTGTTTCAGCCACGCTTGTACAATTTTAAAACGATTTTCAACCTCATCGAGATATTCCTCGGGAATATTAGAAGAGAGGGATTTCAATGGCATCTTATCTTCGGAGACTTCTTTGATAGAGGTATTATTTTCTATAGATACAGTCCAATGAAATTCTTCCCATAATGGTTTAAAAGGAGGCTGAGTGAGTTGCTGTCGTCGACGGATTAGTGTATCATTTGTTAAGGATTTTGTGGAAAAAGTATCAACAAAAACAGAGCCATGATAAATAGTATAACATAAAATTTGGCTAGCTTTTCCCACTTCAATACCTAGTACCT
>JAEOSY010000477.1 GCA_016840125.1 Candidatus Helarchaeota archaeon | reverse complement strand
GAACATGGTCTTGATCCTCTTCTTCCTCAAGAAACTGGGGATTCCACGACTAGTAGTTCAAAATATATTTCAACTTCTTTTATCGGATGGTTAGCCATTATTCTTACCCTTAGTCTTTTGGCATTCCTTGTACGAAAGCAAAAGAGAAGACAAATCAGTGATAATTCATATTGAGGATTTCTTTTTTCTTTCATTATTATTTGAAAGAACTCTCTGAGTCCTATACATCCCTATTTTATGATTTTGCAAAGACTTTAAATTGAGAAGTTATTATCTACACGTGCTTTGTTATTTCTTGGTTAAATATTCATAAATGAGTGCTTGGTTGTAATTCTTAACTTAGCTAAACTTACAAATTGAAAATCAAAAGCAATTTGCTCGCTCTGTTACTGCTATATCTGTTTTTTATACAGATATGTTGAATTTGGAGGATTTATACGCTGGAAAATATTCCTATCCGATTTGTTCTCCCCACACCATATCCAGTTGGGGATGTAAACGTGTATTTTATTCGTGATAATTGTTTTCCCACATTAATTGATACTGGGATCGGATCATTAGGTTTAAAGAAATTAAGGGCCGAGTTAAGAAAGGAAAAACATGAATTTGAGGATATCAAACGTTGTATATTAAGCCACGGTCATCATGATCATATGGGGCTCATAGAACATTTTTCATCATCAGCTGACGTTTACATCCATCCTGCTGATCTTCCAACAATTCAAAAACTTACTATAGAAGAGCTAGACGAAAGTTTAACCATTTTAAAGCAATTTTTAATATCTGCGGGATTGTCACCGGACTTTATCTCCACGCTTGAAGCTAGTTTGAAAAATTTTTACTCAAAACGAAATATAAACGTCCCTAATGCCAAGATCGTAACTGAGGGGTTTGTTTTCACATTTGATACCTTTAATCTTAAAGTTATTGAAACACCCGGGCATACTCCGGGATGTATATCTCTTTGGGATGATAAGAATAAAGCTCTCTTTAGTGGTGATCATATTCTTTCTAGTTTTACTCCCAATCCCCTGATTCAAATAATTAAACCCATTCCTAACTACAAAAGTCTCCTAGCTTACAGAAGTTCTCTTCAAAAAATCGAACGTCTAAATCCAAAGATTGTTTATCCAGGGCATGGTGACCCCATTACTCAACCCAAGTCAGTGATTCAAAAAATTCTAGAGCATCATGAAACACGTAAAAATATTCTTCTTAGTTGGTTAAAGCAAAAAGAGCATACTATGCTTGAATTGAGTCAGAAATTATTTGGTGAATTAACCGGATTCGGTATTATTTTGGGTCTTTCAGAGATAAAGGGACATCTAGAGTATCTTGAAGCTTTAAATCTGGTACTAGCTTCAGCTGGTGTGCCTATTCACTATTCAGCGAAGTGTTAGACAGAAGCTTTTTATTATCACTGAAAAAATTTTATGTGATAAACTATGCTAAATCCTCCTGGAACCTGTATTGCGGATGAGCACTCTAACTGTGCTGAATGCGATCTTTAAGGGCGATTGATTTGCAAGGTCGATAAGAAATATGCCAATAAATTTCTATTTCTCAATCTTTCATATCGTTTGCTCGCTATTGGTGCAATAATATTGGTAGGACTTATTGTGAATCAATGGTGGATGTAGTTTTATCTAGTTCTATTTACCAGACTTACTTACATTTTGTTCGAAAGATTGTGCTTATTGTCCGGGTAGTGTTAAAACAGGTGTATGGATTC
This sequence comes from Candidatus Helarchaeota archaeon, assembly GCA_016840125.1. Next base: position 5,063 of record JAEOSY010000477.1, on the reverse strand, counting down.
GAGATTGCGCCCCCTTCTTTTTAAAGTAAATTAAAATGAGGTAGTAGAAGTAAAAACAAAGCGATTCATTTTCACTTTCAGACAACCGACTGAGAAGTAATTATCTAGTTCAAAACGCATAGTTAGGTAAATAAGAAGAAGAGATGTAAGGAATGAAAAAATGGGCATACTTAACAATATTTATAATATCCTGGATGAAGACCGGAGTGAACAGTACCCATTCGAACCAATAAGATGCTCACATCAAAAGACAGCCAACCGAGAGCGTACATCCAATTATACGTTCGCCCGAAGGAGTTACACCAAAGACCAAAAATAAAATTTAGGAGTTTATAAGCGAACATTTGAGCTAATTGGTAGCTCTTCGGATCTTCTCTTTGAACGCCAATTTCATTCTAACCTACAAGTGCTTGAAAATGTGCTTGATCAAGATGAAGAAGATAGTTTACTAGACTTACGTCTCTCTGCTAGCATAAAATCTGGAACTGTTTTTGGAGGACCAATGGGCTCCACGTGGAAATATTGTATCAGTTATATCAACGTAACTGCCATTCCTATAGGCCTTCAAGGCCAAGATTGGACCACCCTTAGCCCTATGCTGCTGGCAACTCCGGAAGACGAACAATTTGATATCAATGCTTTAGCTTACTCCATTAACCAACTTGAATCCTATAAAAGTCTTACTATAGGGGTTACAACAAATACTTTCTGGTTTCTTTTTGGTGTACTGGGAGGATGGCCGGCAAGTACACTAGGTTGGGGTTATCGTGTAGCGACCGGTGTTTTTGGGGCTGTAAATGTCGGTACCGGTCGTACTGGTGGTGTTAGTGGTGTACCAGGAGCAGAGAATAATTATATCTGCCTAGATGTTCTCGATAAGCTTGGCGTGGGAACTATGGACTTGAATCAAATTAGTGTCACAGTTCCCATTAGATTCCATCATAACGTACGCAATATCATTGATCTAGAGCTAAGTATAGAAGTTGGCTGGGTTGAGGTAGTACAAGAGGAAAATGGTCAATATTATACTGATCCTTTACCTCCAACGCGTCACACCTATCATGTAATTCTTGGGGATTTTGATGCCGATGATATGGCGGATTTTTGGGAACTCGACTACGGATTTGATCCCAATAACCCTGGTGATGCAGGTGAAGATCCTGATCTTGATGGTCTTACGAATTTAGAAGAATATCAATTTGGTTCATATCCGAATGCTACTGACTCGGATGGTGATGGAATGCCCGATGGCTGGGAGGTACAATACAGCCTAAATCCCATAAGTGACGCTGATGCTTCCCTCGATCCAGATAACGATGGGCTTACCAATTTAGAGGAGTATCAATATAGTCCCCTAATGAATCCACGAAACAGTGATTCCGATAATGATGAGATGCCCGATGGCTGGGAACTAACATATGGGCTGAACGCCACCGATCCAAATGATGCATATGGTGATCTTGATAATGATGGGCTCGATAATTTAGATGAATTCCTAGCGAATACAGATCCTACCGATCCCGATAGCGATGAGGATGGCTTGATCGATGGGGATGATCCAGATCCTACCGATGATGATATCGATGATGATGGGCTCAAAGATGGGGATGAGATTATTTATGGTACTAATATTCACCTATGGGATAGCGATGGTGATGGGCTCGGTGATGGGGACGAGGTTCATACGTATTCTACCGATCCTCTTGATGAAGACACGGATGATGACTTACTAACGGATTACGAGGAAGTCATGTACGAAGGGACGAATCCCACCAACCCTGATACTGATGGTGATGGGCTTGAGGATGGTTTCGAACTAAGTTGGGGAAGTAATCCCCTCAATGCGGATACGGATGGCGATGATCTAAATGATGGAGACGAACTCGCATGGGGCACTGATCCTCATTTTGAAGATTATGATTATGATGGTCTTACAGATGGTTTCGAAGTTCATACATTTGGTTCTGACCCGACTGACCAAGATAGTGATGATGATTTCTTGATCGATGGGGACGAATATTCGTTTGGTAGTGATCCCAATGATCCTGATTCTGACGGCGATGGTCTTTGGGATGGGGACGAATGGATGTATTATACCAACCCCAATGATCCTGATTCTGACGGCGATGGCCTAACAGATTATGAGGAAGTTGTAACCTATCATAGTACTTATCCCGGTCTCGATCCTAATGATCCGGACACGGATAACGATGAGCTAAATGATGGAGATGAAATCACATATGGAACCGATCCTGAAAACTCGGACACCGATAATGATGGCTTAATCGATGGGGACGAAATCACATATGATACCGATCCTCTTGATACCGATAGCGATAATGATGGTCTCACTGATGGGGACGAAGTTCACACATATGGTACTGATCCTATTGATAATGACACCGATGATGACTATCTTCCGGATGGATCTGACCCCAATCCTACTAGTTTTAACAATCGGTTTTATGTTTATACATCGAATGTTGGCGATGGATATGGAAATATTGACGTAGAGGCTTATCATGAATTGGGTATCAAGAAAATTGAAATTAAATGGCGATTTACCCCGAGTGGCAGTTATATTTATAGCGATTCGTCTTCCTATTCCCCTCCCTTTCAGACTCATGAAGGTTATGGCACAACGATCTATCGTGGATTTTATGGTGGTGTGATTTTTTGGCAAGTAAACGTATATATTTTCATTAATGGGAATGATCAGATAGTATTTACCCAACAAGGAAATTTTTGGGTTGATGGTGTTGTCTATTAGGAGACTGTCTGCCTAGAACACATCTCATAGTATCTTTTTTTTCCTTTTTTTAATGAAGATACTTCTTTTGTAGCTATTAGATCCATTAATTCTATAATTTAAATCGAAATTTACCTTTAATATACTTAAATTGAACTCTATTCATTATTTAGCCAAAATAAAGGCATTAAACCAAAACAAACAAAGAGTTTATTTACAATTAGCTTCTTCGTAGAATGATAGTGAATGATTACAAGTGAATGCCCAAAATTTTGCTTCTGGAAAGGTGAATGCTTGCTCTGTGAGGAGAAAAATATATTATCCATTACTATTAAATTGTGTCATTTTTATTTGCCTTAAAATTGTCTTTTATGGGATTTAAGATCCTTCTAATCTCTTTTAGTATCTAGCTGAAATTGTCAACATGATTCGTAAAACACAAATTAATAAACTGTTATTGCTATGTTATATAGCCTGTGAAAGTTGGAGACTATACATTCTGGAAGATATATCTGACCTTCTTTGCTTCTCAAGATTCTGTTCTGCGAGTTTGAAAGAATTTAATGGGTATAGGTCTCCTCAAAAATAATCTTTGACTTACTTTTTCGTTATTTAATGATAGAATCATCTGAATCCGAACCTTATATATCCACCTGAACAAGAAGCTTAACTCTACAAACTATTAAAGAGGTAGTTGAGAATAGTTATAACGACAGGGGAAAGGAAAGGTAAAGTAAAATGGAAATAAGCTATTTCTCTCCGTTGAATAAAGAGTGGTTTAATTTATAAAACATCAGTAATAGATGATCACTAATAGATTCTGAGTGCATAGAGAAGAAAAAAGGAAAAGTTGTGATTGGTTTTAGTTAAAGAAATCCCTTAGTGAGGTTTGATTGTCTGGTATTCCATATTGTAAGCGTTGAATCTTTCCGATTAGATCTATAATAATTTCTTCGTTCTCTTCAGCGTATTCTTGTTGGAGCATTTCGATAAGATCGTCAGAATTGATGTAAACAAGAATTTTGTCATAATTTTTTGGATCGAGGTTATTTTCATTGAATTCATATATAGATTTGTGTTCGATTTTTCCGTTGAAAAGAAAGATTTCGACACGTGAATCACCGAATAAAATCCAAAACTCAACAAGTTTTAGGTAGGTGAGTTGTGGATAGACATCTATATTTTTGGGTATTACTGAACTATCAGACCTTTTTGCATCTATAAGCTTTTTTCTGATGCCATTAATATAAAATACTACAATCTCTGGTTCAGCATATAGACTATCAGGGAAATTTGGAGTTGGAATTCTGTTTTTATTATGACCACTCCTCCATATCTCACCAGATAGAAGAATCTCCGCGATTTCATATACAAGATCTTCCCAGGGTTTCCAATCGGTATAAAAAGTAGGATTCCTAGTTATAATCCCATAATCCCTGAACCAAGAACCGACTGTACCTCGACTAATAGAGTGATTGTATTTCTCCGCGTAATATCTTGCAATGTCGTTTAGAGTGAAGGGTCTATTCTGGCAGTCTGGATGTGTACCTTCGTAAAGGGCGATTAGTTCCTCTTTAGAGGGGATTGGAATCTTATGATAAAAATCTGGTTCTCTTGTCTTGATTTCATAGTCTTTAAACCAATTCGCAACTGTTGCTGCACTAACGGATCGATTTAAAATCTCTGAGTAATAGTCTGCAATACTATCAAGAGTAAGCGGCTGACCATTGCAATCTAAGTGAGTACCTTCGTAAAGGGCAATTAACTCCTCTTTAGATGGTGGTGTGATCTGAAAGAAATGTGCCAAGTCCTTAAGTTTGATATTATAGTCTTTGAACCATTGTCTGACCCTGCGTCTAGTGACTTTTCGTTTGAATTTTTTAGTGTAATATTTAGCAAGTCTTCGTAAACTGAACGGTTGTTCGTAGTAATCGGGATCTATTCCCTCATAGAGGGCGATTAATTCTTCTCTGGGAGGTGGTGGAAAATCAAGATAATCTTCCGCCTTTCTTGCTTTTATCTCGTAATCCTTGAACCATTGCCAGACTCTGTATATTGTGACTCTTTTGTTGAATTTCTCTGTGTAGTAGTCAGCGATATTCGCGTAAGTGAAGGGTTTGCTGTGACAGTCTGGGTGTGTACCTTCGTAGAGAGCTATTAACTCTTCTTTGGGTGGTGGTGATATTTGAAGAGAAAATTTGGTCTCTCTTGCTTTTATCTCGTAATCCTTGAACCATTGCCAGACTCTGTATATTGTGACTCTTTTGTTGAATTTCTCTGTGTAGTAGTCAGCGATATTCGCGTAAGTGAAGGG
>JAEOSY010000476.1 GCA_016840125.1 Candidatus Helarchaeota archaeon | reverse complement strand
TCAAGAATTATACCACATCGCTCTTGTGGAACACGACAGGTGATTTCAATAGCAGTGCATTTAATAACTGCAGCCTCAGTTCAGATCAGCTGTCTCTGACGGAGGTGGGGATCGCCTACGATTTCACCGATGATGAACTAGGGACCGAACCGGATGGATGGAGTGTGAGTCATCCGGGAAATACCAATATTACCGTAGCGAATGGGGCAGGACATTTGCATCTCGCGAAAATTTGGGATAACGATAGCACTTCCTGGGCAGAGATGTTTAATAATTTTACCGCCCAACCCAACGGTACCGTGGAGTTCTGGGTGAATGGCACGGCAGGCAGTGCGAGTGAATTCTACATTAAATTGCGAAACTCCGGCGGTACGAGTGGCCCCGATCTCAAGATCGACTGGAATAGCCAATCCTTGCAATACTATGAATCCGCTGCGTACCATGATCTCGTGGCAGCGCCTAATTTTACGGCGGAGGCGTGGCACCACATCCGCCTGACCTTCAATTGCACCAGTGATACGTTCGCGATCTGGGTGAATGGCACACTCAAAGATGCCGCTGCACCTTTCAATACGGATCTGGATTCCATTACCACCTTGTATTTCGGCACGTCCAACAGCTCAACCAACGGGAGTTGCACAACTTATCTGGATGCGATCGATTATTCCTGGACGACGGGTTATTTCACAAACCGAAATTACAATCTCTACGGGCACAAATACTACAACAACAGCTTTTGGAATTCCACTAAGTTTTCTCTCGGAGTGAGTTCGGCATTTTATAGTATCATGATCTCCTGTGACCTTCCTGCACCTACAATGTTGTTCGTGAGATACCGGATGAGCGCAGACAACGATTCCTGGGATAACTGGACGGCTTGGATTGCCGGGGTTAACCAATCGTTTTCGATCGGAACCATTGGACCGCGCTATGTCCAAGTCACAATACGCCTGACCACGCAAGATTACATCCACACCCCCGTAGTCTATACGCTCAAAATAATTGCCATTGACAGAACGTAATTTCCTTTCTTTTTTTTATTCAAGATATTCAAGTTGAATAGTCATAAAAAATCATCTTGCCTGTGAAGCTTGAACCAAGAACCTTTACTTAATCCCTCGCTAATGGCGAAATGGAGCGCCTCGTCATATGGAAGATAATGCGTATTCTTTAAATCCTCTAAGGCGAGGTTCACAATCTTGTCGATTTGCTCCCAATTGAAATAATCCTGCAAGTTTCGCAAAATTACTAACCAATCCTGAGCGATCGTCTGTACTTTTTCTATTGGAGGAAATTTAGAGAGAATTGTGTATATTTTCTTATGGAAGGCATCTCTAACCCCCTCATTAAAAGCAAGTATATTCCCCTTTATAGCACGCCCCTCAAGAATTCCAAATTTCTCTGTGAGACGTAAGAGGAAGGCGATGAAATGGGAGTAATCAATGTAAAAGTACGAGCAGAATTCAGCAAGAAAATCTTCAAAGCTATAAGCATATGCTACTTTATGAGGTGAAAACGACGCGAAAGTAGAACATATAGTCCCCCCAAGGTTTTCGAATATATCCAAATTAATTCTCTCAAACTCTTCATCTAGATCGTTATAAATTGTGTAGGTTTCATCAACCCATAAGCAAATATCAAGACTGCGAGGCAGTTTCATCTTTGCTCGAAGTATCGGGATATCATTCTTCCAACTGATCCATTTCCCAAACTTGAACACGAGGAATGTGAGGTCTGGAATTCTCGGATGGATTGTCGATTCAATTGAAATAAGTTGCGGATAGTTAGCTTGGTACTGCTCAAGGTTTGGAAGGGGTTTGTATTCCACCTTCACCCTTTCGTCCACAATTTCATAAAGTGGTAGGATTGGCTTGCGAGCTGGAAGCCCCGATTGTAACCCCTCTCGAATCGCCTTCAAAACTACTATACGGTCTGTGAATATTATGAACTTCGCCAAGTTTGAGAATATGTGAGTAATTATCTTTTCTATTTGCGCCCAAGTACAATGAATTTGGAGCTCCGCTATCACCCTTTTCCACCTTTTACCCAACTTCCAAGGCTCGTTTATTGGGAACATGTAAAAGATCGGAATGAATTGTGTACAGAATTTCTTGATATGTGCCTCTTTAAACGGTTCTTCCACCGCAATCTTACTTGCTGAAGCGATCGCGTCCGTAACACCCATGAGATAGGTCTGTAGCTGCGAAAACTCAAAGAAAATCTTAGGTATTAGCCGTTCAAAAATTATAAACGGCAAGATACCTTCTTTGTTGGTGTTGAAGAAGACACCTTTCCCCCCCTGCCGGGATTCACCGGTGAATGGTAATTTAGATTCTCTCAGAATATAGAGATCAACGTTGCTGTTCCTGATAGAATAATTTCCATTGGGCCACAGGATCAAATCAAACGCCCTGTCGCGTGTATCAGTTGCTAGGACTTCATTTATGTTTTTGATATATCCTGCGTTCTTATGAAACCGCCATATTAAAAATTCGAGTCCATAGATAGTCCTCTCTAAGCTTGGAGGGGCGACTAATATCCGCTCTCCTTCACTCTCCCTTATATCAGCTTCATCACGCACCCATTCCGCCCATTCTATCCAGTCACTTTCTCCTTCTGGTGCTCCGTCTGCCCAATCGCTTTCGAGATCTGGGGTGAAGGGGTGCTTTGGTGTGGGCCAATCGATTTCCGCAGGTAAGTCACAGGCACTCGCTAAGACTTCCACAGGGTTACGCTTTGATGGGAGGGGGAGCGCCAGGTCGTATTGGTTATCACCTAGATCCTCTCGGTCACGAATTGAAAGTTGGTATTCACCCTCTTTCTGTTCCGTACGAATCCAAAACCGTAATTTTCCACGAGTATTCACATGGAGATAGGGGCGTTTGGTATTTCTGTAAGTGGAATTTGAAGTAATAATAATACGCGCTCCCGTTAATTTTGCAATCCAACAAAGGATAGTAACGAGCTCGCTTCCCCTATGTGACATGATCGCCGAAAGCCGATCCTTTGTCTGAAATTTTTTCTGAATAAGTCTGAATGGCAAAGTAAGAATCACGAGGTACGTGCCCCGAGTTCTAATAGTGGAAAGCAAATATCTCAAGAGGAAATTTCGTAAGGTTGGGTAATCGAGCTTTGGGTAGCAGAGGATCTTATCCATTAAAGCGGACGATGTACCCAATGTGTATAAGCATTTACGGTCGAAGCGACCTCTATAAGTATTAGCCTCCAAGAACAGTATTTCATCCGTATCCTCTTCCTCGTCTATGGAGTTCTGTTGCAAGTAGGCGTGCATCAGATAGTGCAGAACTTGGTGCAAGGAGTTACTTTCCTTGGTTTTTATGGATGAATAGAGCAAAACCACTTTTCCTAGGGGGATATCGAGAGGGGAACTCTCAGAGATGTTAATTTTTAAATCTCTCTTCTTCGTTGAGTCCTCAGGAATAGGGGTTAAACGGGGGTAATGCTCATCTAGGTACTCCATTAAGTTAAACTCAGAGTCCCATGGAAGGATTTCGTTTGTGGGGATCTCGACCAAATCCTCAGATGGTACGACTTTTGGAACATGAGATATTTCGACAGTGCCAAGCCATGCAATGAGCTTCTTAAACGGGATTGGGCGGTAGAGGACCCCTTCCCCAACCATAAACGCTTTCTGTCGAGGGCTAGGGATCCGAATTGCGCCTGGATGCCCAGCACCCCCTTGATCGACCGCGATCGCGGAAAAATCCAAGGTTCCTCTTTGGGTCGCTCGTATGCTGATGCTACAATCATATATCCAAAAATAAACAATCAATTTGGGAAGAGGACGCCACTTGACCTCGATAAATTTTCGTATATCATCTACATACTTTGGTTCCCACGGTGCTAGAGCTAATAAAGGTACTCCATTTGCGGATGTATGACCTTTTGCGTAGTAGAACACGTCCTTGGGCGCCTTTGCCAGGAAGTCATCCAGGCTAGGAAGGGCAGGTGGCTCTTTTTCCAGAATCACATCTTGGAAGAAGTCAAACCAGCTTTGATGGGGACGCTTGTGTTTGGATTTCGGTAGATTATATTCTATGTACGCTCGGATCCAACCGTCTAAAAAGTCAGGTCTCTCTTCGAGCCGCTTAAAAAACTTCCATGGAAGTTTTTCTCTTATTTGTTCAGTTAGATCTAAGGACGTATGGAGTTGCCGTAGATGGCTTATTAGGTGGTTCTTATTAAATTCCTGCAGATTCCTTCCTAATTTGGTTACGCTTCCATAATGGGCAACTTTTAGCAAATGAAGATAGAACGCCCCAAGTTCTAACCCCCCTTGAGCCATAAATTCCTCCAACTTCTTTTTTCGGTAGGTTTTCTTCCGATATTGGGCGATTTTTCGCAGTTGCAAAAAGAGGGAAATGATTCCAAGACCAACCTGCACTAGAGGGTTCGTTAAAACCCGAGTAAATCGTCTATGTTGGTCGATTTCAGCTTGAAGATCAGTTCGAATAATTTCATATGCATTTATTGCGGTATCATGACGTAACTCAATTCCAAAATCATTTTGAAACTCTTCAACATCCATCGAGTGGACAAGCGGGTGATGATCATACCAGAAGAACTTCAGCTGTTCGGGGCGCCCCCGGAGTATCCTAAGATACTTATATCTCAGGTTCCGAAGAAAATCCTGATCCTTTGGGAGCTGGAAATCTGCGACAATAATTGTATTATAGGCAGCCCGATCCTGCCAAAGCAGGTCTGGGATCTGCTCCTTCAAAACGTATTCGAGTGTGTTGTATGTTTGAGGCAAAATTCGGACTTTTCCGTGGTTAGGCGCATTGTAGTGGTAATATTTTTTAAGCAGATGTAAGGCAGAAAGAAAGCCATCTGGATCGACATGAGTGATAATAATAATATTCTCAACCGGCTTATTGAACTTCAGTTTGGACC
>JAEOSY010000475.1 GCA_016840125.1 Candidatus Helarchaeota archaeon | reverse complement strand
GTGAATCCAAGAATCACCAGATCAGCTTCTTTTGATTTTCTTCGAACTAAATTTTCAAAATATTTTGTATTCTTATATGAAAATGATTTAACATTTTTAACGGATATCGGTAATCTTCCTTTTGAGATCAAATGTTTAATTTTTTCAGCTTGGATCTCTTCCTCACCTTTTGGGAATGCAGTATAAATAGTAACTTCAGCATCTTTCCAATCTGGATGTTCAATTATAATATACGATAATAATATCATTAAATTCGCATTTTTATAATCGTGGTCAGTGATCCAGATATGGATCTTTTGTCTGTTCCCGAAATTATGTTCTGTAGACCTCAATACACATGTATTAAATTTAATTGTCTCGGTAACTTTACATCCTTCAACAATTTCCGGCAGTTCATCTACTCGGTTTTTATTGAATTCAAATAGAATTGTATTGTTATCCAATCCGGATATACCTGATATTTGAACAGTTTGAGCTACGGAAGTGATCAATGAAGGTGATATCATTGTGCTAACTGTATAATTAGCCTGACTTACATTGATCTGGTCAATAAGAGTTTTTTTAACTTTCTGAGAGTTCTTGATCGATTTTTCATCCAACCTGCCTTTGATCACATGTATCAGAGTACCAAAGCCGTAATAATGTGAGATCCACCTTAATAGATCTTTAGGTGCACGTCTTTCCACAGCATGGGTTGATACCGCTATAACTGAGGGTCGCCAGTTATATTCGTCAGGTTTCGATTCCGATTTCTGTAATTCCAATTTCATCCACCGACCGATCTGGAACATTACACCTTGGAATATCACCGCAAAGTTTCTTGATTTTTTATGGGTAGTTCTAAGACTATAATAAATGATTATCATGATCAAAATTGCAGCTACTGCATACACTAAATTTATCTGGAACATGATCCCAAAACATAAAACTGCACCCATAAACGAAAGATACCATTTAGTTCGGAATGTGGGCCGATAAGACGGGTTGCCGGCAAAATGTTCCAGGAACGAGATCAGGCAGACTGTACCGTATGTAATTAAGAAAAACATAGTAATTACAGATGCAACTACGTTAAGATCCCCCACCAAAACAAATACGATCGCGATCAACCCAGAGATCATAGTTGCATTTATAGGTTCGTTATCTTTCCCCTTTCCTTCCTTAATCACATTATTGATCTCTTTCTTCGGAAAGATCTTATCATTTCCGAAAGCCTGAAGGATTCGCGGTGCGGTTAGTATCGACCCGATTGCCGATGAAATGCTCGCCGCTACAAGAGCAATTAAGATTATTGGGCCCCAAATTGAAATATCGTACATAATGAATTGATTATTTGCCAAATCCTCGGCGGAAGCGCTAAAATAGAGTTTAACTACAATTAGAACATAGATGATCAAACCAATCAGAATAGCGAGGAGAGTACCGTTGGGTATAGATTTTCTTGAATCTTTCAGATCACCTGATAATCCCACACCTGCGATCATACCCGTAAATGCAGGAAATGTAATTGCGAACACTGTGGCGAAACTATCGGGGTTGCTCACATGGGTGGTCAAGTCCGGTTTAGAAGCCCCTTCAACTGCCCCCCCAATCAAAAACATGACAACGGAAACAATAAGTAACCCAAAAATACCCCATAAGGCTTTAACCCCGATATTTGCACCTTTTGTTAGAATGAGTCCTAATAAGATTAACATAGTTGGTAAACTTATCATTCTTATATCAAAGGTAAGATTGGTGTATGCCTCAAATGATGTAATAAATGGTGCAAAAAAATCTGATTTAAAAATTTCAGCGAACGCGATTACATAAAATGCAATTGAAATAACTCGGGCGGAATAAAGCATAACGCCGATGGATGCACCTATCCTTGCTCCAAACGATCTGCTGATGATGAAATATTCGCCGCCGCCACCTACTTTTAAGTTCGTTGCGATCTCCGAAACTGCCAGTCCCGTTGGTATCGTAATTAAATGGCCTAGAATTATAATACCTAAAGCTCCCATCAATCCCAAACTTCCAACTGCGTAGCCGAACCTTAAGAACATTATTGCGCCCAGGATTGTGCAAATCGAGGTTAAGAATACTGCGGAAGTGCCGAACTCGTGGCCGCTTTTCGTGCGCTTTTTTAAAGTTTTTCTCACCAATTTCATTACCACCTGAAATTAATAACCGTGTTAATAAAATCAATGGACTATAATTTTAATATTATCAAATCTATAAAATATATATTTATAACCCTAAATAATCCTCCATATTTTTTTCAGATTGTTCTACTAAAAATATTTTATTGCTTAATTATTTTACTGTATGAATGGCTATTATATAAAAAATTGGACAAGGGGTATACTATTAATCCTCATTCTCTTCAAATCTCAATAAAATCCTTTGCTTAGCCAATTGCTGTACTAGATCTTCAACCACCTTTTCGCGAAGATTCAATTGCTCAGATATAGCTTCGAGCGATCTCAGGTTATGGTCAATAATGGTGTACAATAGTTTCCGTTCATCATAATCCATGCAAAGGGTACGGATTGTGTCATGTGTCTCTTTGAGAACTTGCTCTTTTAAATTTATTAAGTTCGTCCTTTGATGTTCTAACGTTTCGATTTTCGTATTGATTTCCTGAACGAGTTTTTTCAAAGCTGTAAATCGTTTTATTAGTTCTTCTTCATTGCACACGTTCTTATATTTATTCTTGATCTCCTGATAACTCTTAACATTTGGATCGGGTTCATCAAAACTATGCATTTCTGTATTGAAGGTGCTTGGCCCAATATCTATCCTAATTGAATATCTTTTAGTCGCAAAATAAGTTTTGCGCGGCGGCCCGCCGGCAGTACTTTTTTCTTCGATTATCATAACTAAATCATTATCTTCCAAAACTTTTAGATGCTTCATTATCGCCTGCTGGCTGACACTCAACTCCTTGGATAGTTGCAGCGGATAATGGCGCTCTTTTGATAATTTTGCTAATATCTTTCGCCGTATCGGATTCTCCAGAATCGCGAGTAAAGAATCGATATCATGTTGAGCCATAGTAGTTCCTCGTGTACACAGTCATGATTTGTTAACCTAAGGTTATATTGTAACTTATCAGATTTAAAATTATCGATGCTTTTTACCTTAGATTGAGTAATTATAGGCACTAAGGCACTAAGGCACTCAGGCACTCAGGTACGAAGCTATCGCTTCATACCCACGGTGTTTCGTGCTTCGCACTTCAACACTCAAGGCACTAAG
>JAEOSY010000474.1 GCA_016840125.1 Candidatus Helarchaeota archaeon | reverse complement strand
ATTAAATGAGGGGTTTATTCCCGTTCTTACAGAAGTTTCTAGCATGATTATGGCGATTTCTAAGGAATATGGCGACGAACAGATGCAATATTTCATTCAAACTGTTGAACATTTAGTAGGCCAAATCTATCCTACTGAAAAGCTTATTACACCACCTGTGTCTGCGGAAGATGATGAACGACTTCAACTGGTAATTAATGAGATGGAGAAGAATATAGAAGAATCCATTACATATTACATGAGTATGCTTGGTGACTTAATGGAATTAATTTCATCCCGGGCATTAGAAATTAAAAAATCCATTGAAAGTTACGACACAGATTTTAACAAATGGTTGCAGGCAAATACTCGGGGGATTCAACATCCGCGCATTCAAAGTGAGTTGAAAAAGTGGGAAGATGCAAAAAATCTCATACGAACCAAGTTAAGAGCTTTATCAGAATAAGATTCCATCGAACTATTCGCTGTACTTAAACACTTTAAGCATATTTTATCAAAAAAAGGGAAATTTATAATATTTTATTATTCAGGGGGGGATGGTTTTTCTCCGCGCTTATATAAATAGAGAATGACAGCAAGAATCACACCGAATCCAATGAGGCAAACTATTAGTAATAATAATAAAGCATCCTGAGGTAGGAATTCCATAAATCCTGGTAGTGTATATTGTGCTATAAGAGAGATAATAAACGTGAAGATGAATGTCCCTAAGATGACTAGCCCAAAGGCTAAATATTCAAACTTACCAAGTTTAGCCTTTTCACCAACAATGTTTTTAATAGAATCAACGACAATCCTGTAATTAAAAATTATTACCATAAAAACCGTAAGTATGATTATTTCAGCCCACGCTTTTGGGATTATCATTGGAAGAAGGGCACCACTACCTATAAGTTGCATATCCACAATTGTAAAAACCATTTCTGGAAGGAATCCGACCGTACCTGCGATTACAATCGCTAAAGTTTGTGTTGTTTTATTTTTCTTGAAGAATTCAAATTTTTGAAAATAGAAATACAAGAATCCTACGGTAAAACCAGTCAATACTTTACCTGGGATGAGTGCAATATTTGCAAAGCGAAAAGCAGGTAAAATACCTACTATTGCCCCAGTAATTGCTCCTAGAATTGGACCAGCACCTATAGCAACTATATAAGTTCCTATATGTGAAAAATCTAAGGCTACACCTGGTCCTATAGCGAAGTATTGTGAAATTGCAAAAGCAATTGTTCCCAAAGCACCCATTAGTGCGACAAAGGCAATCGCTTTTGTATTTAGGATTTTTTTACCACCCATGAGACTCATTGATTAATCATCTCTTTTTTTTTTTAGTCTAGCTACTTATTTTCAAGTAAGTTATTGTTTTTGAAATTTTAAGGGATAAGATCTCCTTTTCTTGAAAATCTTTAATTCTAAATAAAAACCTTCTTACTCAAAAGAGAGTAGATTTAAAAATTTAATGTAACTACACAAGTGGAAATCAACTAACAAAAGAAAAGAGAACTGTATTGTTCGAATTTATGGAGAAAAAAAAAGTAATTAGACAGTCAATTCAAAAACGATTGCACTATGGGGAATTATGAAGGAATACTGCTTCCGTACTACCACGGTATGGTAATAATCAGCTAGACCTAAGAACCCTTTGATGACAGACTCATCACCATCGTATTTGAAAAGAATCTCTACGCTAGCCCTTCCTTTTGCTACCATGCATTTATTATAAACGCGATCGTCAATAAGAGGGATTTTCATTTCATTTACTATCTCATAAACCCGTTTTATGAATGCTTCCTTATCAATTTTCGGCATACCTTTCGCCTTCGTCTCGCTTCCTTTATTTAATATATAACTAAAATTTCTTTTATAAATTTTCTAAACAATCTTCTCAATTATAAAATAAATATTTAATGATTACTATGCTTGGATTAAATCTTTCTTTTTATTTAAATAATAAAAACTTAAATCAAAACTATTTTGTAAAATAAAATAGGTTCGGTTAAGATCTTATACTGATTGTGTTATCAAAATAAAATCCAAAGAAGAAGAAAAGTAAAAGAATTAGGGGAAATCGTTTGATAAAGTATTCTATTTTACTACTTTTCGCCTTTCATGATGCTTTTCAGTCGTTTCAATTCCTTCAACATCTCATCCCGTAGACCTGAGATTGTTGGGGCACCGCCACCTGCGGCGGGACCTGCGGGGCGCGGAGGACCGGCTAATGTAGGGGCTGCGGGGCGCGGAGGACCAGCGGCGGCGGGGGCTGCAGGGCGCGGGGGTCCTGCGGCAGGGGGAGCGGCAACTGGCGGTCTAGGGGGTCCAGCTGCGGGGCGTTGGGGGGGTCCTACGGCAGGGGGAGCGGCAACTGGTGGTCTAGGGGGTCCGGCTGCGGGGGCTCGGGGGGGTCCTGCGGCAGGGGGAGCGCCAACTGGCGGTCTAGGGGGTCCGGCTGCGGGGCGTCGGGGGGGTCCTGCGGCGGCAGGGGCTCTTGGTGCAGCAGCTCGAGCAGTTGCAGCTGGTCGAGGGGGTGTAGGTCTCTGCCCTGAAAGTAGAGAAATTAATTTTTCACGTGATGAGGAAGAACTCTGAGCACCTCTTTTTGATATGGTCGTTAGAACAGCAGATCTATCGGTCCCAGTGGCTTGATACCCGGTTCCAGCAAGATCACCTTCAGCTTTCTTTAGACTATCCATGAGCACGGACACATTTTGGTTCAAGTCAGACATAGTATCTCGGAAGCGGTCCAAGGCATCATAAAGGAAATTAATGACGCGTTGAATAACAGTTTCTTTATCTTCAGCCATTCCGTTAACCTTCATACTTAGTAAATTTGAGTAGAAATCATGATTTACAATTAAATTACACTATTTAAGGAACGTAATAATATAGCGGTCAATCTATTATAAATTTTTTTACTTTATCAACTATGTGGTTTAAATAGATTAAACCTATCTCAATATCAAACTCAGTATAGATTCAATCCCTATTTTTATAATTCAATCACAATAGATCCGCGTAAGACAAGGGTTCCGCTTGAATGATGTGAAGCAATAATGAAACTATCATTTATTCAAATTTTGAGACGCGAGTATAATACCATTAGATTCAAGGATACTTTCTGTAGGGAAAGGTTTAATAGGGATCTAGTTTTTTCCAACACGATCGATGGGAGTGATTCCGAATGACGCATTATAAATATATTGCCGCTTTTTTCTACGGGTTCTCACTCCAAGAGTCCTTTCCGCAGCTGGTCACCCTCCTCGGGGAGGAACATGCGAGGCGGAATTGGAAAGGGGACGGTTACTTTGACCAAGGGGTTGGAGAGGGGGAGGTGCCCGAGCTCTCTCAGATTCTCCCCCCGGAGGTGCTAGTCGTCATGTACGACGATGGAGATCGTCTTGGGCGGATGCACCCCTTCCTAAGTGTACGGGACACCTTTCATTACCTCGAAGGTAGGGGTGAAGGGTGGGGTGACCATTGTACCTTCCCCCTTGACCAAGTGGACACCGCGGCGTGGGATGCGGAGCTGGAAGCATATGTTCGCCGGACTGAAATGGTCTTTCCGGGTGGTCCCCCGACCTACTACCTCGAAATTCATGTACCTGCCGAACTCGAGGAACCTACGGCAGAGTTCTATTATAGCCTTTCCCAAAAGCATCCAGGTCACTTCATCGTCTATCGGCAACCCGCCCTCCGGTCCACGAAGAAGCACATCTCCTTCCCCCTTCCCATGGTCCCCTCGAACACGTGGGATGTATATTTGAAACAGACTTGCGCGACCCATCACTTCCACTGGTTAGTTCCCGAGTTCCACCTCCTCCTTAGCTATATCGCCTAACATTAAGAGATCACTACCATATCCCCCTTCCCATCACATCAAACGACAATCACGGGCGTAAGATTTAAAAACCCCAATCCCCTATAAAATAACTCCTATCCTTATCCTTTTCGACATAGTTCATTTTTTTAAAAATAATAACTATTTTCTTCTTGAATTCTCGGAAACCACCTGCAAACTCTTCCCCTTCATCTGTATGAATGCACGCACTAAACTCGCTTCAACTCGAGTTTTGACCTCAACCCAGTCAGTTTCCTGATCAAGACTGTGATCGCCATGAGAACCCCGATAACTGATAGTATTAACATGATGGTGGTGGAGATTCCGATCGGTTGCGACGCAAGCTGGAAGGTAACGGCTGAATTATTATCATCTGTTCCCATGGGGTAGACATCCAGATCGACGCTGTCTTGGATGTAAACGGCAAAGCCGATGATTGCACCAGCGGTTGGCTGGATATCCTCAGCGTCCGTCTGCCCTATAGG
This sequence comes from Candidatus Helarchaeota archaeon, assembly GCA_016840125.1. The sequence goes on along the minus strand of JAEOSY010000474.1, from coordinate 212 downwards.
GATGGACAGCTCCACAACATAAGTCGTGGCCACGCGGGAATGAGCCCCACTTCCGCCCTGGGATCCTGTATCCATTATATACCCAGGTCCAGACGCATAGCCATCAAATGTCGCATTATGGGTACTATTCATAGCGTAGATAAAGACATTCTCCATGCCTGTTATCGACCAATTTCCATTGTTGTCCTCATCGAAAAAAACGTAGATTCCAT
>JAEOSY010000473.1 GCA_016840125.1 Candidatus Helarchaeota archaeon | reverse complement strand
CGCCGCGGTGAAGTAGAGGTGCAAGGTAGTCTCATAGCCATAGCTCCGTAACGCCAATACGTAGGTTCTGGTGGGGGATTCAGGCTCTCCCGTCTGACTCTCTTGTCTAGAATTAGAATTCCTCTTCGCCGCTGGTCACACCTTCCTTACTTGGGTCGAATTTATTTAAGTGATATAATACCGAGCTCCCTTAAAAACTTTTCAAGGACGATCCCCGTTAGTTTAAACAGTTCCTATCATATACTCAATTATGAGGCATACCCAAACGTGAAAGATCCAAGAGCTGCGCGGTGTATCCACTCCCCGCTTGTATTTTCTCCACGGGGCGTGCTGGTATGTGTCTAAACCCCCGATTGGTACGGATAGGAAAGGATAAGGATAGGAGTTGTTGAAAAGGGAATTAATATTTTTAAATGTTATGTCGCTGAATATGACGACAAGGTGTATACTAGTAAAATCACATTTGGAATATTAGGGGAGAGGGTGAACTATTAAGAGAAGTTACATATCTTTTTAATCAAATCATCAAGAAAGAGATGATTACTTCAAACGGAATGTTTTTTCAATTCAATGAATTATTTATTTACAAAAAAAATTTAAGAGGTTTAAGAGTATAAAAACAATAAAAAATTGAAAGCATTTTAAGAGGTTTAAAACTATATATTTTGTAGCTTATTAAACGCTAGTTAAGAGGTTTGATTAAATGGAAATATATAATGTCACAAGGACTGGTGAGACGACCTTTATTACCGCAGCGACCTTAAAAGAGGCGCTTGTGTCAGATCGGGTGCTTATTATTATCGTTGATGAGCAGAAAATCATCTATTTGTGGAAGGGAGCTACATGCTCTGTTCGTAAGAAATTCATAGGAGCGAGACTCTCGCAGTCCGTTCGAGGTGAGAGAGGACTGCTCTACAAAGTGGAACCAACTGATGAGGGTGAGGAATCTGAAGCTTTTCGGGGTTTATATGATGAGGTGCCTGCACAAAGCCCTACTGCAGGATCTTCGATGGATCTGGCAGAGGGTGGTGTAGCAGAGGAAGCAGCAGGTCCCGTAGCGGTCACACTTTCAGCTGAAATGAAAGATAAGTTAATGGGTGAAGCGCTCCCAGAAGGTTTTGAACGAGAAGGAATAGTAATTGGGAAAGATTACTATGGAGTAATCACAAGTACATCAACAGTACTGGGAAAGACTGTCGCGTCAACAGACATCCAAAAAACAGAAGAGTTACCCGATGGGCAGTTATTCGACAGTAAATATGGCATAAGATTGATGGTTGAAGGTGGAAATATAGCTGCCGTTGAGATTTTAAAGCGGAAGGAATAGGTGAAATATTATGTCATTGTTAGATAAAATAAAGGATGAACCAATACCTGAAGGATATGAACGAGAGGGAATAATTCTTCCACCCGTATTTTTCGCGGTCACAGAAAAGAAAGTCATGGTTCTAGGAAAGGAAGTAGTAAAAAAGGAACTTGAAAAAGCTAAAGATCTCCCAGAAGGGTTTATCTTCTCAGAACAATATACACCGCGAATCTATATTGAAGGGGGAAAAGTTGTCGCTGTTGAAATTTTGAAGAAATTAGGATAATTTCTCCTTTTTTTTTGTTCCCATCTTTTTTTAACATTTTACTCGCTGGAGTTTTTGAAGGGTGATTAAAAGACTCAATTTCTTTGGAAATCCGAATGCCGGAGTCTATTCTGCTTGTACTGATAAGTTTGTTATTGTGCCCCGTGCGCTACGCAAGCGAATAAGAAAATCCATTGAAAATATACTCGGAGTGCCTGTGGTTGCCACGGATATTGGACAATCGCGGATTATAGGAGTGTTAGTTGCGGCTAATTCAAATGGAATTTGTGTTCCGCCCTATACCATGGAAAATGAAATCTCTTTTTTAAAACAGGAATTAAATATACCAGTGGAAAGAGTTCCAACGAGCCTTACAGCTTTAGGAAATAATATCTTATGTAATAATAAAAGAGCCCTCGTCAATCCAGAAATTGAGAGGAGTATTCGGGAATTTATCTCAGAAATATTGGATGTAGAAGTTGTAGCGGGGCTTATTAATGAGAGAAGCACCGTTGGTTCTACTTCAGTTGCAACATCGAAAGGAGTTCTAGTACCACCCATCCAGAATAAAGAAGAACTTCACTGGATTGAAGAAGTTTTTGGGGTTCCAGTCAGTATCGGGACGATAAATGGGGGTTTCCCTTTTATCGGGTCTGGATTGATAGCAAATTCACAGGGTGCAATCGCAGGGGTTTTAAGCACGGGTCCTGAATTGGCCCGTGTTGGGTTAGCTTTCGAATTATAATTTATTCGAGCTTTTTATTTGCATGACCTCCACGCAAATCCTCCTCAGTTAACCCGAGATATTTACACACGGCGGCAAAAACACTTTCAAAAAAGACGCTACCGTTGATCTCGAATTGGATTCCTGTTGGAGCATAGTCAGCATGCACCCCTTCCCACTGTTGACGTTCCCAATTAGGCGGCGCCTGAGTTGCGCGTCCAGGGAGATAAATTGGGAGATCTAATAGGTCCCAAAATGGATTATCAACCTTATGAGCTGTTAATCCGACGAGCATCGCATGACATGATTGTACCACTTCAGCGGTCATTGATAGACTTCCACTTCCTGAGCTTAAAATTGCTAGTTGACCACGTTTCACGGGACGGTTTTTCGGGGCATAATTTAGAATAGAAGTGATATAGCCGTGAGGCATTTGACGTAATCGCATCTCAAAGGGAGCAATTTGGAGATTGAAAATTTTACCGCGCCCATATAAATGGACGGTGTGCTCTGAAAAATATTTTAAAATTAAGTTTGAGATGAAATTACGGATATTTGCTGCTGAATAATCCACACAGGTATTTAAATCAATTACAGCCCTGTTGATAAGATCTTTACAAGACCCTTTCATTATATCAAAGGATTTTTCGATACTAAGGTCATTGTCAATGCGTTCATGAAGCCCTCGACTCACACATTCCCATAACACGGCATTTGTAAACTCAAATAATGTCCCTAGTGGTGTGAAAGCAGCAGGATATGGTTTTTTTAATTTTTCTTCCTTTAATTTTTCTGGGATCTTTAAAATGATATCAGGATTCGTTTTACCAAGTTCGGAGTTTGGAGTAGAAGTGCCAGCGATGATCTTACACCCCAGTTTTTGAGCAAAGGAACATTTGTTTATAACAGATTTAGTTTTACCCGAGGCACTTGTAGCGATAATAACATCATTTTTACCTACGATTGAAGATGCGGGACCTGAAATATCTTTCTCAGGATGAGGGTAATCAACCCGAAATCCCAGTTGAGATAACCTGTGCGCGAATGTTTTACTTCCCATATATAAGGATCGTCCTGCAGCAGCGAAATCGATGACACGACCTTGCGTATGAAATTTGGGGTGACATTCTTCGACCAAAAACCTCATGATCTCGGAGAGATTTTCCCGTTCATGCGTAAAAATATGGTCTAAGTTTTCCTGAGCTTGACTCAAAAGATATTTCCAAGTGGAACTAAAACTTTTGAACGCCTCATCGAACGCTGCTTCTTTTATCGGCACTTTTGTGTAAATCATTCTAGTAGCCCCTTGAGATAATGTATTTTTGGAAGGTTATAAAAATCATTTCTTAGTTTTTTTGAAGCAGGAAATAGGTTTAAATGGGGATCGTTGAAATCTAAATATATAGATTGAAAAAAGAGGACGTAACCTATGTCGGTGAAAACATATAAAGTCCATGGCAAGTTCAAGAGGAACAGAAAAACGCAAGAGTTCGTTAAGGAAATGAAAGGGTTAAAAAAAGAGGATGTCATAGAACTTGTCTTATCGACAATTGGCAGTCTTTATAACGTTAAGAGATATCAAATATCGATTTATAATGTGGAGGAAGTTGAACAATGAATCAGATGCCACAGTCCCCAAGGGAGCGGTTGAACATCCTTATACAAGCCTCCCGGGAATATGAAGCACAAGCAAACCAAGTACAAATGCAAATTGATTTATTAAACCAAACTATTTTAGCAACCCGCATCGCGGGCGAGACCATTGAGGGTTTAGGTAAAATGCAACAAGGACAGGAGATACTGCTCCCCCTCGGTAATCTCGCATTCATTAAGACCAAGGTAACAGATACCTCGAAAGTGATCCTAAACGTTGGAGCGGGTGTCAATGTCGAAAAATCGATTGCAGGAGCGAAGGAAAGTATAGACAAACGGATTGAGGATTTGTCTAAGTCCCAAATGCAATTACGCCAAGGTTTACAGCAACTCATGCAGCAGATGGAACGAATACGGGCAGAGGTAGAGAGATTAGCAGCTCAAATGCAACGGGGACAACAGCAGCCGTCAATGGTTGGCGGATAAAGTCCATTTATATTCAAATTTTCATTATATTTTCAATGCTCAGCTCTTTTTTGGATTGAAATTTTATGTTTGAGAAATTAAAGAATGCTTTTGGAGGGTTAAAAGATAAAATTTCCCTCAAAATGCTGGATGAGAAAAATACTCGAAAACCCCTTGAGGTGTTACGTAGCATCTTAATTCAAAATGATGTTTCAGTGATGGCGTCCGAGAAAATCTGTGAAATCTTGGAGAATGAGTTGACAGGCGAAAAAATTGGTAGATTTGAAAGCATTAAAAAGTTACTCTACCATGCCT